>NZ_JBIFFJ010000003.1:0-387124 GCF_043556915.1 Sulfitobacter sp. 1A15299 | reverse complement strand
ACCGATGCCCAAAGGTCTTCCTCTCAGCCATCGCTCTCGCCGCCACTGTCATCTACTGGCTATGAGTCCTGAGCCTAGCATTGAAAGAGGACCGCGCCCCAAGAGGGAGGCGGTCCTAAATCTTCGTAGAACCTATCGGTTTTGACCAGGTTTGGATTTAATCAGGGGGACTCAGCAGGGGCCTCGTCAGTGACACCAGCGATGTCGCCAGCGATTTGGTTCGTCAACGCAGTAGTGTTTTCGCCAATTGTGTTGAAAGCAACCACGGCCAGACCAACGATCGCAGCGGTCAGAACGACCCAGTCAACTGTCACGGCACCGTCTTCGTCTTTGCGGAAGTTTTTGATAAAGTTCATCATGTCATGTCCCTCCAAGGATCACTGAGTAAAAGGTCTTAACCTCGCCGTCCGGTTTGCCTCGCTCTCTCATTTGAAGCTGTCCGACTTGGTATGACCCTTTATAGCCGTCGGATTGGGGCGCTAATTTGGCAGCAAAAGTCCCTTTTTCAGACTATTGCCGGTTTTCTTGTGAAAACTTGTTAACCCGTTGTTCAGATGCACTTTAATTTTCGAAATGCGCCTTCTGACTGTGCGTTCGCACCCTCTAACACCGCAATTGCGGCGAAATCGCCATGATCCCCGCCTCCAACGCTGGCCCGATTCCACGATTCGTGAGATATTGCCGGGCAAAGGCGCGTCAGACGCAAGGTAGAGCAGGCATGTATCGCATATTGGCATTCTCGCTGGTCACGGCCCTCATGGCCCCTGCCGCCATGGCAGAGGGGCCGAAACCGTTCCCTGAGTTCTCGGCCAAGCGGGTCGGTCCGCCCAAGAAAGGGGCCAAACGCATCACTGTGCAAATTGATCTGGCGGCCCGTGCCGCCGCTGCAGCGAAGGTGGATACAGGCCCCGCCGTTGTCGCCACCCCGAGCGGCGCGATCGCGCCTTTGAACGCCGGGCAGTTCGATTGGTTCTGGGATAAAATCTCCCCCGCGGCTGAGCGGCGCGGGGCAGGGCGGTTGGCCCCGGCGATGGCGGCGCTTTCCGGTGGCCAAGTCCCCGCCCCGCGCCTGCAACATCTGCAAGATATCGCGCGCAGCAACGGGGTGGATATCCTGCGCGCCACGGTTGGCACCAATGTCTCGCCCGCGCTGGTGCTGGCGGTGATCAGCGTGGAATCCGCAGGCCGTGCCGATGCGGTGAGCCGGGCGGGCGCGGCTGGTCTGATGCAACTGATGCCCGATACCGCCGCCCGTTTTGGCGTGCGCAACACTATGGTCGCGGCCGAGAATATCTCGGGCGGGGTGAAATACCTCGACTGGCTGATGGGGGAGTTCGACCGCGACCCGATTCTCGTGCTCGCGGGCTATAACGCGGGGGAGGGGTCGGTGCGCAAACATGCGGGCGTGCCGCCCTTTGCCGAGACGCGCGACTATGTGCCCAAGGTGCTGGCGGCGTTTCAGGTGGCGCAGGGGCTTTGCCTGACACCGCCGGAACTGATCAGCGATGGCTGCGTTTTTGCCGCGATGAACTGAGCGCGACAGGCATGCCCCCGGCGGATGCCGCCGAGGGCTGATTTTCAAACGATGGTCGCTTGGGTCGCGGCGCGCAGCTCTTCTTCGGTCACGCCATCGGCGCATTCGACGATCTTCAAGCCACCTTCGACCACATCGAGTACGCCGAGGTTGGTGATGATCCGATCGACCACGCCCTTGCCGGTCAGCGGCAGGGTGCATTCTTTCAGCACTTTCGAGTCACCGGCCTTGTTCTGGTGGTCCATCACCACGATGACCTTGCGGACGCCGGCCACGAGGTCCATGGCGCCGCCCATGCCTTTGACCAGCTTGCCGGGGATCATCCAGTTCGCCAGATCGCCGTTCTCGGCCACTTCCATGGCACCGAGGATCGCCGCCGCGATCTTGCCGCCACGGATCATGCCAAAGGACATGGCGCTGTCGAAATAGGCGGTGCGGCTCAACTCGGTGATGGTCTGCTTGCCAGCGTTGATCAGGTCGGGGTCTTCATCGCCCTCGTATGGGAAGGGGCCCATGCCCAACATGCCGTTCTCGGACTGAAGGGTGATGTCCTTGTCGCCGACATAGTTCGCCACCAGCGTCGGAATACCGATGCCGAGGTTCACATACATACCGTCTTCGAGTTCCTCTGCGGCCCGTGCCGCCATCTGATCTCTATCCCAAGGCATTATGCGTCCTCCCGCTTGCGTGTCGTGACCTTCTCGATGCGTTTCTCATGCGCGCCTTGGATGATGCGATGCACATAGATGCCCGGCAGGTGGATGTGGTCGGGGTCGAGGCTGCCGCGGGGGACGATCTCTTCGACCTCGACGATGCAGACCTTCCCGCACATGGCTGCGGGCGGGTTGAAGTTGCGCGCGGTCTTGCGGAAGACGAGGTTGCCCGTGTCATCGGCTTTCCACGCTTTCACGATCGACAGATCGGCAAAGATGCCCTCTTCGAGGATGTAATCCTCGCCGTGGAACTGCTTCACTTCCTTGCCTTCGGCAATCTGGGTGCCGACGCCGGTCTTGGTGTAGAAACCCGGGATGCCCGCACCGCCGGCGCGCATACGCTCGGCCAGGGTGCCTTGGGGGTTGAATTCAAGCTCAAGCTCACCCGAGAGATACTGGCGCATGAACTCGGCATTCTCCCCCACATAGGAAGAGATCATCTTCTTCACCTGCCGCGATTGCAGCAGAATGCCGATGCCGAAGTCATCGACGCCCGCATTGTTCGACGCAAAGGTGAGGTCTTTGGCCCCGTTTTCCTTGATCGCCTGCAACAGCAATTCCGGAATGCCGCAAAGGCCAAAGCCCCCGGCGGCGATCAGCATGCCATCCGACAGAACGCCTTCCAGCGCCTCGACGGCGGATCCATAGATTTTGTTCACGGGCGACCTCCCTACAGTTTCGCTGCGCCATATGTGACCCTGCGTCGGGGCAGTGTCAATTACGTGGTGCTACGCAGGAAAGGCCGCCCGGAAGGTCAGATGATGCGCACCCGCGTGCCCACGGGGCAGAGGCCGAAAAGCTCTTCGATCTTTTCGTTATAGAGCCCGATGCAACCGTCCGAGGACCGCCGCCCGATCTTGCGCGTGTCATGGGTGCCGTGAATGATATAGGCAGGCCAGCTGAGGTACATCGCATGGGTGCCCAGCGGATTGTCCGGGCCCGGCGGCATGTATTTGTAATGCGGAAAACGCTCCATCATCGAGGCGGTGGGCGTCCAATCGGGGCCGACCTTCTTGCGCACGATCTCGGTGTAGCCGCGTTTGGTCAGCTCTTCGGTGGCGGGTACGGAGGTCGGGTAGACCTTATAGGTCTGGCCGTCCGCGCTCCAGTAATGCAGGGCGCGGCTGGTGGTGTCCGCCACGATCGCGCCTTTGCCAAGGCTGTCGAAATGGTTCTGCCAGCGCTGCGTGGCAAAGCTCGACGTGTTGCGCGACACGGGGGCTTCGGTGGAAAACTCGCGCGGCGCTTGGCCGGGCTCCTGTGCCCGCAGGATTTGCGGCGTCATCAGCGCCGCGCCGCTTGCGGCGATCAGCCCGCGCCGGGTGAATTTCATGCCTGACATTGATCTGCCTTTCATATTGGTCTTGCCACCGCCCCTGATCCGAAAATCGCAGGGGAATGGCAAATCACATATTCATGATGCTGGATATAAAGGCAGGCCACAGGCGGAACCGCGCCGATCTCCCGGCGCGGTTGCTGTGCCTATATGCGGCTTACGCGCTGTCGGCTTTTTTCGCGGTTGTTTTCTTCGCCGCGGGTTTCTTGGCCGCCGTCTTTGCCGGTGCCTTTTTTGTGGCCGTCTTTTTCGCCGCCGTCTTCTTGCCAGCGGTCTTCTTGGCCGCCGTCTTCTTAGCGGGTGCCTTCTTCGTCGCCGCTTTGCGTTTGGCGGGGGATTTGGCGAGCTTCTCTTCGATCAACTCCACCGCGCGTTCCATGGTCAGGTCTGCCGGTTCGATCTCCTTGGGGATCGTGGCGTTGACCTTTTCCCATTTCACATAAGGGCCGTATTTGCCTTCCATGACGTTGACCGCGCCACCCATATCCGGGTGCTCGCCCATCTCGCGGATCGGTTTCGCGGCCTTGCCCCGGCCACCGCGGCTGGCGACCTTTTCGGCCAGAAGCTGCACGGCGCGGTTCATGCCCACGGTCCAGACCTCGTCGATGCCTTCGAGGTTGGCATTGGTGCCGCCGCGGTCCGAGGTGCTCTCGGCGTGTTTGATGTAAGGCCCGTAGCGCCCGATGTTGGCCCAGACCATGACGCCGTCCTCCGGGTGGGGGCCGATCTGGCGCGGGAGCGACAAGAGCATCACGCCCTGTTCCAGCGTCAAGTCCTCGGGCACCCAATCCTTGGGGATCGACTGGCGCGGGGGTTTCTTGTTCTCTTCGGTCACCGGCCCGCGCTGTACGTAGGGCCCGAAACGGCCTTTGAAGACGCGGATCTCGTCGCCCTGATCCTCGCCCAGAAGCTTGCCATCCGGCGGGATGGCCGAGGCTTCGGCTTCCGGGTCGGGCGGGCCGAAGGGGCGGGTGTAGCGGCAGTCGGGGTAGTTCGAGCAGCCGATGAAGGCGCCGCCCGAACGCGCGGTGCGCATCGACAGGCGGCCAATCTCACAGTTCGGGCAGAGCCGCGGATCGCTGCCGTCCTCGGTGGGCGGGAAGAGATGTGGCTCCAGCACCTCGTTGATCTTCTCCAGCACCTCGGTGATGCGCAGCTCTGACGTTTCGGCGATGGCGGCCGAGAAGTCGCGCCAGAAGCGGCGCAGCACTTCTTTATAGGCGGCATCCCCGGCGCTGACTTTATCGAGTTGGTCTTCCAGATCGGCGGTGAAGTCATAGCCAATATAGCGGCGGAAGTAGTTCTCAAGAAAGGCGGTCACCAGACGGCCCTTATCCTCGGGGATCAGGCGGTTGCCGTCCTTGCGGACATATTCGCGGTCCTGAATCGTGGTGACGATGCTGGCATAGGTCGAGGGGCGGCCGATGCCGAGCTCTTCCATCTTCTTGACCAGCGTCGCTTCGGTATAGCGCGGCGGGGGCTGGGTGAAATGCTGCTCGGGGGTGACGGCGCGCTTGTCCATCGCGTCGCCCTGATGGATCTGCGGCAGGCGCTTGTCGTCCTCATCAACCACATCGTCGCGGCCTTCCTCATAGACCTTGAGGAAACCGTCGAAGAGCACGACCTGACCGTTGGCGCGCAGCCCGACCTGCGCGTCGTCGCTGCCGATCTCGACCGTGGTGCGTTCCAGCCGGGCGCTCTCCATCTGGCAAGCCAGCGTGCGTTTCCAGATCAGGTCGTAGAGCTTGGCCTGATCGGCATCGAGCTTCAGCGCCTTAGCGTCCTTGGTCATATCCGTGGGGCGGATACATTCGTGGGCTTCCTGCGCGTTCTTGGCCTTGTTCTTGTAAATACGCGGCTCTTTCGGCACGTAATCCGCGCCAAAACGGTCCTTGATCGCGTCGCGCGCCATCGAGACGGCCTCGGGCGCCATGTCGATGCCGTCGGTCCGCATGTAGGTGATGTGGCCTGCTTCATAAAGGCGCTGCGCGGTCGACATGGTCTGGCGCGCGCCCATGGAAAACTTGCGGCTGGCCTCCTGCTGAAGGGTCGAGGTCATGAAGGGGGCCGAGGGATTGCGGCTGGCCGGCTTCGCCTCGACGTTCATCACCTTGAGCGCGCGGGAGGTGATCGCCTGCACCGCCATCTCGGCCTGCGTGGCATCGGCGAGATCGAAGCGCTCGAGCTTCTTGCCGGCGAGCGAGACGAGGCGGGCCTCGAACTCCTGACCGCGCGGGGTGGCGAGCAGCGCCCTCACCGACCAGTATTCGCGGGCGCGAAAGGCCTCAATCTCCATCTCGCGTTCGACGATGAGGCGCAGGGTCACCGATTGCACGCGGCCCGCGGATTTCGCGCCGGGCAGTTTGCGCCAAAGCACGGGGGAGAGGTTGAAGCCCACCAGATAGTCCAGCGCGCGGCGGGCGAGATAGGCCTCGACCAGCGGCATGTCGACCTGGCGCGGGTTCTGCATCGCCTCGGTCACGGCCTTTTGGGTAATCTGGTTGAAGACCACGCGGCTTACCGGCGTGTCCTTCTTGATCGACTTGCGCTTGGTCAGCGCTTCTTGCAGGTGCCAGCTGATCGCCTCGCCCTCGCGGTCGGGGTCGGTCGCGAGGATCAGTGCGTTGTCTTGGGCCAGCGCGTCGGCGATGGCCTTGACGTGTTTCTTGCTGTCGCTGGCCACCTCCCATTTCATGTCGAAATCGGCGTCAGTGTCGACCGAGCCGTCTTTCGGCGGCAGGTCGCGGACGTGGCCGTAAGAGGCGAGAACGGTGTAATCGTCGCCCAGATATTTGTTGATCGTTTTGGCCTTGGCTGGGGATTCGACGACGACGACGGGCATAAATACAGGCACCTTAGATCAAAAACGGGGGCGGCTTTGCGCTGTCTCATGTGGGATGGCAGGGGTGTTTGTCAATGCGGCTGCTGCGTATCACGGGTTGGCCGCGCAGCGGTTTCGCAGGCCGGATGGGCCGTTTCGGGGGCATTGACCCTCGGCATTCGACGCTTGCTTGGCCCGCTTAAGTGTCGCGCGGTTGGCCCCCGGTCCCCGTGGTCTTCGGCCCAGGACTGCGTCATCGCGGCGTCAGGCGGAGCGGCTGAGCAGCCCGCCGGGTTGGCGCTGAATTTCTCCCGCCATCTCAAGATCGAGGAGCGCGGGGGCGACGTCGCTGCTGGGCACTTGCAGGTCGCGGATCAACTGGTCTTCGGCCAAGGGCGCATGGCCGAGACGGGAGAGGATCTGCGCGTGGAGTTTCGCGACGGGGCTTTGATTTCGCGGCGGCGGTTCCGGGCGAGGCGCTGCGGGGGGCTTGCTGCGAGGTGCCGAGGTCTGAACTCCCCCCTCCGGCAAGACCTCCAACACATCCGCGGCGGAGCGCACCAGCACCGCGCCGTCGCGGATCAGCATGTTGCAGCCTGCCGCGCGGGCGTCCATCGGATGGCCAGGGACCGCAAGCACGTCGCGCCCCTGATCCAGCGCATCGCGTGCGGTGATCAAACTGCCCGAGCGGGCCGCCGCCTCAACCACCACCGTTGCACGGCTCAGACCCGAGATGATGCGATTGCGGCTTGGGAAATGCCGCGCCATTGGTTGCAGGCCCATCGGTTGCTCTGACAGGCGCAGCCCCTGCGCGGCAATTTGACCGGCCAGCGCGGTGTTCTCGCTGGGATATATAATGTCGACCCCGCCTGCCTGCACCGCGATGGTGCCGTGGGCCAAGGCGGCATCATGCGCTGCCGCGTCGATCCCCCGAGCAAGGCCAGAGACGACGACGAAGCCAGCCTCCCCAAGTTCGGCGGCGAGGTTGCGGGCCATGCGCAGCCCAAGCGAAGAGGCGTTTCGCGCGCCCACGAGGGAGATCATCGGCCGGCCCAGCAAGGCCGGGTCGCCGATCAGCCATAAGAAGGGGGGCGCATCGGGGAGGTCGCGGAGCAGGCGCGGGTAGGGTGCCTCCCCCTCGACCAGTAGCCGCGCCCCGGCGCGGCGGGCGGCGTTGAGTTCCGCCTGAACGACCCCTTCGGGGCAGATACGATAATCCGATATTCCGACGGCACGTGCGACTTCCGGCAGCGCCTTCAGCGCCTCTTGGGCAGAGCCATGTTCATCCAGCAAGCGCCGGTAGGTCGAAATTCCCACACGGCGAGAGCGCAACAGACGAAGCCGGGCAAACTGTTCGTCTTCCTGGGTGGGTGGGAGTGGGGGGTGAGTGGAAGAAGGATGTAGGTCCTTGTCAGTCATCCCGAAACTCCGTCCGTTGCAGAATCAGGTATAGGATTTAGTGCTTAACAACCTATGAACATTTCCCCACGCATTTGATGCAATCCCTGCGTGCTGTCAGGTCGCGGCCCCGCCGACGGTCAGCCCGCCGATCATCAAAGTGGGCTGGCCCACGCCCACCGGCACCCATTGCCCCTGCTTGCCGCAGTTGCCCATGCCGGGGTCGAGCGTGGGGTCATTGCCGATAGCGCGGATCTTTTGCAAGGCCGTGGCCCCATCGCCGATCAGCGTGGCGCCTTTGACCGGGGCGCCGATCTTGCCGTTTTGCACGCGGTAGGCCTCGGTGCAGGAGAAGACGAATTTGCCGTTGGTGATATCGACCTGCCCGCCGCCGAAACCCACGGCATAGATCCCGTCCTTGAGGTCAGCCACGATATCGCCCGGAGCCGCCTCGCCGCCCAGCATATAGGTGTTGGTCATGCGCGGCATCGGGATATGCGCATAGGACTGCCGCCGCCCGTTCCCCGTTGAGGCACCGCCCATCAGCCGCCCGTTCTGACGGTCCTGCATATAGCCGACCAACACGCCATCTTCGATCAGCACATTGCGCGCCGAGGGGGTGCCCTCGTCATCGACCGAGATCGAGCCGCGCCGGTCGGGGATCGTGCCGTCGTCCAGCACGGTCACGCCCTTGGCGGCGATTTGCTGGCCCATCAGCCCGGCGAAGGCGCTGGAACCCTTGCGGTTGAAATCGCCCTCAAGCCCGTGGCCGATGGCTTCGTGCAGCAGAATGCCGGGCCAGCCGGGGCCGAGCACCACGTCCATCACGCCCGCGGGGGCAGGGACGGCTTCGAGGTTTACACAGGCAATGCGCAGGGCTTCGCGGACCTTGGCCTGCCAGTCTTCGGGGGCGAGCATCCCATCAAGCCCGATCCGCCCGCCGCCGCCGACACCGCCGCTTTCGCGGCGGCCATCCTGCTCGACGATGACCGAGACGTTGACGCGTGTCATCGGGCGCAGGTCACGCACCGAATGCCCCTCGGGGCGAAGGATCTCGACCTCTTGTATGCTGGCGGCGATGGTGGCGCTGACCTGAACGACGCGGGGGTCGAGCCCGCGGGCATAGGCGTCGATCTCGCGCAGAGTCTCGACCTTGACCGGGAAGGCATGGCCGGCGATCGGGTCTTCATCCGTATAAAGCCGCGTGTTGCTGGCCTGAGGCGCATCCGCCCAAGTGCCGCCGCCATCGCCCACCGCCAGCCGCGCCGTTTCCGCCGCGCGGCGCAGGGCGGCCTCGCTCAGTTCGGTCGAATGGGCGTAGCCTGCGACTTCGCCCCGCACGGCACGCAGGCCAAAGCCCTCGGCAGCATCGTAGCTCGCGGTTTTAAGGCGTCCGTCGTCGAACACCAGCGCTTCGGAGCGGCGCCGTTCGAGGAACAATTCGCCGTCATCGGCACCGGCCACGGCCTCGCGCAGCACGCTCAGAGCGGTTTCTCGGTCCAGATCGGCCTCGAAGGGGGTGAAATGCGCGCGGCTCATCGGGGGTATCCTTGCTTGCTGTCACAAAACTGTCTCGCGCGGCTCTATGACGCAAGCATGTGACTTTATCTTGTAGGCAGAATATGATTGTAAGCACCCAGGATTACAACGGCACCGGATCGCAGCCGCGGTTTGGGGTGCTTATCGGCTTCTTAATGGTCACAAGATCAGGACGACATATGAAACATCTACTCCCCCTTTCCGGTCTTTTGACCAGCCTTGCCGCCCTGCCCGCATTGGCACAGGACAGCCTGCGCATTGACGGGCTTGATGTCATCGGCAGACCTGTTGACGGCGAGACAGGCTTTCAACCCGCCGTTACCGAATTGGCGCGGGATATCCATGATTTGGATCACCTGATTCTGGTGATCATCACGGCAATCACCATCTTCGTGACCGGTCTGATCGTCTGGGTCATGGTCCGCTACAACAAAAAGCGGAACCCGAACCCCTCGTCCTTCACCCACCACACCCCGATCGAAATCGCTTGGACCATCGGGCCGATTCTCATTCTCGTGCTGATCGGTGCCTATTCGCTGCCGATCCTGTTCCGCCAGCAGGAAATCCCCGAAGCGGACATCACGATCAAGGCGATCGGCAACCAGTGGTACTGGACCTATGAATATGTCGACGAAGAGATAGCTTTTGACAGCTACATGATCGGCGCCCCGGCGACGCTGGGCGACGGCGATGAGGACGTGACCCCCTTCGTGCTGAATGACGCGATGGTCGCCAAGCTCGAAGAAGAAGGCTACAGCCGCGACGACTTCCTGCTGGCCACCGACACATCCGTCGTGATCCCCGTGGGCAAGACCATCGTCGTGCAGGTCACCGCCAGCGACGTGATCCATTCTTGGACCATCCCCGCCTTCGGCGTGAAACAGGATGGCGTGCCGGGCCGTCTGGCCGAACTGTGGTTCACTGCCGAGCAAGAGGGCGTCTACTTCGGCCAGTGTTCCGAGCTTTGCGGTCAGGCCCATGCCTATATGCCGATCACCGTCAAAGTCGTCTCGGAAGAGGCTTATGCGGAATGGCTTGGCAACGCCAAGGCGGAATATGCTGGCATCGAACAGCCGCTGACCGTCGCCTCTAAGTAAGCAAGTGCCACGGGGCAGGGCGCAGGCCCGTGCCCCGTGTTTCCCCTTGGAAGGTTCGAAGGTTCGGGATGACTGACATCACCAATACGCCGACACGTGAATACGACGCGCAGCTGGGGGATTACTTCGCCCTGCTGAAGCCGCGCGTCATGTCGCTGGTCGTTTTTACGGCCTTCGTGGGTCTGTTGGCCGCGCCGGTTTCGGTCAACCCCGTCATCGGCTTTTGCGCGATCTTGTTCATCGCCATCGGCGGCGGGGCCTCGGGCGCGCTGAATATGTGGTGGGACGCCGATATCGATGCGGTGATGCGCCGCACGCGCGGGCGCCCGATCCCCTCGGGCCGGGTCCAACCCGGTGAGGCGCTGACGCTTGGCGTGGCGCTCTCGGGTCTGTCGGTGATGATGCTGGCGCTGGCGACCAACCTGCTGGCGGGGGGGATGCTGCTTTTCACCATCCTTTTCTACGCCGTTTTCTATACCATGTGGCTCAAGCGTCTGACACCGCAGAACATTGTCATCGGCGGTGCTGCGGGGGCCTTCCCGCCGGTGATCGGCTGGGTCGCCGCCACGGGCAGCTTCTCAGTCGAGGCATGGCTGATGTTCGCGCTGATCTTCATGTGGACGCCGCCGCATTTCTGGGCGCTGGCGCTCTTCATGCGCTCGGATTACGACGACGCGAAGGTGCCGATGCTGACCGTGACCCATGGCCGCCCGGCCACGCGGCTGCATATCTTCGTCTACACCGTCCTTCTGGCCGCTCTGGCCATCGGCACGGCTTTCACGGCCATCGGCGGCATCTTCTATTTCGCCGTGGCGCTGGTGCTGAACGCGGCTTTCCTCTTGGGAGCCTACCGCATCTGGAAACGGGATGAACTCATGGCCGAGGGTGACGACTATGCCGAAGAGCGCAAGTTCTTCCGCCTGTCGCTGGCCTATCTCTTTTTGCACTTCGGGGCGATCCTGGGCGAAGCGGCCCTGCGCACCTTTGGCTTGGGGGGCTGGTAATGGGCATCCGACCCGAGCATGAGCTGCACGACCGCCGCCGGGGCCGCAACATCGGCGTGGGCCTGATGCTGGGCGCCTTCGTGGTGCTGATCATGGCGCTGACCTATGTCAAGATCACCCAGACCGATTTCGAACTCCCCCCGGAGCAACGCGAGGTGACACAGTAATGGCGCTTTCCGGTCCTCAGAAAACAGTGATGCAAACCGTCGGCGTGGTGGTGCTCATGGGCGGCCTCGCCTGGGCGTCGGTGCCGTTTTACGACTGGTTCTGCCGCGTCACCGGCTTTGGCGGCACGCCGGGCCAAGTCTCTGCCGCCAGCGCCGATGTGTTGGATAAGACGGTCAAGGTACGGTTCGACGGCTCGTTGAATGACGGCATGCCGTGGGAGTTCAAACCCGTGGTGCGCGAAATGGAAGTCCGCATCGGCGAGACCGGCTTGGCGTTCTATGAGGCGTACAACCCGACCGACCGACCCGTGGCGGGGCAGGCGAGCTATAACGTCACCCCCTATACCGCCGGCGCCTTCTTCGAGAAGATCGACTGCTTTTGCTTTACCGAACAGGTGCTGGCCCCGGGTGAGCGCGTGCAGATGCCGGTGAGCTTCTTCGTTGACCCGGAAATGGTCGAAGACCGTGATGGGAAGTTTGTACATACCATCACTCTGTCCTATACATTCTACGAAATTGACCTGCCCGAGGGCTATGCCGCCCTTGATCAGGACAGCGCCACAACAACCAATTAACGACCTGATTGAACAAAGGTGAGGGACCCGCAACCATGGCCCATGCAAAAAACCACGACTACCATATTCTCCCCCCCTCGACCTGGCCGCTGCTGGGGTCGGTAGGCGGATTTGTCATGCTGGCGGGCGCTGTCCTGTGGATGCACGGGATGACGCCCTTCGTCTTCTTGGGCGGTCTGGTCGCCACCCTCTACGTCATGTTCGGCTGGTGGGCCGAAGTGGTCTCTGAAAGCGAAGTGGGCGATCACACCGGCGTGGTGCGGATCGGCCTGCGCTATGGTTTCATCCTCTTCATCATGTCCGAAGTGATGTTCTTCGTCGCGTGGTTCTGGTCCTTCTTCAAACAGGCCCTTTACCCGATGTATGAATATGTCGGCACGCAATACGTCCAGCCCGAGATTCACGCGGTCGACGCCTTTCACCTGCCGCTGATCAACACGCTGGTCCTGCTGCTGTCGGGCTGTGCCGTGACATGGGCGCACCACGCGCTGGTGCATGAGAACAACCGCAAAGACCTGATCTCGGGCCTGACCATCGCGGTGATCCTCGGCGTGCTCTTCACCGGGCTGCAGGCTTACGAATACTACGAACTGCTGGTCCACGACGATTGGACATTCGGCGGCGACATGTATTTCTCCAGCTTCTTCATGGCGACCGGCTTCCATGGTTTCCATGTGATCATCGGCACGATCTTCCTCTTCGTCTGCCTGCTGCGCGCCATGCGCGGCCACTTCACCCCCGAACGCCATGTCGGCTTCGAGGCAGCGGCGTGGTACTGGCACTTCGTCGACGTGGTCTGGCTGTTCCTCTTCTTCGCCGTCTACATGTGGGGCCAGCCCTAAACATAGGGCGGGGTTGCATCCGCGCCCCACACCCGTAAAACCCAAACGCGCGAAGCCCTCTTCGCGCGTTTGTCGTTTCAGCCAGAGAGATTCGAATGCGGCGCAGCCTGTTCTTCATCATCGTCGGCCTTGGCGGAGCAGCCATCCTCGTCGCGCTTGGGGTCTGGCAGGTGCAGCGGCTGGCGTGGAAAGAAGCGATCATCGCCGATATCAACAACCGCATCGCCGCCGCGCCCGTCGCCTTGCCCGCCGATCCTGACCCCGAAGCCGACGCCTATCTGCCCGTCACGGTCAGCGGAGAGATCGGGGAGGAAGCGTTGCATGTGCTGGTCAGCCAAAAGCAGAAAGGCGCAGGCTACCGCGTCATCGCGCCCGTGGCACTGGAGAGCGGGCGGCGCGTGCTCATCGACCTCGGCTTTACCGCCACGTCGAACAAAGACGCTATCGCCCCCGCAGGCGCCACCACCCTGACCGGCAACCTGCAATGGCCCCAGGAGGTCGACAGTTTCACCCCCGAGGCCGACCTAAGCCGCAATATCTGGTTCGCCCGCGATGTTGAACTCATGGCCGAAACCCTCGACACCGAACCGCTCTTGATCGTGATGCGCGAAGGCACCGGGCCGGACCCAAAGATCACCCCGCTGCCCGTCGATACCGCCCGCATCCCCAACGATCACTTGCAATATGCGATCACCTGGTTTTCCCTCGCCGCCATCTGGCTGGCGATGACCGTCCTTTTCCTGCGCCGCCGCCGCGCCCCTGCAACGCCGAAAGTCGACTGACACTATGCGCTATATCTCTACCCGTGGCTCCGCCCCCGTTCTGTCCTTCGAAGAGGCGATGCTGACCGGCCTCGCCCGTGACGGCGGCCTCTACGTCCCCGAAACGATCCCCGCGCTGAGCGCGGAACAGATCGCGGCCATGCAGGGCCAAAGCTACGAAGAGGTGGCCTTTACCGTCATGCGCCCCTTCATCGGTGACACTTTTACAGATGAAGAATTCCGCGCCATCATCGCCCGCGCCTATGAGGGTTTCGGCCACACAGCTCGCGCGCCGATGGTGCAACTCGCGCCGAACCACTTCCTGCTGGAACTCTTCCACGGCCCGACTCTAGCGTTCAAAGACTTCGCCATGCAGTTGATCGGCCAGATGTTTCAGGCCGCTCTGGGTCGCAAGGGCGAGCGGGTGACCATCGTGGGCGCCACCTCGGGTGACACCGGCTCCGCCGCGATCGAAGCCTTCAAGGGGCTCGACAATGTCGATGTCTTCATCCTCTACCCCCATGGCCGGGTGTCGGATGTGCAGCGCCGCCAGATGACCACGCCCGCGGAACCCAATGTGCACGCGCTGGCCATCGACGGTGATTTCGACGATTGCCAAGCACGCCTCAAGGACATGTTCAACGATTTCGACTTCCGCGATTCAGTGCGGCTGGCGGGCGTGAACTCGATCAACTGGGGCCGGGTGCTGGCGCAGGTGGTCTATTACTTCACCGCCGCCACCAGCCTTGGCGCGCCCCTGCGGGAGATCAGCTTTACCGTGCCCACGGGCAATTTCGGCGACATCTTCGCGGGCTATATCGCCAAGCGCATGGGCCTGCCCATCGCCGATCTGGTGGTAGCCACCAACCAGAACGACATCCTACACCGCTGCCTCTCGGGCCAAGGCTATCACAAAGGGGGCGTGACGCCTTCGATCAGCCCCTCGATGGACATTCAGGTCTCCTCAAACTTCGAGCGTGCCCTCTTTGACGCCTATGATCGTGACGCCGGTGCCGTGGCGCAGCTGATGGACGAGCTGGGCCGAGGCGGGTTCGACGTCTCCCAAGGGGCGATGCAAGCGCTGCAAGACGTCTACCGCTCGGGCCGCGTCTCCGAAGAGGAAACCACTGCCACCATCGCCGACCGGCGTCGCACCACGGGCGAGTTGCTCTGCCCGCATTCCGCCGTTGGCGTGAAAGTCGCGGATGATCTGCGCAATCCGGCCACGCCGATGGTCACGCTGGCCACCGCCCATCCGGCCAAATTCCCCGACGCGGTCGAAGCCGCAACCGGCATCCGCCCCGCCTTGCCGCCCCGCATGGCGGACCTTTTCGACCGGGAAGAACGTTTCACCCGGCTGCCCAACGACCTCGACGCGCTCAAAGCGCATATCAAAGGAAACCTCTCCGCGTGAGCCTTCAACAGACCACATTGCCCAACGGCTTTCGCATCGTTACCGAACATATGGAGGGGCTTGCCTCCTCCGCCATCGGCGTCTGGGTCAACGCAGGTGCGCGGCATGAGACGCCGCAGCAAAATGGCATCGCGCATTTCCTCGAACATATGGCGTTCAAAGGCACCGCGACCCGTTCTTCGCTGCAAATCGCCGAGGCGATTGAGGATGTGGGCGGCTATATCAACGCCTATACCTCGCGCGAAGTGACGGCCTATTACGCGCGCGTGCTGGAAAACGACGTGGCGCTCGGCCTCGATGTGATCGCCGATATCCTGCGCAACCCGGTGCTGGACCCTTCGGAAGTCGAGGTCGAACGCGGCGTGATCCTGCAAGAGATCGGCCAAGCGCTCGACACGCCTGACGATGTGATTTTCGACTGGCTGCAAGAGCAGGCCTACCCGGATCAGCCCATCGGCCGCACGATCCTTGGGCCTGCCGAGCGGGTCTCGGCCTTCTCGCGCGACGATCTGCAGCTCTTCATCGCCGATCACTACGGGCCGGAACAGATGATCCTTTCGGCGGCCGGTGCGGTGGACCACGACAAAATCGTCAAACTTGCCGAAAGCCTCTTTGGCGATATGCCCGCCAAGACGCTCTACCAGATCGACAGCGCCCGTTTCGGCGGCGGTGAATATCGACAGGTCAAACAGCTGGAACAGGCCCATTTCGCGCTTGGCTTTGAGAGCCCGGGGTATCGCTCCGACGACATCTACATCGCCCAAATCTATGCCTCGGCCTTGGGCGGCGGGATGTCCTCGCGCCTGTTCCAAGAGATTCGCGAGAATCGCGGCCTTTGCTACACGATCTTCGCCCAAGCCGGTGCCTATGCCGACACGGGGATGACCACGATCTACGCCGGCACCAGCGCCGAGCAATTGCCCGAACTGGCCAATATCACCATCGACGAGATGAAACGCGCGGCCTCAGACATGTCGCCTGCCGAAGTCGCCCGCGCCCGTGCGCAGATGAAGGCCGGGCTGCTCATGGGGCTGGAAAGCCCCTCGAACCGTGCCGAACGTCTGGCCCGGCTGATCCAGATCTGGGACCGCGTGCCGCCGCTCGAAGAAACCGTGGCCCAAATCGACGCCGTGACCACCGGTGATGTGCGTGATTTCGCCGAACGCATGGCAACGCAGGCGCCTGCGGCCCTCGCGCTTTACGGTCCGGTCGAAGCCGCGCCGACGCTGGGCGACCTCCACAACAGACGCGCCGCGTGATGCTGGGGCGACGCAAACTGCGGATAGAGACGGAACGGCTGACCCTGCGTCCGCCGATCCATGCCGATTTTCGCGCCTGGGCCGCCCTGCGCCGCGCCAGCAACGACTACCTGCGCCCGTGGGAGCCGACATGGGCCGAGGATCACCTCACCCGCAAGGCTTTTACCAACCGCGTCTACTGGGCGCAGCGCTCGGTCTCCTCGGGCAACGCCATGCCGCTCTTCCTGATCCGGCGCAGCGATCAAAACCTCGTCGGTGCGATCACCCTCGATAACATCCGCCGCGGTCCTGCCCAATCCGGCACTTTGGGCTATTGGACGGGCGAACCCTTCGCCCGCCAAGGTTACATGCGCGAGGCGATCGAAGCGACGGTGCATCAGGCTTTCACCCGGCTTGACCTGTCGCGCATCGAGGCAGCCTGCCTGCCGGAAAACCAAGCCTCCCGCGGCCTGCTCGAAAAGGCAGGCTTCAAATACGAGGGCGTCGCGCAGAGCTATCTGCAAATCGATGGCCGCTGGCGGACCCATGTGCTCTACGCCTCCCTGCGTAAAGATCGGCGCGGCCGCACGGACGTAGGCTAAGCCGCAGCCCGAAACCTTTCGCTGACAACACAAGCATCGCCGGGGCATTATCGCCCCGCCTCACGCCTCGCATTCTCCCAGCCGTTCGGGCGCTTTGCCCTTGCATCCGCGCGCCCCGCGCAGGATCAAAGGCCCATGACATTGAACCCAGCCGACACCGCCTTCATCGACACCCTGCGCGCGCAATTGCCCGATGATGTGCTGCGCGACCCCGAGCAGCGCTACCTCGAAGAGCCGCGCGGCCGCTACGCAGGGCAGGGGGGCGTCTTGGCCCTGCCGCGTAGCACCGAAGAGGTCGCCACCCTGATCCGCGCCGCCCATGCCGCCCGCGTGCCGGTCGTGCCCTATGGCGGCGGCACAGGCCTTGTCGGCGGCCAGATCAGCAGCGATGGCCCAGCACCCCTGATCCTCTCCCTCGAACGCATGAGCCGCATCCGGGCTGTCCTGCGCGAAGAGAATGTATTGGTCGCCGAAGCGGGCACGATCCTCGCCGATGTCCAAACCGCCGCCGAAGAGGCAAGCCGACTCTTCCCCCTGTCCCTCGCCGCCGAAGGGACCGCGCGCATCGGCGGCACGCTTTCGACCAACGCAGGCGGCACCGGCGTGCTGCGCTACGGCAATGCGCGCGACCTCTGCCTTGGCCTCGAAGCCGTCCTGCCTGACGGCCAAATCTGGCACGGCCTCACCCGCCTACGCAAAAACAACACCGGCTACGATCTGCGCAACCTGCTGATCGGCGCGGAAGGCACGCTCGGCGTGATCACGGCCGCGGCCCTCAAACTCTACGCGCGCCCCGCCCGCAGCGGCACCGCGCTCATGGTGGTCGAGAGCCCCGCCGCGGCATTGGCGCTCCTCTCCCTTGCGCGCGACCACTTGGGCGAAATGATCAGCGCCTTCGAATTGATGCACCGAAGAGGTTTCGATTTCCTTAACGAAACCCTGCCCAACATCCGCCAACCCTTCGCCGAAACCCCGCAATGGTGCGTCCTGATCGACATCGGCACCCCCGGAGAGATCGACACCGACGCCGCCCTAGAGACGCTCTTCGCCGCCGCCCTCGACGCGGGCCTCGTCTCCGACGGCCTCATCGCGCAAAACGCCCAACAGGCCCAAGACTTCTGGACGATCCGCGAAACCATCCCCGAGGCCAACCGCCTGATTGGCTCGGTCTCCAGCCACGACATCTCGGTGCCTCTCGGCGCGATCCCCGGGTTCATCACCCGCGCCACCGATGCGCTCTCGGCTCTCAGCGACTTCCGCATCAACTGTTTCGGCCATGTCGGGGACGGTAACCTGCACTACAATGTCTTCCCCGCAAAGGGCAAAAGCCGCGCCGATTACGAAGGCCAACGCGACGCGGTGAAACGTCTGGTCCATGACCTCGTCCATGAGCTCGGCGGCTCGTTCAGCGCGGAACATGGCGTGGGCCGCATCAAGGTCGACGACCTCGAACGCTACGGCGACCCCGCCAAACTCACCGCCATGCGCGCCATCAAAACGGCGCTCGACCCCCAAGGCATCATGAACCCCGGCGCCGTCCTAAGGGCCTAAAGCCCGTCGAAAGCGCAGAGCGCATGCACCTCTTTGCCAAGCGCTTCCAAACGCTTGCGCCCGCCCAATTCAGGCAGATCGATGATAAAGGCGCAGGAGACGATCTCGCCGCCCAAACGCTCGATCAGCTTGATCCCGGCCTCCGCCGTGCCGCCGGTGGCCAAAAGGTCGTCCACAACCAAAACCTTCTCACCCGGTTTGATCGCATCGTCATGCAGCTCGACGATGGCCTCGCCATATTCAAGCTTATAGTCCTGACTGATCACCGTGCCGGGCAGTTTGCCCTTCTTGCGGATCGGCACGAAACCCACGCTCAGCTGATGCGCAATCGCGCCGCCCAGAATAAAGCCGCGCGCCTCCAGCCCCACGACCTTATCAATCGCAATCCCCGCATAGGGGTGCAGCATCTGGTCGATCGCCATGCGAAACCCGCGCGGATCGGCAAAAAGCGTTGTCACGTCACGAAACATGATCCCCTCATGGGGGAAATCTACGATCGTGCGAATATAGTCCTGAACCTGTTTCATGCCGCCCTTCCGCGTGTTAGACCGGACCCGTCTTAGCGCAACGCGCCGCCCGGGCGAACCCCCCATCTGCGCGCGCCGCACAACATCCGAAAAGGGGCGCCAAACCCCCTCCTTCATCCTTTCTTAAATACCTTCCGCCCTCCGCCAAGCAAAGCCGCCGCCTGCGGTCAAAGCATCCGCCCCGCCACCGCATCCAGCTTGGCCAGCAGTTCAGGATCGCGCGCATCCGGCTGGGTCAGGATCGCAAATTCCAGCGCCCGGTCACAGCCATGGGGGCAGGGCGCGCGCTCGGCCCCCAGAAGCGCGGGCAGGCGCGAGACCATGGCGCGGCCCTTGTCGGCGTTGCCCATCAGCGTGGCGATGATCTGGGTCACATCCACCTCGCCGTGCTCCGGATGCCAGCTGTCGTAATCGGTGATCATCGCGACGCTGGCATAGCAAAGCTCCGCCTCGCGGGCGAGTTTCGCCTCGGGCATATTGGTCATGCCGATCACGTCCGCCCCCCAGCTGTCGCGGTACATCTTGGATTCAGCGAGCGTCGAGAATTGCGGCCCCTCCATCGCCAGATAGGTGCCGCCCCGGTGCACGTTGATGCCCGCGTCTCGTGCGGCGGTTTCGCAGGCGTCCCCCAAGCGCGGACAGGTGGGATGGGCGACCGAGACATGGGCCACACAGCCGGGGCCGAAGAAGCTCTTTTCCCGGGCCATGGTGCGGTCGATGAATTGGTCGACGATCACGAAGTCGCCCGGGGCCATCTCCTCGCGGAACGACCCGCAGGCCGAGACGCTGACCACATCCGTGCAGCCCAGCCGTTTCAGCGCGTCGATATTCGCGCGGTAGGGGACAGAGGTCGGCGTATGCACATGCCCGCGGCCATGGCGCGGCAGAAAGACCATGGCGACCCCATCCAGCGTCCCGGTCAGCACCTGATCCGAGGGCGCGCCCCATGGGGTTTCCACCGTGACCCAATCGGCATCCTGAAGCCCGTCGATGTCGTAAATGCCGGAGCCGCCGATCACGGCGATTTTCGTATCTGTCATGAGGGGTAAGCCTGTGCTTTGGATGGTTGCCGGTAAGGGTCAAAGAACCTCATAGAATGCCCCGCGGATCAAGTGTTTTTGCCGGGAGGCGAAACACGACTGCGTCAGGGGGAAGGGGGCGAGGGTGTTTTTGCATTGCAGCAACTCCCATCGCCTCGCCGCCAAGACGCTTTTCTTTGCAGGGAAATTCCTCTAGGTGCAGCCAAAAGCGCCCCGCATCCGCGGGCACGACGCTATACCCGTTTTCCGAAAGTCAAAGGACGCCCCCATGCGCGCCACGCTGCACAATTTCGCCAAGAACCTCGATGTGACCGATCTGCGGTGGATGCCGGATGACGGTTTCTCTGTCGGGCGGCTGCGGATCGAACTGCTGTCGGGGCTGACCGTGGCGCTGGCGCTGGTGCCCGAGGCGGTGGCCTTTGCCTTCGTCGCCGGGGTGCACCCGTTGGTCGGCCTCTACGCCGCCTTTCTTGTGGGTCTCATCACCGCGCTGATCGGCGGGCGGCCCGGGATGATCTCGGGCGCCACGGGCGCTTTGGCTGTCGTCATGGTGGCTTTGGTTTCGCAACACGGGGTCGAATACCTCTTTGCCACCGTCGTGTTGATGGGGCTGTTGCAAATTTTTGCGGGCGTCATGCAATGGGGCAAGTTCATCCGGCTGGTGCCGCATCCGGTGATGCTGGGCTTTGTCAACGGTCTGGCGATCGTGATTTTCCTCGCTCAGATGAGCCAGTTCAAAGTGCCCGGCACCATGGTCGACACCGGCCATGGCGTGGGCGGTGGTGAATGGCTTTCGGGCCAGCCGCTTTACCTGATGCTGGCGCTGGTGGCGGCGACCATGGCGATCATCTGGATCACCCCGCGCATTACCAAGGTGATCCCCGCGCCGCTTGCGGGCATCGGCGTGATTGCTGCTTTGGTGATCGGTTTCGGCCTCGACGTGCCGCGGGTGGGCGATTTGGCGTCGATCCAAGGTGGCTTGCCAAGCTTGCATATCCCCATGGTGCCGCTGACTTGGGAGACTTTCGAGATCATCCTGCCTTACGCCGTCATCCTCGCCGCCATCGGCCTGATCGAAAGCCTGCTGACCCTGAACCTCGTTGGGGATCTCACCGGCAAGCGCGGCGGCGCGAGCCAAGAATGTATCGCCCAAGGTGTGGCCAATACGGTTACCGGTTTCTTCGGCGGCATGGGCGGCTGTGCGATGATCGGCCAGTCGATGATCAACGTGAAATCCGGCGGGCGCACCCGTGTCGCCGGGATCGCAGCGGCGGTGTTTTTGCTGCTCTTCATCCTCGTCGGCTCTTCGGTGATTGAGCTTATTCCGCTGGCCGCTCTGGTGGGCGTGATGTTCATGGTGGTGATCGGCACCTTCGCGTGGAACTCCCTCACCATCCTGCGCAAAGTGCCGCTGATCGACGCTTTCGTCATCATTCTGGTGACCGTGGTGACCGTGATGGAAGACCTCGCCGTGGCGGTGGTCGTGGGCGTGATCGTCTCGGCGCTGGCCTATGCGTGGAACAACGCGCGCCGCATCCACGCGACCACGCGCGAGTCGGTGACCGAGAAGGGCGCCAAGGTCTATGAAGTCCACGGGCCGCTGTTCTTCGGCTCCTCCGACGGCTTTGCCGAGCTTTTCGACGTGGAGAACGACCCGCAGGTGGTGATCGTCGATTTCGCCGACAGCCGCGTGGTGGACCAATCCGCCCTGCAGGCGATCGAAGCGATGGCCGCGAAATACGAGGCTGCGGGCAAACGTCTGCAACTGCGCCATCTCAGCCGGGATTGTCACCGTCTGCTGAACAAGGCGGGGCATCTGATGGTCGATAGCGATGACGACCCCGATTATGAATTGGCGGTTGATTACGATGTGCGCACCGGGGTTCTAGGCGGGCATTGAATGGAAAACCCGGCGCCGAAAGGTGCCGGGTTTTTTGTTTCTGGTCGAGTTTGCCACCGGCCCGGAATCAAGCCGCAGGCGCCGGGCCATCGCCTGCCCGCCCGTCACGCCAAAGGCGTGCCGTATTATTCTGAGCGCACCTTCGGTGCGACCGGGTAGGCGATCCGGCGAGGCGAGGCGCGACACTGAGAAGGCACATCACGGCTGAGCAATAAAGTGGCCCGTGCCGAGCGTTGGATCGCCGACCCGCGGGCAGGCGCTGGCCCTCATCAATCATCAGGCCGCTTCAACTCGAACACATCCCGCACCACTGTGTAATCGCGGTACCCCAAACGCGACAGCGGCTGGAACCGGGTCACGTCGAACCGCCCATCGACCACGCAATCGTCGCGCATATGCACGCCCACGACTTCGCCGAAGACCGCGAAATTCGCCTCGCCCGGCAGTTGCACGATCTGGGTCAGCTTGCACTCGAGGCTCGCGGGCGCATTCGCCACCCGCGCGCAGGCGATCTGCTCGCATTCGGCCTTGTCGATTCCGGCACGGGCAAACTCGTCCTCGCCATGGGGCAGGGTGGCGGAACTCACGTTCATCACGTCACGCGCCGCATATTCCACCACGTTTACGCAGAACACCCCGGTCTCGCGGATATTGGCCACGGAATCCTTGGTGCCCTCTACATCTTCCTTGGCGCTGGTCGAGGCGAACATCACTTGCGGCGGCACATAGGCCACGGCATTGAAAAAGGAATAGGGCGCGAGGTTGTCTCGACCCGCGCCATCACGGGTGGAGATCCAGCCGATCGGGCGGGGGCTGATGATGGCATTAAAGGGGTTGTGCGGCAGACCATGGCCGTCTTCGGGACGATAGAACATGTACACTCCTTTGGTTTGCACCCATGGCTAGCCTCATGCTACGTCCAGCGCCACCCGCAATTGCTCCTGAAAGCCTCCGGCCTTGCATCAGACGCCCTACAAGATGACCCCGGAGGTGGCCGCCGACCATTGGGAGGTCGAAGCGCTCTATGACACCTGTTTCGCGCCGGGGCGCGAGGCGCTCTCGTCCTACCGGCTGCGCGATGGCGTGCCGCCGGTGGCGGGGCTGAGCCATGTGGCACGCGACAGCGGGGGAATTCTGGCCGGGGCGATCCGCTATTGGCCCGTGCGCATCGGCACGGCGACGGCGCTGTTGCTGGGCCCGGTGGCGGTGCACCCCACAAGGCAGGGCGAAGGGCTGGGCGCGGCGCTGATCGAAACCTCACTGGCGCAGGCGGCCCCGCTGGGCTGGGAGCGGGTGATGCTGGTGGGCGACGCGCCTTACTACAACCGCTTCGGCTTTACCCTGTTGCAGGGTGTCGAGATGCCGCCGCCGACGAACCCCGCGCGCATCTTGGGCCGCGCCCTGGCCGAGGGGGCTTGGGCCGGGGTGACGGGCAAGGTTCGCCGCTGGCACGATTGATTTTACCCCGCCCGCGACCCACATTGAGCCTAAGCTCAAAGGGGACGCCCATGCAGATCGAAAGCAACCTGCCCAGCACCATTGATGTCGATGCCCGGCTGGATGAGATCGCCCGCCGCTACAAACAGGCCGGCGGTGTGGGCATCCATGTCCTTAACCTCATCGGCGGCAGCGCGGATGGGTTGATCGACCGTCTGCCGGGGGCGGTGCGCCGCAACCTAGAAGGGGCGACGATGAAGACGCTTGGCCATGCCATGCAGGCCGCCCATTCCAGCCGCAGCTATGTGAAAGATCAGCAGGGCTGGCTGAACCAAGCGGTCTCGACCGCAATGGGCGCGGCAGGCGGGGCCGGGGGGCTGCCGACCGCCTTGGCGGAACTGCCGGTGACCACAACGCTGCTGTTGCGGGTCATTCAAGGGGTGGCGGCGGAACATGGGTTCGATCCCTCGGCGGAGAATGTGCAATTCGACTGCGTGCATGTCTTTACCGCTGCCGGGCCGCTGGCGGATGACGATAGCGCCGATCTGGGGTTTCTCACCGTGCGCATGGCGCTCACGGGCCGCGCGATGAACGCGGTGATCGCCCGCGTGGCGCCGCGTCTGGCGCTGGTCATGGGGCAAAAGCTTGCCGCGCAGGCGGTGCCGGTGTTGGGCGCGGTGGCGGGGGCGGCGACGAACTATGCCTATACCAGCTATTACCAAGACATGGCCCATGTGCATTTCGGCCTGCGCAAACTGGCGATTGAGGCGGATATTCCGCAAGAGGAGCTGGTCGCCCGCCTCCGAAAGAAAATGGGCAGGACGCCGCCCAAACTATGATCAGCGCCCGATGCTTCCCGGGGCCACTGTGGTGGCCTTGAGGATGGCATAGCAGCCCATGCCCTCGCGCAGATCAAGGTCGCGGACCGCCCGGGCCGTCACCCGCGCCAAAAGGCGGTCTCCGCCAGCGTTGAGCGCGATGGCCGCACCCGGCCCGTCGCCCGGATACACGGCCTCGACCCGGACGGGCAGGATGTTGACCGAAGACAGCCCCTCGGGCCGCGCGCGCGACAGGATCACATCCTGCGCCAAGACCCGCAGCCGCACCCGCGCGCCGACTGGCGCTTGCACGCCGGGAAGCTCCAACTGTCCCGCCCGCACGGCGAGGGTCGAAAGCCCATCTTCGGCATGAGCGATGACATCGGCCTCCAGCACCGCGCCCGCTTCGCGCACGCCGAGCAGCGGCACGGCTGCCGGGTCGGCCATCACGTCGAACAGCGCGCCCTGGGCCTTCAGCCGCCCGTTTTGCAGCAGCACCAAGCGATCGGCGAGGCGGGCAATTTCATCCACCGCATGGCTGACGTAGAGGATCGGCAGGCCCAACCCCCCGTCGCGCAGCCGTTCGAGATAGGGCAGGATCTCTTGCTTGCGCGGCCCATCGAGGCTGGCCAGCGGTTCATCCATCAGCAACATGCGCGGATGGCACAGCAGCGCCCGGCCAAGGGCGACGCGCTGTTTTTCTCCGCCCGAAAGCGTTGCCGGGGCACGGTCGAGCAGGGGCGATAGCCCCAGCAGCGCCACGACATCCGCAAAACCCGCGCCTTGGCTGCCGCGGGGCGCATAGCGCGCGCCGAAGGTCAGGTTGCCGCGCACGTCCAAATGGGGGAAAAGCCGCGCGTCTTGAAAGACATAGCCCAGCCTGCGGCGATGCGGTGGCACCCAGATGCCGCGCCGCGTATCCAAAAGCACCTCACCGTCCAGCACCACGCGCCCGACATCGGGGCGCAGCAATCCGGCAAGCGCATTGATCACCGTCGTCTTGCCCGCGCCGGAGCGGCCAAAGAGCGCGGTGATCCCGCCTTGGGTGGTGAAAGACAGGTCCAGATCGAAGCCGTCGAACCCATGGCGTAGCGTGACCTCAAGCATCAGCGCGCCCCCGAAATGCGTTTGGCGACCCGCCGTGCCAAGGCTTCGGACAACAACACGGCGGCCAGTGCCACCAGCCCGGCCAGTCCGGCCATGGCCAGCGCACGGTTCTCACCGCCCGGCACCTGCAAGGCCGTCCAGATCGCGCTTGGCAGGGTTTGAGTCTGGCCGGGGATATTGGCAACAAAGGTGATCGTGGCGCCGAATTCGCCCATCGCCTTGGCAAAGCCCATCACCGCCCCGGCGAGGATGCCGGGAAAGATCAGCGGCAGGGTGACGCGGCAAAATACGCTCAGGCGCGGCGCGCCCAAGGTGGCGGCGGCGTCTTCGATCCGGGGGTCGACCGCTTCGATGGCCAGCCGCATGGCGCGGACCATCAGCGGGAAGCCCATGATCAGCGCGGCCAGCACCGCGCCCGTCCAGTGAAAGGCAAGACCGATGCCGAGGCTCTCCAACAGACGGCCCAAAGGGGCGTTGCGGCCAAAGCCGAGCAGCAGCAGGTACCCCGTCACCACCGGCGGCAGCACCAGCGGCAGGTGGACCAGCGCGCTCAACACGCCTTTGCCGCGAAACTCCTTCCGGGCGAGGATCCACGCCACCCAAAGCGCCAGCGGCAGGGAACAGAGCATCGCCACGCTGGCCACCCGCAGCGACAGCGACAGCGCGGCCCAAGCGGCGGCGTCAAGACCCATGATCGGCCCGAAGAAACCCGTGGTCCACAAGGATTGCCTGCGCCGCCTCGGTGGTCAGGAAATCGACCAGCGCCTTGCCCTCGGGCGTCAACGCCGCGGCTGGATAGGTGATCGGGGCATGGGCCTCGGCGGGCACCTCATAGACGGTCTGCACCTCCGGCTCGGCCTGCGCGTCACTGGCGTAGACCACGCCAAGCGGCGCATCGCCCCGCGCGACCAAGGCCAGTGCGGCGCGGACATTGTCGGTCTCGGCCAAGCGGCTTTGCAGCCGCTGCCAAAGCCCCGCATGGGTGAGCCATGCACGGGCATAGCTGCCTGCGGGGACGGCATCGCGTTGTCCCATGGCAAGCCGCCCTTCGGCGCCGAGCCGGGCGGGCAGCTCGGCGGGATCGGCAAGTGGGGCGCTGTCGGCGGGGGCAATGACAACGAGCCGGTTGCGGGCGATGATCTGCGCAGTTTCGGCCCCTGCCACGCCTTTGTCCGCGAGCCATGTCATCCAGTCGCTATTGGCAAGCACGACCACATCGGCGGGCGCCCCGGAGGCCACCTGCCGCGCCATCGTCCCCGACCCGCCGTAAGACAGCACCACCGGCGCGGGGAAACCGGCCGCTACCTCCTCCAAAGCGCCGCGCAGGCTGGCGGCGGCAAAGACCGTCACGGGGGCCTCGGCCCGAAGGGGCAGGGCAAGACTGCAAAGCACTGTCAGGATAGCGGAAAATCTTATCATTTCGGTAGTATCTTTGATGCGATGAAAGGGGGCAAGGGGATATGGCCAGACGGGGAACGCCGCGCTAGGGTCACGGGGAAACAACCTGCCAAGGGGCGCGGCTGCAGCGGATGGTGAAACAGGCTCCGATATCCTTGAACGGCGGACAGAAGGATGAGCTGCGCATTCAATTCGCGGCGCTTTGCTGGCGTCGCAAACGGGGCAAGTTGCAAATTCTGCTGATCACCTCGCGCGGGAGCAAACGTTGGATCATTCCCAAGGGCTGGCCGATGGAGGGCAAAACCCCCGCCGCTTCGGCCTTGGTCGAAGCCTGGGAGGAAGGCGGCGTCGTGGGGCAGGCGCGGGGGCAATGTCTGGGCGTCTACAGCTATGCCAAAACGGGCGAGGACGGGACCTTGCCCTGTCTGGCGATGCTCTATCCGGTGAAGGTCAAGGCACTGGCCAAACAGTTCCCCGAGAAGGGGCAGCGCAAGCGGATGTGGTGTTCGCGCCGCAAGGCCGCCCGGCTGGTGGAGGCCCCCGATCTGGCGCGGCTGATCCGTGATTTCGATCCGCGCAGCGGTGGTTTGGCGGGCTGACCGCGCGGCGTGGCGACGCGCGCCGCGCGCGCGGCTGTCTTGACCTCTTTCGCGCCGCAGCCCATTTAAAGCAGAGAGTTTGAGGACCGGGCGAATGATCCGTTATGCACTGAAATGCGAGGCCGGGCATGGTTTCGAGAGTTGGTTCCAATCCGCGGCTGCCTTTGACAGCCTCGCCCGTGCGGGCCATCTGAACTGTGCGGTTTGCGGCTCGACGGAGGTAAGCAAATCGCTGATGGCCCCGCGGGTGACCTCAGGCAACAGCGCTCCGGCTGCGCCGGACGCGTCGGAAAAACCGCAATCTGCCAAGACACCCGCCTCGGCCCTGTCCAATCCGGCAAGTGACGTGGAAAAGGCGCTGACCGCTCTGCGCAAAAAGGTCGAATCCACCTCCGATTACGTGGGTAAGAATTTCGTGGCCGAGGCGCGGGATATGCACGCAGGGCGTACCCCCGAACGCCCGATCTATGGCGAGGCGCGGTTGGATCAGGCGCGGGAATTGGTGGCGGAGGGCGTGCCCTTGATGCCGCTGCCGTTCAAACCAAAACGCCAACTTTCCTAAAGGCCCGCTGTCAAAAAGGATCGCCCATGACCATCGTTATCACAGGCGCCAGCCGCGGCATCGGCGCGGCGCTGGCCCGCCAGTATAAAGACGCGGGCGAAGAGGTGATCGGCACCGCACGCGACGCAGGCGCGCAGGCCGTGCTGGACGTGACCGACCCGGCAAGCCACGCGGCTTTCGCGGCCAGCCTGCAAGACCGCCCGCTGGAGCTGCTGATCTGCAACGCGGGGGTCTATCTGGACAAGGGCGATGACTTGGACACCGGCTTTGGCCCTGACCTCTGGGCGCAGAGCTTTGCGACCAATGTGACCGGGGTGTTCCTCACCGTGCAGTCCCTTTTGCCAAACCTGCGCGCGGCGCAGGGGGCGAAAATCGCGATCGTCGCCTCACAGATGGGGTCGCAAACGCGGGCGCCGGGGGGCAGCTATATCTACCGCGCCTCCAAGGCAGCGGCGATCAATCTGGGGCGCAATCTGGCGGTTGATTTGAAGTCCGAGGGCATCGCGGTGGGCATTTACCACCCCGGCTGGGTGCGCACCGATATGGGCGGCGATCAGGGCGAGATCAGCGTCGCGGAGTCCGCACAGGGCCTCGTCGGGCGGATCGCCGCGCTGGACCTCACCCTGACGGGTTGTTTCGAGACATGGGATGGCCGCGCGCATCCATTCTAGCCGGCGCTCTATAACGTCATGTTAAATAGGCTTGCCCTTGCCGTGCCGTGGGCTTAGACCGCGCTGGACTGTTGCGCGGGGGACAATATGCCTGTTCTGGTTATGAAATTCGGTGGGACTTCGGTTGCCACTTTGGACCGTATCCGCCGCGCGGCAAAGCGCGTCGGCGTCGAGGTGGCCAAGGGCTATGACGTGATCGTCATCGTATCCGCCATGTCGGGAGAGACGAACAAGCTGGTCGGTTTCGTCAATGAGACTTCGCCGCTTTATGATGCGCGCGAATATGACGCCATCGTGTCGAGCGGGGAGAATGTCACCGCGGGCCTGATGGCGCTGACTTTGCAGGAAATGGACGTGCCCGCGCGGTCTTGGCAGGGCTGGCAGGTGCCGGTGCGCACCACCGATGCCCATTCCGCCGCCCGGATCGAAGAGATCCCCACCGACAACATCACCGCCAAGTTCGGCGAGGGCATGAAGGTGGCCGTGGTCGCAGGTTTCCAAGGCATCAGTCCGCAAGGCCGGATCACCACGCTGGGCCGGGGCGGATCGGACACGACCGCCGTCGCCTTTGCCGCCGCTTTCGATGCGGAGCGCTGCGATATCTATACCGACGTCGATGGTGTCTACACCACCGACCCGCGGGTCGAATCCAAGGCCCGCAAACTTGACAAGATTTCCTTTGAAGAGATGCTTGAACTGGCCTCTCTCGGGGCGAAGGTTTTGCAGACCCGTTCGGTTGAACTGGCGATGCGCTACAAGGTCAAACTGCGGGTGCTGAGCAGTTTCGAAGAACAATCTGACGATGCCGGGACGCTCGTCTGCGATGAGGAGGAAATCATGGAAAGCAATGTGGTGGCCGGGGTCGCGTTTTCCCGTGATGAGGCAAAGATGACCTTGGTGTCCGTGGCGGACCGCCCCGGCATCGCCGCGACGATCTTTACCGCGCTCAGCGAGGGCGGCGTGAATGTCGATATGATCGTTCAGAACATTTCCGAAGAGGGGCGCACCGATATGACGTGGTCCTGCCCCGTCGATCAGGTGATCCGCGCTGAAAAGGCGATGGAAAAGGCCCATGACGAAGGGATCATCAACTATCAGGAGTTGATCGCCGACAAGGCCGTGGCCAAGGTTTCCGTGGTGGGGATCGGCATGCGCAGCCACACCGGCGTGGCCGCCAAGATGTTCAAGGTGCTTTCGGACGAGGGGATCAACATCAAGGTGATCACCACCTCCGAGATCAAGATCAGCGTGTTGATCGACCGCAAGTATATGGAATTGGCCGTGCAAGCGCTGCACGATGCTTTCGAGCTCGATAAAGCGGCCTAAGCACCTGCGAAGAAATGGCTTTTACGCAAGGTGACCCCTTGCGTAAAACTGCAGCATCCCGCCGATATGCTGGCCGAGGATGTAGGGTATGGCGCGAATAGCATTTCTATCCTTGCGCGAGTGCGCTAAACCTCTGCTCCAGAGGGACAGGGACCGGAGCACATGGCCGAACGGGTTGAAACAGAAAGCCGCAAGCTGCTGGGGCGGCTGCGTGATGCGATGGCCAGCGATGTGGCGGGCCAAGCGCGGCTGGACAAGATCACCCAGTTGATCGCCAATTCCATGGGCTGCGAAGTCTGCTCGATCTATCTGTTCCGCGACGAAGACACGCTTGAGCTTTGTGCCACCGAAGGCCTGAACGAAGCGGCGGTGCATGAAACGCGCATGAAACTGGGCGAAGGTCTGGTCGGTCGGGTCGCCAAGAGGCGCACGGTCATCAACACGCCCGATGCGCCCCAAGCCGCCGGTTTCCGCTTCATGCCCGAGACGGGGGAGGAGATTTATTCCTCCTTCCTTGGGGTGCCGGTGCAACGTCTGGGGGAAACGCTGGGCGTCTTGGTGGTGCAGTCCAAAGTCGCGCGGGAGTTCTCCGCCGATGAGGTCTATGCGCTTGAGGTCGTGGCGATGGTGCTGGCCGAAATGGCCGAGCTTGGCGCCTTTGTCGGCGAGGGGGCTGCGATGTCGGCCCGGCATAGCCAGCCGGTGCTGCTGCGCGGCACCGTGGGGCAGGAGGGTGTGGCCGAGGGGCACGTCTGGCTGCATGAGCCGCGGGTGGTGGTCTCCAACCCCATTGCCGACGATCCTGAACGTGAGACGGAGCGGCTGACCGAAGCGGTCGAGCAATTGCGGCTCAGCGTTGACCAATTGTTAAGCCTTACCGCCGACAAAGAGCAGCAGAAGGTGCTCGAAGCCTACCGCATGTTCGCCAATTCCAAAGGCTGGATGCGGCGCATGGTGGAGGATATTCAAAGCGGGCTGAGTGCTGAGGCCGCGGTCGAGAAAGAGCAATCCATGGCCCGCGCCCGTCTGGGGCAGGTCAATGATGCCTATCTGCGCGAGCGGTTGTCGGATCTGGATGATCTGTCGAACCGCTTGCTGCGCAATCTGACGGGGCAGGGCAGCGATACCGGGGCCGAGATGCCGGTCGATCCGATCCTCGTGGCGCGCAACATCGGCCCGGCGGAACTGCTGGATTACGGGCGGTCGCTGCGCGGTATCGTGTTAGAGGGCGGCTCGGTCGGCTCTCACGCCGCTGTCGTCGCGCGGGCGCTGGCGATTCCGCTGATCGTCCATGCCAGCCGCGTGACCAATGACGCGCTGAACGGCGATCACATCATGGTCGATGGTGAGCAGGGCGTGGTGCATCTGCGGCCCGACTATACCGTGGCCACGGCCTTTCGCGACAAGATCGCGATGCAAGCAGCGGCGCAGGAACGCTATGCCTCGATCCGCGATAAACCGGCTGAGACGAAATGCGGGCGGATCATCAGCCTACAGATGAACGCAGGTCTGATGGCCGATCTGCCCTCGCTCGAAGGGTCGGGGGCCGAAGGGGTGGGGCTCTTCCGCACTGAATTGCAGTTTCTGGTGCGCAACCAGATGCCCCGCCGGACCGAGCTTGCCGCGCTTTACGCCCGTGTGCTCGACGCCGCCCATGGCCGCCGCGTGGTCTTCCGCACGCTCGACATCGGGTCGGACAAGGTGCTGCCCTATATGAAGCCCCATGATGAGCCGAACCCGGCTTTGGGCTGGCGGGCGATCCGGGTGGGGCTGGACAAGCCCGGTGTCATGCGGATGCAGTTGCAGGCCCTGATCCGTGCCGCCGCGGGCCGCCCGCTGGCGGTGATGTTCCCCTTTATCGCCCAGTTCGAGGAATTCCGCGCCGCCCGCGCGGAGGTCGACAAGGCGATGGAGCGTGAGCGTATTCTGGGCCATGTCCTGCCCGAAAAGCTGGAGGTCGGCGCCATGCTGGAGACCCCCAGCCTCGCCTTTGCCCCAAAGAAATTCTTTGAAGAGGTCGAGTTCCTGTCGATCGGGGGCAATGACCTAAAGCAGTTCTTCTTTGCCGCCGACCGTGAGAATGAGCGGGTGCGGCGGCGCTATGACACGCTGAACGTCTCCTTCCTGACCTTCCTTGAGGGCATCGTAGAACGCTGCGCCGAAACAGATACTGCGCTGTCTTTCTGCGGGGAGGATGCGGGCCGCCCGGTTGAGGCGCTGTGTTTCGCGGCCATCGGGCTCAAGACCCTGTCGATGCGCCCGGCGTCGATCGGGCCGGTCAAAAGCCTGCTGCGGCGCTGCAATCTCGACGACGTGCGCGCGGTCATCCATGCCGCACGAGAGCAGGGCGAGATGTCGGTCAGGGGCGCGGTGATGGACTACGTCCGCCAGCAGCACCAGCACTAAGCGCTGCGGCTATCTGCCGTGATAATCCCGAAACCAAGCGACGAAACGCGCGATGCCTTCGTGAATGTCGGTCTGTGGGCGGTAGCCGGTGAGCCTATGTAGCAGAGTCGCATCGGCCCATGTGGCGGGGGCGTCACCCATCTGCATCCCCATGTAGTTGCGGACCGCCCGTTTGCCGAGCGCGGCTTCGATCGCCTCGACGAAATCCAGCAGGCGCACCTTTTCGGAATTGCCGATATTCACCACACGGTAGGGGGCCGCGGGAGAGAGCGAATCCCAGTCCGGCGGCGGTGGCGCCGTGCCCGGTTGCGGCGGAACGCAATCCATCAGCAGGCGGATGGCGCGCACCAGATCGTCGACGCAGGTGAAATCGCGGTACATCTCGCCGTGGTTGTATATATCGATCGGGCGGCCATCGAGGATCGCTTCGACGAATTTACTCAAGGCAAGGTCGGGCCGCCCCCAAGGCCCGTAGACGGTGAAAAACCGAAACATCGTCGTCGGCAGACCCCAGAGATGGGCATAGGCATGGGCCATCCCCTCATTCGCCTTTTTCGTGGCGGCGTAGATCGACAGGGGCCGGTCGGTGGCCCCGGTCTCGGCGAAAGGCATATCGGTATTGGCCCCGTAGATTGACGAGGAGGAGGCCATGAGCAGGTGTTTCACCTCCAACCGACGCGCGGCTTCCATCACGTTGAAGGTGCCGGTGATATTCGCCTCCAGAAAGGCGCGGGGGTGGTCGATGCTGTGGCGCACGCCAGCCTGTGCGGCAAGGTGCACGATCATGTCGGGGGCAAAGTCATCGACCAGCGCGTCAAAGGTCTCGCGGTCCTCCAGCAGGGCTTCTTTCGTGGTGAAATGCTCATGCTGAAGCAGCATCGCGTGGCGGCGTTGTTTCAGGGCGACATCGTAGTAATCGGTCATCCCATCATAGCCCTGCACCCGTGCGCCTTCGGCCAGCAACAGCCGGGCAAGGTGAAAGCCGATGAAACCGCCCGTGCCGGTGACAAGTATCCTTTGCGTGCTGTCCATTCTGGCATCCTCGCTTTGCGCGGCTTGAGTTGCCTTTCCCATCGTCCTGGTGAAGGTTGGGCCGTGAATGCTAAAAATTTGGTTAAATTTGGGCCGGGAACTGCAAAGCACTGTCAGGCGGGCCAAAATCAAGTCGCGGCACGACGAAACGCTTCGCGGGCAGGGCGCGCGAAGGACCATCACAGGGAAAGCGGCCCATGCCCAAGAACGTTCTTTTCATCATGTGTGACCAGCTTCGCTGGGATTACCTCTCCTGCACCGGCCATCCGCATCTGCACACGCCGCATATCGATGCGTTGGCCGCGCGCGGGGTGCTTTTTGACCGCGCCTATGTGCAATCGCCGATTTGCGGCCCCTCGCGCATGTCCTTCTACACAGGCCGCTATGTCAGCTCGCATGGGTCGACTTGGAATGGCATCCCGCTGAAGGTGGGGGAGATGACGCTGGGCGACCATCTGCGCCCCTTGGGCGTGCGCACGGCGCTCTGCGGCAAGACCCATATGGCCGCCGATATCGAAGGGCTGCGCCGTCTTGGCCTAGCGCCCGACAGCGAGATTGGCGTGCTGATCTCGGAATGCGGGTTCGAGCCCTATGAGCGGGACGACGGGCTGCACCCCGACGGCGGACCCTACGCCCGCAACCCCGCCTATGACGCGCATATGAAGGACCGCGGGTGGCAGGATGAGAACCCTTGGCATTCCGTCGCCAACAGCGCCGAGGACGCAGAGGGCAATATCCTGAGCGGCTGGTTTTTGGACCATGCCGACAAACCGGCCCGCGCGGCGGATGAGGAGAGCGAGACGCCCTATATCACGGGCCGCGCGATGGATTTCATCCGCGAGGCCGGGGATCAGCCCTGGTGCCTGCATCTGAGCTATATCAAGCCGCACTGGCCCTATATCGTCCCCGCGCCCTACCATGATCTCTATGGGCCTGAGAGCCATCTGGACCCGGTGCGCAGCGCGGCGGAAAAGCGCGATCCGCATCCCGTCTATGGCGCATTCATGCAAGAGCGCGTCTCAAAAGCCTTTGCCGATGACGCGACCCGAGGCCGGGTTCTGACCGCCTATATGGGGCTGATCAAACAGCTCGACGACCAGATCGGCCGGCTGATGGCTTTCCTGACCGAAGAGGGGGTCGCGGATGAGACGATGATCGTCTTCACTTCGGATCACGGCGATTACCTTGGCGATCACTGGATGGGCGAAAAAGAGCTTTTTCACGACCCCTCCGCCCGCATCCCGATGATCGTTGTCGACCCCCGCCCCGAGGCCGATGCGACGCGCGGGGCAAAACCCACAGCACTGGTGGAGGCGATCGACGTGGTGCCCACCATCCTCGACTATTTCGGCGGCGCTGCCGTGCCGCATATCATCGAAGGCCGATCTCTCTTGCCGCTGCTGCATGGCAAGGCCGAGCGGCTGCGCGATTTCGTGGTCTCGGAATACGACTACGCGCAGCGCGACGTGCGCAAACGCTTGGGGGTCGAGGTGAGGGACGCCAAGTTGACGATGCTCTTCGACGGGCGGTGGAAATATGTCTTTGCCGAAGGGTTTCGCCCGATGCTTTTCGACCTTGAAAGCGACCCCGATGAGTTGGTCGATCTGGGGGCCGACCCCGCCCATGCGCCTGAGCGCGCCCGGCTCGAGCAACTGCTGTTCCGCTGGACGCGCCGCACCGCTCAACGCACCACCATCTCCGACGCCAAGATCGCGGCGAGCGATGCCACGATGGGGGAGGCGACGGCGGGTATTCTGATCGGCTACCGCAATGAGGATGAGTTGCGCGCGGTTTTGGCGGCGGCGGGGAAAAGCGGCGAGGTGTGAGACATGGCCGCGCCAGCGCCGCCATGTCTGCGCTCGAGTGCCTAAAACGTCAGCCTGCGACGCCCCGCTGAAACGTGATCTGTCCGTCCATGATCGCCGCAATCGCATTCACATCGGTGACCGCCTCTGCAGGGTATTGGGTGATGTCGTGGCTTAGCACCGCGATGTCAGCGTCCATGCCCTCTGCCAGCTGCCCGCGGCAGCCTTCCGCGAACTCTGCCCAGGCATTGTCGCGGGTATAGCTGGCGAGGGTGTCTTGCAGGCTCTGCGTTTGATCCGGCCACGCCTTGCCAAGGTCCAGCGGCGCAATGGCGGCTTTGATCGTGGCCATCACATCCACCGGGATCACGGGCCAGTCGGTCGAGAAAATGACCTTGGCCCCCGTCTCCCGAAGGGTTTGCCATGCATAGGCGCCTTCGATCTGCTGGGGGTGGATGTAGTTGCCCACGCCGGTAGGCGGAAAGATATGGCCGCGGGGGGCGTGCCCGGGTTGGAGGGAGGCCACGATGCCCAAGGCCGCAAGCCGGGGAATGTCGTCGGGATGGATCACTTCGATATGCTCGATCCGGTGGCGGCTGTCGCGTGTGCCATTTGCCTTTTGGGCGGCCTCGAAAGCGTCGATGGTGCGGCGCACGGCGGCATCGCCGATGGCATGGACAGCGATCTGAAACCCCAGCCGATCCGCTTCGACACAGGCCGCGACGAAATGCTCTTGGGTGAAAACCTCATCGCCGCAATTGCCGTCTTTGCCCATTTCGCCCGGATAGGGCTGAAGCATCAGCGCGGTGCCGCTTTCGATCACCCCGTCGATGAACATTTTGACGTGGCTACAGCGGACCTTATCGCCTTGAAAATCGGCGCGCAGGGAAGGGGCTTCGCGGGCCAGCCGCGCAACGGGGTCCGTGCCTTTGAGGTGAAAGGGGACAAGACAGCGGCAGAGCAGGCGGCCCTCGGCCTCCAACTCGGACAGGAGTTCGAGTTGATAGCGGTTGCCGTCCATCAGATGCAGACCGGTGATGCCCTGCGCCGCGCAATGGGCCAGCCCGCGTGCGATGACATCCTTATCCATCTCGCGTTCTGCCGGTGTGGCGGGCGGTTCGGGGTCCCGCCCGGCGGTGAGGCCCAGCATATCGCGGCCGCCATATCGGGTGAGCGACAGGATCGGACTATAGGCGCCGGGCTCAAGCAATTCGCCGCTGGCAAGCCCGTCATCCCCCATCACGATCTCGGAGCCCGCATCGACCGTGCCACCTTGCAACAGCCCTGCCGCCTTCAATGCTGCGGTATTGGCCCAGACGGTGTGATGGTCCGGGGCGAACATCGCCAGCGGGCGGTCGGGCAGGATGGCGTCAAGGTCATGGCGGGTGAGGGTCTTGCCGGTGCCCAGAATGCCGTAATCCGCCATGACGCAGAACAGCATCTTATCCTCGGGGTTGGCCTCGGCATAGGGCAGGATGGCTTGGCGCATGTCCTCCAGCCCGGTGATGCCGTAGAGGCTGAGGTATTCCAGTTCGACCGATCCGCCAAAAAGATGCACATGGCTGTCGATGAACCCGGGCAGCACCGTGCCGCCCTGCGCGTCGATCACCTTGGTCGTTGGGCCGATCAGCGCCATGATCTCAGCGTCCGATCCGACCGCCGCAATCTTGTTGCCGGTGATGGCCAGAGCGCTGGCATGAGGCTGGTCCGGATCGAAGGTGATCAACGCGCCGTTATGGATGACGATATCTGCCGACATGGGCCTGTAGTCCTTATTGCGATGCGCGCCCCGACCAAGGGCCGGGGCGCAATGTGTGTATCGAGCCGGGGTTGGCGTTACTTCTGAAGGTCGGTCCAGATCGCGGTGTAGAGCTTTTGCGCCTCGGGCGGGCAGACCTTGGCGACATAGGCGGCCCCCTTTAGGTCTTCTGGCACCACCACTTCCGGGGCAGACTTCATGTCTTCTGGCATGAACGCCTCGGAGCCCTTGATGCCATTGGCATAGCGGGCGAACTCGGACAGCATCGCAGCATTTTCCGGGTCCATGATGAAGTTGAGGAAGGTCTTGGCCTCTTCCACATTCTGAGCGTCGGACAGGATCGCGGCATTGTCCATCCAGACCGGATAGCCCTCTTGCGGGTAGCCGAAGGCGATGTCGGGGTTCTGGTTGCGCGCACGGAAGGAGGCGCCGTTCCAGTTCACCCCGGCGGCGAGGTCACCCTTGGCGTATTTCTCGATATTGCCATAGTCCATCGACAGCCAATTGGGCTTGGCCTCACGCAGGATGTCGCGGACTTTCTTCAGCATTTCCTTGTCGGCGGTGCACTGCTCCCCGCCCGCAAAGTGGATCGCCATGCCCATCACGTCATTCATCTCGGGCACCACGTTGATCTTGCCCTTCAACTCTTCTGGCGGGTCAAAGATCACGGCGGCGGTGTTGATGTCGCCGTCATAGACCGCGGTGTTCACCGTCACGCCGACGGTCCCCCATTGCCACGGCACGGTGTAATTGCGGCCCGGATCGAATTCCACATCGACCCATTGCGGGTCCATATTCTTGAAGTTCTCCATCTCGTTGGGCTTGCTTTCCATCAAAAGCCCTTCGCCCACGAAGATTGGCACATAGGTGCCCGAGGGCACGACGATATCAAAGCCGTGACCGCCCGCTTTGATCTTGGCCAGCGCCGTATCGTTGCTGTCGTAGTCGGTGATTGTGACCTTGATGCCGGTCTCTTTCTCGAACTTCTCGATCATCTCGGGACTGGTGTAATTGCCCCAGTTGTAGATGTTCAGCTCGCCCTCGGCCATGGCTGGCCCGGCGAGGATGAGGGTAAGTGCCGTCAGTGTCTTTTTCATTTTAAGCTCCCGTTGGTTGATTATTTTTTGACTTTGCTGAGCAGGGTATAGGCGATCACCATCGTCACGGAGATAAAGAGCAATACGGTCGATATTGCGTTGATCTCAGGTGTCACCACCCGCCGTAATTGGCCCAGCATATAGGTTGGCAGGGTATCCTGCCCGGCGGATTTCACGAATTCGGTTATGACCACGTCATCGAGGCTGATCACAAAGGCCAGCATCGCCCCGGCAAGGATCCCCGGCCAGAGCTGGGGCAGGGTCACATGGCGGAAGACCTGAAACGGTGTGCCATAAAGGTCCGCCCCCGCCTGTTCGAGAGTCAGGTCCATGCCTTGCAGCCGTGCGCGGATCGGAAGATATGCAAAGGGAATGCAGAAGGCCGAATGCGCGATGATCAGATACATCAGGCCAGTATAGCCCGTGACGACCTTGATGGAGGCAAAGAAGATCAGCAGCGCCACCGCGGTCACGATCTCGGGCACCATGAGCGGCTGATGGATTAGCGCGAAAACAGCGGTCTGGCCTCGAAACTTGCCCGTGCGGGTGGTGCCGAGGGCGGCGAGCACCGCCACACTGGTCGAGATGGCCGCGGCGGAGACGGCGATCACGAGGCTGCGCACCGTGGCCTCCTGCACCATCTCATTGTCCCAAGCCGAGACGTACCACCGCCAAGAAAACCCCTCCCAGATCGCGACCGAGGTGCCCGCGTTGAAGGAATAGACCACCAGCAGGATGATCGGCATATAGAGCATGAAGAAACATGCCATCGCGATGGTGGAAAAGCCCGTAAGCTTGCGAATGTCGAAGCCGCGATTAGCCATGTTTCACCTCCTCATTCCCCGCCGCGCGGACATAGGCCAGCAGAGCCACCATCACGATGGCGAGCAAGGTGATCGACAGCGCCGCCCCCAAGGGCCAGTTGCGCCCCTGTCCGAATTGCAATTCGATCAGATTGCCGATCATCAATTGATTGCCCCCGCCCATGACGCGCGGCGTCACATAGGCTCCCAGCGACGGCACCAACACGAGGATAGACCCCGCGATCACCCCCGGCTTCACCAGCGGCAGGATGACCCGGCGCAGCACGTGAAAGCGCGTCGCATAGAGGTCGTAGCCTGCTTCGACGAGCCGGAAATCCAACCGCTCAAGCGAGGCATAGATCGGCAGGACCATGAGCGGCAGGTAGACGTACACCATGCCCAGAATGATCGAAAACTCGGTGAAAAGCATTTGGATCGGTTCATCAATGATGCCAAGCGCGATGAGGATCGAATTCATCGTGCCTTCGTTTCGGATCAATTCCAGAATGGCGAAGGTGCGGATCAGCAGGTTCGTCCAAAAGGGGATAATGATCAGCAACATCCAGAATTCGCGCTGCTTTTTTGGCCGCGTGGCGATGAAATAGGCGGTGGGGAAGCCAAAGAACAAACAGGCGAGCGTTGTCAGGATCGACAGTTTGAGCGACCGCCAGAAGATGCTGAGATGGGCATCCGACCAGCCCAAAGTGTCGTCGAAGATATCGCGCTGCATCAGCACGCCGAACCACGCATCGGTGGAGAAATCCCAAACCACCCCGCCATAGTCGCCGGGCGTGAGGAAGGAATAGAACAGCGTGATCAGCAGGGGGCCGCTGGCGGCGAAGATCAGGATGATCAGCGCGGGCGTCAGCAGCAGCCACCGGTTGCGGGCAGCGCGTTTTGCGACGGTGTTGGAAAGCTCTGCCATGGGTCAGTCCCTCAGAACCTGAGCGGCTCCGGCGGGGAAGGAGACGCCAACCCGATCGCCGGTCACATAGGAATGCGCGACCTCGGGGCCGTTTTGTTGGCGCAATACGAATTCGCTGCCGTCATCGAGGTCGACGTGAAAATGCGTATCGGTGCCGAAGTAGACCACCTCGCGCAGGCGCCCGGCCAGAAGACCGTCAGCCTCTGGGGTCAGTTCCGCATGTTCGGGCCGCAGGGCGAGGGTCACCCGACCTGTGGCCGCTTCATTCGCATGGGCCGCGACCATCTTCCCTGAAGGCAAACGCAGCTGCGCGGTCTCACCTTCCCGGCCAGTGATCTCGGCAGGCAGAAAATTGGTATCCCCGATGAAATCCGCCACGAAACGGTCTGCGGGGCGGTCGTAGATTTCGCGGGGGCGCCCGACCTGACGCACGGCGCCGTTGGACATGACCGCAATGCGGTCCGACATTGTCAGCGCCTCTTCTTGGTCGTGGGTCACGAAGATGAAGGTGATCCCCGTCTCGGTCTGTAGCCGCTTCAACTCCAATTGCATCTTCTTGCGGAGCTTGAAGTCCAAGGCGCTCAGGGGTTCATCCAGCAACAGAATCTTGGGCCGTGGCGCCAGGGCGCGGGCGAGGGCGACGCGCTGCTGTTGCCCGCCGGAGATCTGGCTGGTCTGACGATCCGCCATCTGGGTCATTTGCACCAGTTCCATCATCTCATCGACGGTGGATTTGATTGCCGATTTGGGCGTGCCCAGCATCTGCAAGCCAAAGCCGATATTCTCGGCCACGGTCATATGGGGAAACAGCGCGTAGTTCTGAAAGACGGTATTAATGGGCCGTTTGTAAGGGGGTGAGGCAAGCAGGCTTTCGCCAAACATGTCGAGGCGGCCCGAGGTGGGGTGTTCGAACCCCGCGATCAGGCGCAGCAGGGTCGTCTTGCCACAGCCCGAAGGGCCGAGCAGCGTAAAGAACTCATTGTCCTGAATTTCCAGATCGATACTTGCAAGCGCTTCGACCGGCGGGTTGCCGGGGTATACTTTGCGCAGCGCCTGTGCGGTAATTGCCTTGGTCATCTTTCCCCCTGATAGCCCATCTTGTTTCTTGTTTTTGAGCAAAGCTTGGCTCGTATGATTGCGCCAATAGTAATTGGTGAATATACCCCCTTGGGGGTAGTGTTCTTGGAATTTTGATCAGATTCTGGAGTATCTTTGGGCGAAAGGCTGATAAATATAGCGATTGAGCAATTACGCGATGCGCTTCGTGCGGTCGGCACCCCGGATTTTTTCGAGGCTTTCAAAAGCTTTTTCAGCAGCCGCATCACATTCGGCACCTTCTTGATACTGCGCTTCGATGCCGATCAGCCGCCCTTGTTGCTGGACTATTGGATCGAGCCCGGAAAACTGATCGGGCGACCGCTCGAAGACTATATGGAGAGCAGCTACGGCTTCGATCCCTTTTATCTGCACCGTAGCCTGCCCAAGGGGGGCGGGCTGTTTCGTCTGGCCGACATCGCGCCGGACCGGTTCTTTTCCAGCGAGTATTATCTGCACTATTATCGCGGCACCGGGCTTTGCGATGAGATCGGCCTGCTTGCCCCGCTGGGGGACGGTGGGGTGGCGCATCTGTCGATAAGCAGGCGGGATGGTCAGGGGCCGTTCCGCCGAAACGAGCTTCGGCATCTGGAGGCCTTTGCGCCGTTGTTGCTTGAGCTTTTGGTGCAGCATTGCCGGACTGTGGCACCGACCCCTGTTGGCCAACAGGCAACCCGCCCCCCGCTTGCCGATGCCATCCGGCTTCATGCTGGGGATCGGTTGAACATCGGCCTGACCCTGCGCGAGGCGCAGATCGCGGGGCTGGTGCTTCAGGGCCATTCCAACGCATCCGCCGCCAAGCTTCTCAATATCGCGACAGAGACCTGTAAGGTGCATCGCCGGAACCTTTACCGCAAGCTTGTCATCTCATCGCAGAGCGAGCTTTTCGGCGTGTTCAAACATCTGTTGTAGCGGCTCTGCGGTGCGTTTGCGCTAAGGGCGCCCCATTGGCCCGGGCGGACCTGCGCGCCCCGAGATGTCCCCCATCCCCAAGGCCGCAGCGCGCTTGATGCATGCAAATGGATGGGCGAGCGTTTTGCCGAAAGGCGCCAACACATCGGTTTCTGAGGGGGGTATGGGATCGTGAAAGCACTGAGCCGTATGTCCACGAAATCCACCCCCCATCGAAGTGCTGCGCAAAGGCCCGCTAGGGCACAAGCCGGGCTACATGATCCACCACGGCAGCGTCGCCTATGGGTCTTTCGACTTTGAGAACGACCCGCCGATGATCCGCAACGCCTATATCGAGAATTCGGTCCGGAACACGGTGCATGACCCCGAAGAGCGCTATGCGGGCGGTAAATTCGCTTTGCTGCGAGTGGCAGTTTTGCGCCGATCCGCGCAACCGCGGGCGGGGTGAAACTAGCTCATATCGGGGGGGGGATGGAGGCGAGTACCGGAATCGAACCGGTGTACACGGATTTGCAATCCGCTGCGTAACCACTCCGCCAACTCGCCGACCGGTGGTTGGCGCACTGCTAACGGATCGCGAAGGGGGCCGCAAGTCCCATATGCGCGCGAAAATGCGGTCAGGGCGTTGCCGCTGGCCCGGCAATGTGGCACATCACTCTTCAGACACCCTGAACGAACGAGTTTAGCTGATGAGTGATTTCGCCGCCCGCCGCGTAACCATGGTAGATACGCAGGTTCGTCCTTCGGATGTGACCAAGTTTCCAATCATCGACGCGATGCTGACCGTGCAGCGCGAAGACTTCGTGCCGGCGGCACAGCGCGAGGCTGCCTATCTGGGGGAAAACCTCGATCTAGGGCAGGATCGGGTGCTGCTCGACCCGCGGACATTGGCCAAGATGCTCGATCACCTCGACATCACCAACGAAGAACTCGTGCTCGATATCGGCTGCGCCATGGGCTATTCCAGCGCCGTGATCGCGCATATGGCCGAGGCCGTCGTCGCCGTTGAGGAAGACGAAGCCATGGCCGCCGAGGCGCAAGAGGCGCTGGCGCAGGCGGGCGCGGACAATGTGATCGTCCATGTCGCCCCGCTGACCAACGGCGCGCCGCAGCATGGGCCCTATGACGTGGTCATCATCCAAGGTGCAGTAGGCGAGGTGCCCGAGGCGCTGGTGGAACAGGTGAAAGAGGGCGGGCGGATCGCTTGTCTCTTTATGGATCGGGGGCTGGGCGAGGTGCGCGTGGGCTATAAGCGCGGCGGTCACGTATCCTGGCGGCCCGAATTCAACGCCGGTGCGCCGGTGCTGCGTGGCTTTGAGCGTCAGGCAGAATTCCAGCTGTAAGCGATAGGATGGCGCGCCGGTTCTACCGCGCGCCACTTCGCTTTCAGGGGAGGGGCACCCGCCCCGATCGGCCCACGGGCCGGTCTAAAGGTCTATAAAAGCTATTCAGGGGCATTGAGCCATGAGCGCGAACAGTTTCACGAAATCCCTCAAACGTTATGCCATCGCCCTGCCGGTGAGCCTCGTCCTCGCCGGCGGGGCCGCCCTGCCGCGTGTGGCTGCCGCCGAAACATTGGCCGACGCGCTGGTGGGGGCCTATGAGCATTCTGGCCTGCTGGAGCAGAACCGCGCGCTTTTGCGTGCCGCGGATGAGGATGTGGCCGCGGCGAAATCGGCGTTGAAGCCGGTGCTGCGGTGGGCTGCGGGGCTGACGCAAAGCTTTGGCACCACGCGCAGCTCTTCGCTGTTGCCAGCCCAGTCGACGGAAAGCCTGAAGGCGTCGATCAGCCTGATTGGGGAGCTTTTGCTCTATGATTTCGGCGCGAGCGCCTATCGCGTGGAGGCGGCGAAAGAGGCCGTGCTGGCCACCCGCCAGACCTTGGTCAACCTAGAGCAGCAGGTGCTGCTGCGCGCGGTTGCGGCCTATATGGGCGTGATCGAAGCTTCGGAAACGGTTGAGCTGCGCAACAACAACCTGCGTCTGCTGACCCAAGAGCTGCGCGCCGCGCGGGATCGTTTCGACGTGGGCGAAGTCACCCGCACCGATGTGGCGCTGGCCGAAGCGCAGCTTGCCAATGCCCGCAGCGGGCTGGCGGGTGCCGAAGGCGCGCTGCTGCGCGCGGTTGAGGAATATCGCAACGCCGTGGGTCATGCGCCGGGCAACCTCAGCCAACCGCCGAGCCTGCCGAATGTCGGCGGCAGTCTGGCCTCGGCCAAGGCATTGGCCGTGCGCACTCACCCGTCGATTATCGCAGCACAGCATCAGGTGGCGGCGGCCGATCTCAGTGTCGAAGCCAATGAGGCGGCCATGGGCCCGCGGATCACGCTGAACGGCCAATATGGCCTGAACGAGACCTTCGACAGCGAGGCCTATACCCGCAGCGGCAGCGTTGGGGTCGAGGTCGGTCAGACCATCTATCAGGGCGGGGCGCTGTCTTCGGCCGTGCGCAGCGCAATGGCGCAGCGGGACGCGCAGCGCGCCAACCTGCATGTGGTGCGCCGAGACGTCGAGCAGGAGGTGGGCAACGCCTATGCTGCGCTGGCCTCGGCACGGGCGCAGTTGGAGGCCTCCGACCGGCAAATTCGGGCCGCGCGTATCGCCTTCCGGGGCGTCCGCGAGGAAGCCACCCTCGGCGCGCGCACCACCTTGGACGTGCTGGACGCAGAGCAATCGCTGCTGGATGCGGAATCGACCCGCGTGTCGGCCCGCGCCAACCTTTATGTGGCGGCCTATTCCGTGCTTGCGGCCACGGGCCGTCTGACTGCGCAGGATTTGAAGCTGCCGGTGCAGATCTATGACGCGGGGGCCTATTACAACCTTGTTAAGGACGCCCCTGCTAAATACTCGAAAGAGGGCCAAGCACTGGATCGGGTGCTGCGCGCGCTGCAAAAAGACTGACGTTTGCACGGTCGTTCGGCATTTTGCACCGCCCCATTGTGAGAATCCTTCCACGCGGTTAAGCTATCCGCGAGGCAAGAGTGGTAGAGAAATATGTCCGAACCCGTCAAAAACGCGGAGGTGGAAGACGTCCTGTCGTCGATTCGCCGTTTGGTGTCCGAAGACAAGCGTCCCCTGCAAACGTCCAACCCGACGCCGGTTTCCAAGCCGGAGGCCACGGGCGCCGCGCATGACGCCGGGGCTACGCCTGTGGTGCGCCAGCCACAGGGCGAGGGCGCCGCGTTCAAGAGCACGCGGGGCGGCGCGTTGGACGGGCCGACATCGGACAGCCTCACGCCTGAGGATTTTACCCCGCATCTGTCGCTGCGCACCGCTTCGGGCGGCACGGCGCGCCCTGCTTCTAACGAAGGCGCCGGTGAAGCACCCAAAGCCGCGCCGCCGCCGCTGAGCCTGACCCAAGCCATGCAGGCAGAGGCCGACGACAACGCCGATGACGCAGAGCGTCCTTTCGTCTCGGCCCGCCATCCCGCAACCCCGCCTGCCGAGAAGGCTTCCGTGGCGTCGAGCGACCGTTTGGTCCTGACTCCCGCGCTCAGGGTTGCCACCTCCGATGGCGCGGATCGGCCAAAGGCCGCTGCGGTTGATCCGGCCAAAGTCTCGCCCTTGGACTACGACATGCTGCATGACGATCCGAGCGATCTGCATGCCGAGGATTACCGCACCCCCGCGCCAGAGGCCGCGGGTGAGGCCCGCGCCCGCGCCGTCTCCGGCACCGTGGCGCAATCCTCGGGGGGCAGCCGCAGCGACAAGCTGGCGGCGCTTGAAACGGCCATTGGCAAGATTTCGGACGATTGGGATCCGGACGCGCCCGGCGATAACGACTATTCCGGCACCGAACCTCCGGCGATGGAGTGGAAAGACGAGGCGGAGCTTGACGCGCCAGAGGCTCCGACTGCCGACACGGCCACGGTAGAGGCCGAGACCCCCGCGCCGCCCGCCCCCCGCCGCCCGCAGGCTTCGACACCGCAGGTGGAAGAGCAGGTGCGCCGTTTCGCCGACAGCGGCCCGCGTGTCGCCGATCCTGCCGCCACCGCGCCTGAATTCGACTATGCCACTCCGGCGCAGGACGCGGGCGAGGATCAGTTTCTCGACGAAGAAGCGCTGCGCGATATGGTGACCGAGATCGTCCGCGCCGAGCTTCAGGGCGCCTTGGGTGAGCGGATTACCCGCAATGTGCGCAAACTGGTCCGCCGCGAAATTCACCGCGCGCTGACGGCGCAAGACCTCGAATAAGCGAAGCGGCGGCACCCGCCGCCATGACCGCCCCGCCAAGGTGACGCTGCGCGACCCGCCGCGCGCGTGGTCTTGCGCGATATGTGCTACCGGCTACATTGGGGCACCAGCGCGGAAGGATCACCGATGGAATTGACGGTTAACGGCACGGTCCACGAGGTGGATGTGGAAGACGACATGCCGTTGCTCTGGGTCTTGCGCGATGAGTTGGGCATCACCGGGCCGAAATACGGCTGCGGCATCGCGCAATGCGGTGCCTGCACCGTGCATGTCGATGGGCTGGCCGTGCGGTCCTGCCAATTGCGGGCGGCGGATGTGAACGGCGATGTCACCACCATCGAAGGCTTGGGCACGCCCGAAGCGCTGCATGTGGTGCAGGCGGCATGGGTGGAGCATCAGGTCGCGCAATGCGGTTACTGCCAATCGGGGCAGATCATGCAGGCGGCCTCGTTCCTGGAGCTGAACCCCGAGCCGACGGACGATCAGATCGACGCCGCGATGAGCGGGAACCTCTGCCGCTGCGGCACCTATCCGCGCATCCGTGCCGCCGTTCACAGCGCCGCCGCGCGGCTGCGGGGGGGCTGACATGTCGCGCCTGCGCACCATCACCCGCCGCAGTTTCATCGTCGGCTCCGCCGCCATTGCCGGGGGCGTGGCCTTTGGCACCTATCTGTACAAACGCGACCTGAAGAACCCGCTGCTCGAAGGCTTGCCACCCGGCGCGGCGGCGATCACGCCCTACGTCAAGATCGACGCGAGCGGCGTCACCCTGATCACCCCGCGCGCCGATGTGGGGCAGGGGGCCTATTCGATCCAAGCCCATATGATCGCCGAGGAATTGGATGTGGACCTCGACACGGTCCGGATCACGCCCGGGCCGCCTTCGCCGGTCTATTACAACGGCGTGGTCGGGGTTGAGGCGATGCCGATCGCCGCGACCTCGGAAACGCTGCTGGCGCGGACCGGGCGCGGCGCCTCGGATGTGGCGGGAAAGCTGCTTGGCCTGCAATTGACCGGCGGCAGTTCGACCGTGCCGGATATGTACGACCGGCTGCGCATGGCCGGGGCCGTGGCGCGCGAAACTCTGCTGGCCGCCGCCGTGGCGCAGACGGGGCTGGAACGGAGCCAACTCAAGACCGAGGCGGGCGCGGTGGTGCTGCCCGACGGCATGCGGCTGGCCTATCAAGACCTCGCCGCCGCCGCGGCGGAGATCGACCCGGTGACTGAGCTCACGCTGCGCGATCCCGGCGCGTGGCGGCACCTTGGCAAGGCCCAGATGCGCACCGATATCATGGCCAAATCCACCGGCACCCAGACCTATGGCATCGACATGGCGATGGAGGGGATGCTTCACGCCACGACCCGCACCAACCCGGCGCAGGGCGGGGCGATCATGGGCTTTGACGCGGGTCGCGCCGAAAAGATGCGCGGCGTGAAGGCGGTCTTGCCCATCACCGGCGGCGTCGCCGTGGTGGCCGACAACACATGGCGGGCCTTTCAAGCCGTGCAGGCGGTGAAATGTGATTGGGGCGCGTCGCCCTATATCGGCGACACGGCGGATCAGTTCGAGGCCGTGGCGGCCTCCTTCACCGATGACCGGCAGGACAGCCGGTTTCGCGATGACGGTGATGTCAGCGCGGCCCTGGCCGATGGGGAGGTGTTGGAGGCCGCGTACCGCATCCCCTATCTGGCCCATGCCCCGCTGGAGCCGATGAGTGTCGTGGTGAAGCTGGAGAAGGCCCGCGTCGATATCTGGACCGGCACGCAGATCCCGCGTTTCATGCAGGCCAATGTCGCCGCGCTGACCGGGATCGACGCCGAGAACGTGCATATCCATGTGCTGATGTCGGGCGGTAGTTTCGGGCGGCGGCTTGAGGATGACTATACCCTGCGGGCCGTCGAAGTGGCGATGCAGATGCCCGGCACGCCGATCAAGATGGTCTGGTCGCGCGAGGAGGATTTCACCCATGACTTCCCCCGCCCGCTGGCCATGGCGCGGGCGCGGGGCAAGGTTTCGGAGGGGCAGATCGCGGCCTATGATCTGGCCATCGCGGCACCTTCGACAGCGGAATCGCAGATGGCGCGGTTGAACCAGCCGGTCTTCGGCCCCGACATGGCCATCGTCGCAGGCGCATGGGATCAGCCCTTTGCGATCCCCAATTACCGCGTGACCGGCCACCGTGTGCCCGCGATGGTGCCGGTGAGCTCATGGCGCTCGGTCGGGGCGTCGGGCAACGGCTTCCTGCACGAAAGCTTCATGGATGAGATGTGCCATGCCGCGGGCGTCGACCCTTTGGAGGAACGGCTCAGGCTGTGCAGCCATGCGCCCTCGCGCGGGGTGTTGGAGGCCGTGGGCGAGATGTCGAACTGGGGCGCAGAGCTTGGGCCGGGGCGGGGCCGGGGGCTGGCGTTCTGCCTGTCCTTCGGCGTGCCGGTGGCCGAGGTGGTCGAGGTCAGCCAGACCGACGCAGGCCTCAAGATCGACCGCGTTTTCGTTGCCGCCGAAGTGGGCCGCGTGATGGACCCGGTGAACTTCGAGGCGCAACTCTCCGGCGCGGTGATCTGGGGTTTGGGCCATGCGATGAACTGCGAACTGACCTATCGCGACGGGGTGCCGCAGCAGGACAATTACCACCTCTACGAAGGGTTGCGGCTGTATCAGACGCCCAAGATCGAAGTGCGCGGGCTAGAGAATGGCGGCAAGCTGCGCGGCATCGGTGAGCCGGGCGTGCCGCCCGCCGCGCCGGCGCTGGCCAATGCAATCTTCGCCGCCACGGGCCAGCGGATCCGTGAACTCCCCCTGTCTAAATCCGTGGATTTCGCATGAGATATCTATCGACCTGCGCCGCACTCATGCTGGCCGCCCCCGCCTTCGCGCAAGACGCGCCCGATCGCGCCGAGGGGCTGGCCGCTTGGGATCGGATTTTCATCGTCACCGCGCATCCACGTTGCACCAATTGCCATGTGGGCGAAGAGGGCCGGCCGATGTGGCAGGGCTTGGGCTATGGGCCGGAGGCGGTGCACGGCATGAATGTGCGCGCGGGCGAGAGCAGGATCGGGGCCGAGAGCATCCCTTGTGACGCCTGCCACGTCACCTCTGCGGCTGCGAATACCGTGCCCCATGCCCCACCGCATATCGACGATGCCTGGCGGCTGCCGCCGGTGGAATTGGCGTGGTTCGGCAAATCCTCTGTCGAGGTCTGCACCCAGTTGCGCGACCCTGAGACCAACGATGGGCATGACATCGCCTCATTGGTCGATCACCTGCAAAACTCGGCTTTCGTGAACTGGGGCTTCGCCCCCGGCGCGGGGCGGTCAGTGCCCGAAGGGACGCTCGATGCGCTGGTGCATGACGTGACAGTCTGGGGCGCTGCCGGCACGCCCTGCGCAGGGGATCAGGGCTGATCGCTCATCGCGCGGGCCAATCTGCGGATGCGCAAGGCGCGGTTCAACTCACCGCCAAAGATCAGCACCAGTGCCGCGAGATACATGAAGTAAAGCGCCGCGATGATCCCTGCCATGCCCGCGTAATAGCTGGCATAGGTGCCAAAGCTGCGCAGGTAGGATGAAAACAGCACCGCCAGCACGGTCCAAGCGGCGGCGGTGGCGACCACGCCGGGCCAGATGTTGTTGAACCGCGTCCGCCGTGCGGGCAGGATCACATGGGCCGCGAAGAGGGCGACCAGCAGGATCGTGGCCGAGGCGGGAAAGCGGACCAGCCCTACGGTAACCGAACGCGGATCGAAACCCGGCATCAGCATATGCAGCCAAGACCCGGCCCGGGGGGCGAGCACCAGCAGGTAGCCCACGATCACGAGGATCAGGCTCGCCAGCAGCACCATGGCCACCTGCACGGCGTAGATGGTGAAGACGGACCGCGTCTCGCGCAGCCCATAGGCGCGGTTCAACCCCACGCGCACCCCATCGACCCCGCCCACGGCGAACCAAACGGTCAGCAGGATACCCACGCTCAGCAGATCGCCGCGCGGCACGGTCATGACCTTTTCCACCTCCGTCACGATCGGTTCGATCAGGGCAGGGGGGACGATGGCGATCAGGAAATGGATCAGGTCATCGGCCATCGACCGGTCGCCGACAAAGGCAGTGAGCGAACTGGTGAAGATCAGGAAGGGAAAGATCGCCAGCAGCGCGCGAAAGGCCACGTTTCCGGCCATGCCGAAGGCATCATCGCTCCACAGCCGCAGCACCGCCTCGTGCAGGACGGCCCGCACGACCCGCAGCCCGGTGCCGTGAAACAGATCCTCGGGATCCTCGCTGAGAACACCGTGGGTCATGACGACCTCGCGCTTTTGGTCTTGGGCCGGTCTGGCGTCCATTCCAATGCCTCGTTTTCATCCCATGCGGCTAAGCTAGTGCCCCTTTGCCCGGGCCGCCACCTTGATGACGGCCAAAGGCGAGAGCAGGCTCATGTAATTGATCTTACCAAAGGGGCCTCGCTCCACTTGACGCTCAAGGACCGATAAAATAGGAGAGGAGCCGTAGCGCGGGCGTTGTGTAATGGTAAGACCTCAGCCTTCCAAGCTGATGATACGGGTTCGATTCCCGTCGCCCGCTCCACTCTTTCTCCGAAGCTTTCGTGACCGCCGCCGCGCGGGATAGTTGCGCCCGCCGCAGCCTGTCGGGGGCGGCAGATTGTCCTCATTGGGGCGGTCTTGCTTGACCCCGCTCAGCCCCCGCGCCATGACCGATGTGGAAAGACAAAGGAAAGCCCATGGCACGCACCCCAGCCCCCGCACCAAGCGCCAAAGACGAACGCGAAAAGTCGCGGCGGATCGGGGCTTTGGCGGCGCTGATGCCCTTCATGGCGCCCTATCGCTGGCTGATGGCCGCCGCCGGGGCGGCGCTGGTGATGACCGCGATGATCTCGCTCACCCTGCCCTTGGCGGTGCGGCGGGTGATCGACAATTTCGGCACGGGGGAGAGCGAATTGCTCGACCTCTATTTCTTCGCGGCGCTGTTGATTGCAGGGCTGCTCGCCCTTGGCACCGGGCTGCGCTATGCGCTGGTGACACGGTTGGGCGAACGGGTGGTGGCCGATATCCGGCGCGCGGTGTTTGACCGTGTCGTGGGCATGAGCCCCGCCTTTTATGAACGCATCATGACCGGCGAAGTGCTGAGCCGGATCACCACCGACACGACGCTGATCCTCTCGGTGATCGGCTCTTCGGTCTCGATCGCGCTGCGTAACCTGCTGATCTTTGTGGGCGGCTTGGGGCTGATGTTGCTGACCTCGGCCAAACTGACCGGGCTGGTGCTGCTGATCGTGCCCGCCGTGGTGATCCCCATCCTGACGCTGGGCCGCCGCCTGCGGGTGCTCAGCCGCGAGAACCAAGACTGGATCGCGGCGAGTTCGGGCAACGCCTCTGAAACGCTGGGCGCGGTGCAAACGGTGCAGGCCTTTACCCATGAGGCCGCAAGCCGGGGGCAATTCGCGCAGATGACCGAAGCCTCTTTCGATGCCGCGCAGCGCCGGATCAAAACCCGCGCCGTGATGACGATGATCGTGATCTTTCTGGTCTTCGCGGGTGTGGTGGGCGTGCTGTGGATCGGCGCGCGCGACGTGAGGGCGGATGTGATGAGCGCGGGCGCGCTGGTGCAATTCGTGATCTATGCGGTCATGGTCGCGGGCGCGGTCGCCGCCCTGTCCGAGATCTGGGGCGAATTGCAGCGCGCCGCAGGGGCCACGGAACGGCTGATCGACCTGTTGCAAAGCGAGGATACGGTGCAAGACCCGGCGCCCACAGCGCAGAGCAGCCTGCCGCAGCCTGTCGCGGGGCGGATCGCCTTTGAGAACGTGCAGTTCACCTATCCGGCACGCCCCGATGTGGCGGCGCTGGATGGTGTCGACCTTGAGATCAACCCCGGTGAGACGGTGGCCTTTGTCGGCCCCTCGGGCGCGGGGAAGACGACGATTATCCAGATGATCCTGCGCTTTTACGATCCGCAGTCGGGGCGGGTCACCTTGGATGGGGTCGACCTGCGCGACGTGGCGCGGGACCACTTCCGCCGTTCGGTGGCGCTGGTGCCGCAAGACCCGGTGATCTTTGCCGCCACGGCGGCTGAGAACATCCGTTTCGGACGCCCCGATGCCAGTGATGCCGAGGTCGAGGACGCCGCCCGCGCCGCCGCTGCGCATGACTTCATCACCGCGCTGCCCGAGGGCTATGACAGCTATCTGGGCGAACGCGGCGTGATGCTGTCGGGAGGGCAGAAACAACGCATCGCCATCGCCCGCGCCATCCTGCGCGACGCGCCGGTGCTGCTGTTGGACGAGGCGACCTCGGCGCTGGATTCCGAGAGCGAGGGGCTGGTGCAGGCCGCCGTCGACCGGCTCAGCGCGGATCGCACGACGCTGATCGTGGCGCACCGTCTGGCCACCGTGAAAAAGGCCGACCGCATCGTGGTGATGGAGGCCGGGCGTATCGCGGCCATCGGCACCCATGACGAATTGGTCGCCAGTGACGGGCTTTATGCGCGCCTGGCGCGGCTTCAGTTCACCGATGGGGCCGCCGCCGCGGCCTGAGCCGGTCTTGAACAGCGCAACCCCGGCGTTACGTCACCTTCGTGTGACGTTGCGTTTGTTGCCGCCGATTGCTTGCGAAACGGCGCGTTTCGCCGCAATCTGGCGCAAGGAGAATAAGCCGGAACACCGGCACAGGGGAGGAGAGACCATGACATTCGCCGGGATCGAAGACCGCAATGCCATCGCGGCGGAAATGCCGTGGGAAGACCGCGACGTGGCCAAGACGCTGTACGGAATGCTGAGCAATACGGCCGCGAAATTCCCCAACCACAATGCCGTCAGCTATCAGATTTTCTCGGGCCCCAAGGACAAGGCCGAAACGCTGTCTTGGAAAGAGTTGCATGGCCGCGTGACGCAGGCGGCGAACCTTTTCCGCAGCCTTGGCGTGGGCGAGAAGGACGTGGTGGCCTATGTGCTGCCGAACTGTAACGAGACGACGATCACCCTGCTGGGTGGTGCCGTGGCCGGGATCGTGAACCCGATCAACCCGCTGCTCGACGCCGAACAGATCGGTGCCATCTTGCGCGAAGTGGGCGCCTCCGTCGTCGTCACCCTGCGGCCTTTTCCCAAAACCGATGTGGCCCAAAAGACCGCCGAAGCGGTGCGGCTTGCGCCCAAGGTGCACACGGTGCTCGAAGTCGATCTCGTTCGCTATCTCACCCCGCCGAAAAGCTGGATCGTCCCGCTGGTGCGGCCCAAGGGGATGGTGAACAACCAAGCGAAATACCTCAATTTCAATGCCGAGATCGCCAAGCAGAACACCTCGCTCAACTTTGAGGATGTGCAAGAGGATCGCGTTGCCTGCTATTTCCACACCGGCGGCACCACCGGGATGCCCAAAGTGGCGCAGCACAAGTATTCGGGGCTGATCTACAACGGTTGGCTGGGGCATCGGCTGCTGTTCAGCGAGCAGGACAATATCATGTGTCCGCTGCCGCTGTTCCACGTCTTTGCCTGTCATGTGATCCTGATGGCCGCCGTGTCCTCGGGCGCGCATGTGGTCTTCCCGACGCCGCAGGGCTATCGCGGGGAAGGGGTGTTTGATAACTTCTGGAAGCTGGTCGAACGGTGGAAAATCACCTTTATCATCACCGTGCCGACGGCGATTTCGGCCAAGATGCAGCGTCCGATTGATGCGGATGTCAGCACGGTGAAAACCGCTTTCTCTGGCTCCGCGCCGCTGCCGCTGGAGCTCTTCCGCCGGTTTGAGAAGGCCACGGGCGTCACGCTGGTCGAGGGTTACGGCCTGACCGAGGCGACCTGCCTTGTCTCTTGCAACCCGACAGATGGCATCAAGAAGGTCGGTTCCATCGGTATCGCGTTCCCCTATTCGGACGTGCGGATCATCAAGGGCACCGTCGACGGGCCGATTGATGCGGAGACGGATGAGATTGGCGAGATCTGCGTGTCGAACCCCGGTGTCTTTGCGGGCCACACCTATGTCGAAGAGGACAAGAACAAAGACCTCTTCTACCATGGCAAATACCTGCGCACCGGCGATTTGGGACGGATCGATGCGGATGGCTACATCTGGATCACGGGCCGGGCCAAAGACCTGATCATTCGCGGCGGGCATAACATCGACCCTGCCGAGATCGAAGAGGCGCTGCTTGGCCATGAGGCTGTCGCCTTTGCCGGGGCCATCGGCCAGCCCGATCCCCACGCGGGCGAGGTGCCTTGCGCCTTTGTCGAACTGGTCGAGGGCGCCAATGTCACGGAAGAGGAACTGCTGGCCTATGCGTGTGAGCATGTTGCCGAACGCGCAGCCCAGCCCAAGCACCTCAAGATCATGGACGAGTTGCCCAAGACGGCTGTCGGCAAGATCTTCAAACCCGATCTGCGCAAGGATGCGATCACGCGGGTCTATAACGGCAGCCTTGAAAAGGCGGGCTGTGCCGCGCGGGTGACCGAGGTGGTGGACGACAAGAAGCGCGGCTTGGTGGCGCAGGTGACGATGAACGACGCGAGCCATGACGACGTGGCGAAGGTGCTCAACGTCTACACCCGTCCCTGGGAGCCGGCGCGCTAAGCGACTCGCGCGGGCAGGGCGGCACGCCGCCTTCGATCCCCAAATTCCCGAATTGCAGCCCCGCTGCGTTGCGCCGATGCACATTTCCTGTGTATCGGCGCAAAAATTTTAGGCTATTTACCTATAGTTAGCCCCCGGCCTTTCGTGACGGGCATAGCGCCTATGCAAATTCTGCGGGTTCAAAATAGGGTCAGAGCGTACTACTTCTGCATTGCAGCATTGATAATGCACTTGCAGCATTCTGAAAGGAGTTGCGCTTATGACGATGGCAATCTCACGTGGCACTACCCTGAGCTCCGCGCTCGATGGGCTTTTTCACACCGTTGACGGCATGCGCCGTCGCGTGGCCCAGATCAAGGCCCGGCGCGCAGCTTACAACCGAACTTTCACAGAACTCAACGCACTGAGCGATCGCGAACTGTCCGATATCGGCATCGCACGGTGCGATATCCGGCGTCTGGCGTCGGAAGAACTTTCAAAGGAACAGACCTATGAAGTATGACAACACCCTATCCGCCCCTCACGGTTTCTCCCTGCGCGATGCGACCGCTCCAGTCTTCGGTGCGCTTGGCACCGCTGCTGGCAAAGTCGGCGCCCTGCTGGCGCGTGGCGTTACCCAGATGCAAATCTCGCGCATGCAGGCCGTTCTCAACAGCATGAGCGACGCGCAGCTTGAGCGTGCGGGCATCGACCGCAACCAAATTCCCCAGCACGCCCAAGCGCTGGTGACCGAAGAATACGACGGTCTCTAAGCCACTGCGCTTTTAGACCCTCAGCCATCAATGTTGCGCCACCGCGCGCTGCATTGTCAGGTGCCGGACCCCGCTCCTTCCCGGGTTGATCTGACACCGCATATTAACGGTCCTCCTCCTCCCGGACCCGTTATACCGGCTGGCAAGCTTACCTCCTCCCAAGCTTGCCGGCCCATGCTTTCCACCGAGATATCAGGGCGCTGCGCTGTCGAGCCAGAGGGTCACCGGCCCATCGTTGACCAGCGCCACGGCCATATCCTCGCCGAACTGTCCGGTCTGCACAGGGATGTCGAGCCCGGCGAGGCTGCGGGCGAAATGGGAATAGAGCGCCTCGGCCATCTCGGGCTTTGCCGCGCCGGAAAAGCCGGGGCGGTTGCCGCGCGCGGTATCGGCGGCGAGGGTGAATTGGCTCACCACCAAAGCGCTGCTACCGGTTTGGGCAAGGCTCAGGTTCATCTTGCCACCCTCATCCTTGAACAGCCGCAGCTTGGAAACTTTCAGGGCCAGTTTCTCGGCGGTTTCTTCGGTGTCCTCGGGCATGGCGCAGACGAGGATCAGCAGGCCGGGGCCGATCTCTCCGATCACCTCACCCTCGACCGTGACCGAAGCCTCGGTCACCCGTTGCAGCAATGCGCGCATGTCAGTCTTTCCAGTCGATGATGTCGGAAGGGGTGGCCCGCTCGGTGCGAAAGGCGTTCGCGGGGTGCGTCTCATCGGCATAGCCGAAGGAGATCGCGCAGAGCACCAGCCGATCCCCGGGCAATGCCAGCACCTCGCGCACCAAGGGCGCATAGGCGGCGATGGCGGCCTGCGGGATGCTGGCCACGCCGAGCGCCATCGCGGCGAGGGTAAAGGCGGTGACGAAACCGCCGCAGTCCATCGCGCCATAGGGACCAAGCTCGGCCGGGGCGGTCACGATGGCCACATGGGGCGCGTCGAAAAGCGCATAGTTGCGCAGCATCTGCGCTTGACGCGCGGCGCGGTCGGATTTGGCGATGCCCACCGCATCGTAAAGCTGGAAGCCGCAGGTGCGGCGGCGTTCGGCATAGGCGCCGGAATAGCCCGTGGGCCATGGCAGGTCCGGCGCGACCGGGGTATTGGCGCTGGCGGCTTCAAGGAGCGCTGCGCGAAAGGATTCGGTGCCCCCGCCGCGCGTGATGGTCACCTGCCATGGCTGCGCATTGCACCACGAGGGCACATGGCGCGCGGCGCTGACGATTTGGGTGATGGTCTCTTCGGGGACGGGGTCGGGCCGAAAGGCGCGGCAGGAATAGCGCGCCTGCAAGAGGTCGGTGAATTGCTCGTAGCTTTGGGTCATTGCTGGGCCATGAAATAGCCGACGATGGCGGCGGCGATCAGCCCCAGCACCACGGCAAAGGTGATCTTGATGGCGGAATAGGGGCGTTCGCCCTGCACCTTGCCGGAATGGCCGTTGACCACGAAACGATAGGTCTTGCCGCGGTATTTATAGGCGGCAAGCCAGACCGGCAGCAGGATATGTTTGAAGGTCACATCGCTGACTTGGGTGTTGATGTCATGCACGCGCTGGCGGTCGCCCCCGATATCGAACTTCACGTTACGCTCGATCACCCGGTCCATATGGGCGCGGGCCTGAACGAAGCCTTCCTCAAGCGTGATGCCGTAAGCCTCGGCCCGGAAACCCGCGAGGTATTCGGGCGCATAGGGCTCCAGCGCCGAGAGATCCCAAGGGTGCAGCGCGTCGGTGTGTTTCTTGGGCAGCGACCGGGAGGCAAGCACCAACACATCATCAAAGAACCGTGCCACCCGCCCCGAAGCGGCCCGCCAGCGAATTTTCGGCACCTGCTGCTGCACCCGCTTGCCATCGCGCGTGACGGTGCGGGTGACGTAATAGACGGTGCCACGCTCCCCGCGATAGCTTGAGGCTGTCTGCGCATCATAGGTCCAAAAGGGCACATAGATGCCCTGCATTCGGCGGCCCTTGCGGGCATATTGTTGCAGGCCATTGGGCGCGAACCAAAGGCTGCCGAGCCAGTCTTTCATCGCGTCGCGGGCGCGTTCTTCGGGCAGGGCAAAGGGCAACACGGCACGCGGTTTGATATGGCGGTTGGTGCCGGTGTCGATCACCACGGGCGTCGCGCAAAAGGGGCATTCGGCGGCGTGTTTGCCGGGCTCGAATTCCACCTGTGCTGCGCAGTTGGGGCAGGTGGTGACGCGGGTCTCTTCCATCTCGGCGTCGGGCAGGGCGGCCTCTAGCCCCGCGCGGAAGTCTTGCTCGGCGATGGCATGGGCGTGGCGGCCCGTGCCGTCAATCGGCTCCACATTGCCGCAGTGATCGCAGATCAGCAGCGCCTGCGCCGGATCAAAGCGCATATCCGACCCGCAGGTGTCACAGGGGAAACGGTGCTCTTCAAGCGGGGCGGCGGGGGGCAGATCGGTAGCGGACATATGGGGTGCTTTGCAAGGTCAATCGCGGCGAAGCGGATGGGGGGTGGCCCGTGGACCTGAGAGGCCACGGGCGGGGCGCGCGCGAAGGGCGTGGGCCGACGCGCCTGCGGATCAGGCCGGGGGCGGCGGCGGTGGCGGGGGCATCACGGTGAAAAGCTGCGCCAGTTCGGCCACATCCTCGGCCCGCTGCCAGCCATCTTGGCCCGGCGTCCAAACCAGAGACTCGCGGGTAAGACTACCCTCGCTCGCCTTGCGGCCCATCGCGGCCTTGGAAAACGGGCCTGAGGTCGCGCCGTCCTTGGCGATATGCCAGACCTTCTCGACCGGCGGCGGCGGGGGCGGCACCGGTGCGGCGGCGGCGGGGGCGGGGCGCGCGCCCCAGGGTCCGGCTTGCGCGGTGGCCGCTTGGGCCATGCTCATCCCCAGCCCTGCGCCAAGGCCCGTTTGCATCGCGGCCCCGCCCGCACCTTCGCGGCCAAGCGCTTCGGCGGCTTGGAACTGCATGTATTCATTGAGGTTTCCGACCACGCCCATCGAAGTGCGCTTGTCCATCACCGCCTCGACCGCGGGCGGGAGAGAGATATTCTCGATGTAAAGCTCGGGCATCGCCAGCCCGTATTCCGCGATCTGGGCGGCGATATCCTTGCCCACCAACTGCCCCAACTCGCGCGTGTTGGCGGCCATGTCGAGCACCGGGATGCCGGAGGAGGCCAGCGTGCGCGAGAAAGCCTGAACGATGATGTTGCGGATCTGGAATGAGATTTCGTCCATGGTGAACTCACCATCGGTGCCGACGATCTCGGTCAGGAACTTCGCGGGGTCGCTCACCCGCACGGAATAGGTGCCATAGGCGCGCAGGCGCACGGGGCCAAACTCAGGGTCGCGGGCGATGATCGGGTTCTTGGTGCCCCATTTCAGATCGTTGAAGCGGGTCGTGTTGACGAAATAGATCTCGGATTTGAACGGGCTGCGAAAGCCGTGATCCCAGTGTTGCAGGGTCGTCATGATCGGCATGTTGTTGGTCTCAAGCATATAGAGACCGGGGGTGAAGACATCCGCCAACTGCCCCTCATGCACAAAGACCGCCGCTTGCCCCTCACGCACTGTCAGTTTGGCGCCGTATTTGATCTCATGGCCCTCCCGCTCGAACCGCCAAACCATCGTGTCGCGGGTGTCGTCGGTCCAATGGATGACGTCGATGAACTGGCCAGAGAGGAAATCGAAAATGCCCATGGGGATGGTCCTTATTCTTTCGTCATCATGCTGCGTTACACCGGCCCGTCCGTCAACTCGTGCGCGATGATCCGGGTGATCGGGTTGACCTGCTCTGCCGTCATGCCGGGGCGCAAGCGCCGGTCATAGAGCATTTTGAGCAGGAGTTCGTCGTGTCTGGTGAGCAGGGCGAATTCGTCGTCGTCATTGAAGATCGACGGTCGCGCGGCGGGGCTGTCATTGGCAAGGCCCAGGCCCTGCGCCAATTCCTCGTGAATGCAGGAAAGCCGCAGCAATTCGGGGTTTTCCGAGCGGATCACGGCCACGGCGGCGGTATAGACATTCGGGTTGTCGCCCGCGGCATAGGCGGCCACGGCGCAATAGGTGTCGCGGCGCATGTTGCGCATGGCCCGGAGCGATGATTTGCTGACGCCCGCGACCTCTTCCGCCGCTTGGGCCAGCGCATCTATGCGGTCATCTTCCGAGGCCACGACCACCATGAAATTCGGCCTGTCGGCGAGCGAGACCGAATGCCCGGTCACCCGCGCCAAACGGCGGGCGAAAGCACCAATCTTGGCGGTGTCGGACCGACGCTGCGAGGGCGGCACGCTGTCGCCAAAGATGATCTGCATCCGCACCGGCGCCTCCCAGCGGCGCAGCGGGCTGGCGCCGCCTTGGCCTGAGAAATTGCCGTCATATTCGTTATATAGCGCGATCTGCTCAAAGTTGCGCGCCAGCATTTCGCTGGTAAAGGGCGTGTCTTCTCCGCCGCCGTCTTGGCGCAGCAGGTCTTGGCCCAACTGCGCCTTTTCGACCTGATGCAGATAGCTGCGCAGCATGGCGCTTTTCTGCGAGGTCGGTTTGGCCACCGCCGCCGGGGCAGGGGCGGCGGCGGCAGGGCGGGCCTGCGGTTTGGCGACCTTTTGCAAGACGGGCGCAGGCTCGGCGCAGGCCAAGAGCAGCGTGCTGAGCACCAGCGCCCCTGCGGCGCGCAGATTTCTGCGCAGACGTCCTTGCATGGCCTCTTCCCTCACCTCGGTCTTAGCTTGGCACCGCGTTGCCGGTGGTGTCGCCCAAACCCGTTTCGCGGGCCTTGGCAGCGGCGAGCGTGTCGCGCAGGCGGCCTTCCATCTCCTGCAACTCTTTCTCGGCTTGGGCGCGTTTCGCCTTGCCCTCATCCGCGATTTGCAGGGATTCTTCGATGGTGCCGATCAAGTCTTCGTTGGCGCGTTTCACCGCTTCGATATCAAAGACCCCGCGCTCCATCTCCTGACGGATCACCTTGTTGCTGTCGCGCAGGTTCTTGGCGTTGGAGGTGAGCAGTTCGTTGGTCAGGTCATTGGCCTCGCGCACCGCATTTGCCGCCTCGCCGCTGCGCTGGATGGTGACGGCCTGTGCCAATTGCGTCTCCCACAGGGGCACGGTGTTGACCAAGGTCGAGTTGATCTTGGTCACGAGGCTTTTGTCATTCTCCTGCACCAGACGGATTGAGGGCAGCGACTGCATGGTGACCTGCCGGGTCAGTTTCAGGTCATGCACCCGACGCTCCAGATCATCGCGGGCGGCACGCAGATCGCGCAGCTCTTGCGCGCGCATGACCTGATCGTCTTCGCTCGCTTTATCGAGCGCGGTTTTCTTTGCGGGGATGGTCTTGTGGTCCAACTCTTCGATCTTGGCCTCACCGGCAGAGATATAGAGCGCCAGTTCGTCATAGAATTGCAGCGTCTTTTCATAAAGCAGGTCGAGCGATTTGATGTCTTTCAACAGCCTATGCTCATGCGCCAGCAGGTTGTCGGTGATCCGGTCGATCTGGCCCTGCACCTCTTCGAAACGGGCGGTGAACTTGGCGAAGGGCGTAGCGCGGCCCAGCAGTTTCTCCCACCAGCTTTGTTTGCGCCGCACGTCCAATTCCGAGACCGAGAAGCCGCGGATCGCGCTGACCATGGTGCGCAGGCTGTCGCCCGCGGGGCCGACATCCTTGTTGCGCACATCCGCCAGCATGGATTGGCTGATCTCTTGCAACTCGGCCTGCGCGGCAGAGCCGAAGCTGACGATGGATTGGGTATCGGTCACGTCGATCTCGGCCATGCGCTTTTGGATTTCCGCGCTCTGTTCGGGATCGGCTTTGTTCAGCGGCACGATGGCATTGGCATCCGCCGGTTCGGGCAAGACGGTTGCGTTCACTTCTTCCACCAACCCTTGCGATTGGGCAGCTTTGTCACGGAGGGCATCGGTCATCACTGTTCTTCCTTAGTATTTGCAGGGGTGGGTTGTTCCAGTCGGACCCCCTCACGAGAAAGGCGCGCCCGCAGCACGTCGATTTCCACGTTCAGATCGCTGCGGTCATCCAGCAGCGATTTGGCCGTGCGCGCGGCGAAGTTCTGATCCAGATCGTTGAGCAAGGCGAGGTAGTCGTCGCGCGCTTGGGTGTCCTGATTGCGGGCATAGAGGTCGGCGAATTTTACCGTCGCGTCATGCGCCCCGCGCAGATAGACGACAAGGTATTTACGGGCGGCGGTCAGATCGCGGGGGTCTTCTTCGACGGTGCGGATCAAATGCCGGGCGGTTTCTTGAAGCTCCGCGAGCCGCGCTTCGGCGCGGCGGTCGCCTGCGCGCAGGATCGCCTGGCTCATGCCCGAGAGCAGTTTTTCGGCCTCATCCACCACGCGGGCGACGCGGTCTTGCTGGAAGGTGTCGATGCCCTCCATGCCCTTGTTCTGTAGCGGGTCGATGCCGAAGGCCGCGAGGTGCAGCGCGGTGGCGGCAACGCCATAGAGCAGGGCCGCGGCAAGACTGGGATCGTTGCTATAAGCGGCGAAGCCCGCGCCCGCACCGGCCAAAAGGGCCGCGATGATTTTGCGCGGCAGGACGGGGCGCCGGGCGACTTTGCGCTCGTGGTATTCCGCCTCGGCCAAGAGACCATCGCGCAGCAACCAGACACCCGAAGCCAGTAGGAACGCCCCGCCAAGGCCAAGCACCAGCGTGCTCGCCCCCCCGATCAGCGAAGTCGCCGCTAGCAGCACCGGCGGCAGGAACATCAGGTTGACCCGACCGCCCGCCGGATCGACGCGCAGGCGCGCGGGTTTGCGTGGGGGGCTGCCGGGGGAGGCGTCGGGGTCGGGGCTATATCTGCCGCCAAAGCGCTGCGCCATAGGTCAAAGCCCCCCGAGAAAACCGCTGGTCAGCCCAAGCAGCAGCACCAGCAACGCGCCAAAGGCGATTTTCTGAAAGGTTGTTGGCGCCATCATGTTTCCCCTTTTGCTGCCCCAGATCGGGCGCAACGCCGTACCGGCACTGTCAGCCGCACGCCCCACGAGCGAGGCTGCGCCGAGGATGATAACCACGAGCGCGGCCAAGGCCACCAAAAACATCACTATTCGCGCCATATTGCCCTTTTCTGACAGCGGTTTCGCGCTGATCTTGCCTGCCGTTCTCTATTCAACGCACGCAGGTCGGCCGCGTTCCGGAAACGCGCAGGGCAGCTGGGGGCAGGGCTGGTCAGCGGCGGGGTTTTGGCCCCCGACCTGTGGGTTTCGGCCCCGGTTTGCCAGTCGGCCGCCCCGTGGGGCGTGCCCCCGGTTTGCCGCTTGCCTTGCCAGCCGCCTTGCCCATCGCGGCCTTGCCACGCGGTGCGTTCTTTGCCTTGCCGCCACCACGGCGGGGCGGCGGTTCGTCGTCTTCGCCCCGTTGCACGGGCAGGCCGGGCTGGCCCGCGCCGCCGAAACCGCCGGGCTTGCGGCGCGGCGGGCGGCGCAGACCGCTGGGTTTCTTGGTGGCGGTGCCGCTGGGGTCTTCCAACTCGAGCCCCAGTTGATCGCGCACGACCTTGCGGCGCAGCTCTTCCACCTCGCCGATCTTCAGTTCGCCCAGTTGGAACGGGCCGTAGGAGATGCGGATCAGCCGGTTCACGGTCAGGCCCACGGCCTCCATTGCGCGGCGAATCTCGCGGTTGCGGCCTTCGCGCAGGCCGACGGTCAGCCAGGCGTTGGCCCCCTGTTGGCGGTCGAGCGTCACGTCCATCGGCTGAAAGTGCTCGCCTTCCACGGTGATGCCCTTACGCAGCGGCTCCAGCATCTCATCCGTGGGCCGGCCATTCACCCGCGCGCGGTAGCGGCGCAGCCAGCCGGTGCTGGGCAGTTCCAGCTTGCGCTTCACCCCGCCGTCATTGGTCAGCAGCAAGAGCCCTTCGGAGTTCAGGTCGAGCCGGCCCACGGTCATCACGCGGGGCATATCCTCGGGCAGGGCGTCAAAGATCGTCTCACGGCCCTTTTCGTCGCGGGCGGTGGTCACCAGACCGGCGGGCTTGTGATACAGCCACATGCGCGGCGGTTCGGGCGCGCCGACGGGGGTGTTGTCGACGGTGATCTTATCCTCGGGCGTGACGTTCAGCGCGGGCGAGGTGATCTGCTCCCCGTTCACGCGCACGCGGCCTGCTTCGATCATCCGCTCGGCCTCGCGGCGCGAGGCGATGCCTGCGCGCGACAGCACCTTGGCGATGCGGTCGCCTTTGGCAGCGGCGGCATCGGTGTCGGGGTTTTGCGGGCCAGAGCCGGAGGGGGGCGTTTTTGCGTTCATACACTGCGCTTACCCTGTTTCACGGACTTGCGAAAGGGTGGCGTTTGCGGCCATGTGACGGGATGGAGTTTCGCTCGTATATGGGGCAGGCCTTGGCCGAGGCCCGCGCCGCCGCCGCGCGCGGCGAGGTGCCGGTGGGGGCGGTGGTCGTCTCTCCGAAAGGGCAGATCGTTGCCGCCGCAGGTAATGAGACCCGCGCCCGCAATGACCCAACCGCCCATGCCGAGATGCTGGCCCTGCGGGCCGCCTGCGCCGCCGTCGGCTCGGAACGGCTGATCGGTCACGCGCTTTACGTCACGCTGGAGCCCTGCGCCATGTGCGCCGGCGCCATCGCCGCCGCCCGTGTGGCGCGGCTCTACTACGGCGCGGCGGACCCCAAATCGGGCGGCGTGGCGCAGGGCGCGCGGGTTTTCTCGCATCCCCAATGCCACCATGTGCCCGAGGTGTTCGACGGGATCGCGGCGGGAGAGGCGGAAGAGATGCTCGTGAGGTTTTTTCGTGAGAAGAGAGACCGCTAGCCGGGCAGCGCCGGACCGGGGATGACATTCAGGCGTCTCAACGATTATCCGGACGCCCCGCGTCCGGATCGCGCCCGACCCGCCCCCAGGGCGGGCGCGCTATGCGCCCCCGGTGCTGATGCACCCGCTGGCCTCAAAAGGTCCACCGGACCTTTTGCAAGACGGCCATCGGCCCCGGGTCGGGCGCGATCCATCCCTGCACACGCAAAAGGCCACGCGAAACCGCGTGGCCCTTTGAAACTCAAAAGTCAGGCGATCTTACTTGATCTTGCCTTCCTTGTATTCGACGTGCTTGCGCGCAACGGGGTCGTACTTCTTGATGACCATCTTCTCGGTCATGGTGCGTGCGTTTTTTTTGGTCACGTAGAAATGGCCTGTGCCCGCGGACGAGTTCAGGCGGATCTTGATCGTGGTTGGCTTCGCCATGTGTCTTCTCCTGCTGCAGCGCCGCGCAGGCCTGCGTGAATTCTGAATTTCGGGTTCTAGTCAGACCCGCGCCCGAGTCAACCGCTATTTGCCCGCCCGGTGCCGAAAGACGCCGGTTTCGTCGAAAAACCTGCCTTTTACCGCCGAAAGAGCAGAAATATGCGCGGAAGGCCTATAAGCCGGATTTTGTACCTGCCGCAAGGGCAGGCGATGACCATTCCTCTGACCGCACCGTTGCCGATGCGGCTATAGCTGCCAACCCGGACCTGCTGGGGCAGAAGAGCCCCGCCTTTGACCCAAAGATCATCGGCGCGCGGTCCCTATTTGGCATTGCTCCCGGTGGGGCTTGCCATGCCGGGGCTGTTGCCAGCCCCGCGGTGGGCTCTTACCCCACCGTTTCACCCTTACCCCGCGGGCGTTCCGGCAGGGCCGGACCGCGGGGCGGTTTCATTTCTGTGGCGCTTTCCGTCGGGTTGCCCCGCCCGGGCGTTACCCGGCACCGTTTCTTCTTGGAGTCCGGACTTTCCTCTACGTCGCTTTCGCCCCGCAAAAGCGACGCCACGGATATCACACATGTGTGTGACGGGCGTGGTCGTCGGTCATGCGACGCGAGTCGACGCAGCGGCCATCCAGCCTTCCGCGCTGCCCCGCCCTAGACCCCGGCACGTGGCGCGTCAATGGGTTTGGGGCAGGGCGGCAAGGTCTGCGGGGGTGAGAGGGCCGCGCCCCCATGGCCTGAAACGCATCCGCACGGTGCCCAGCAGCGTGTCATCGTCGCAGGGCGCGGTGAAGCCTGCGGCCTGCGCGGCGGCGCGGAAGGTTTCGGTGGTGACGCTGTCAGGAAGGGGGCCATCGCCCGCAGGCAGCGCCAGTCCGCGCCGTGCCAGCCGAGCCCAATCGAATCGGGGGCCGGGGTCGATCTTGCGGCCCGGTGCCATGCAGGAATGGCCGATCACACCCTCGGGCGGGATGCCGTGGCGCGCCATGATGCCGGGTAAGAGCATTTCGAGCGCCTGCATCTGCGGCTCGGAAAAGGGGTGGTCGCCGCGGTTGTCCAACTCGATCCCGATGGAGCGCGAATTGGTGTCGTCCTCTCCGGCCCATTGGCCAGCCCCCGCATGCCACGCACGCAGGTCTTCCTCGACCATTTGAACGACCTCTCCGCGCCCTGAAATCAGGTAGTGGGCCGAGACTTCGGCAGAGGGGTCACAGAGGCGCTCCAGCGCCGCTTGGGCGCTGGTCATGGCTGTGTGGTGCAGGACGATCAGCCGGGGCCGCAGCCCCCCGCGCCGCGGGCCGCAATTGGGCGAGGGCTGCGCCGTCACGTCAGGCGCGGCAAGCATTTATCAGCCCTGCGCGGCCCGGCGGAAGGGGGTTGGATCCCAGTCGCAGGCGAAGCCATCGCCATCGGGGTCCATGCCAAGGCGGTCTTTATCGGGGCCACCGGCCTCAAGAAAGGCGATCTGCGCTTGGTCGGCGTGGCTGTATTGTGCGCAGGCGCGTTCGAACTTGCGGGCCTTGTTGAAACCGATGCGGCTATAAATCTGCTGACCGAGCGACTGGTCGGCTTGCAGCGCATAGGCGACGATATTCGGGCCGACGTTGCGGCGCTCGGGCAGGGCTTCGGGCTGGACGACCTGATACTGCGCGCGGTTGGCCGCCACGCGTGCGGCGTCGTCTTGGATGCTGCGCTGGCCCGACACGGCGTCAAAGTTGTTCTCGTTCGAGATGCCAGCGGCGTTGACCGCGGCGGGGGGCGGGTTCGACGGGCTGGCGTTCACCGGGGTCACGCCCGAGTTGGTTGCCGCGTCATTGCCCAGACCGTTGCTGGCTCCGCCGGGACGGGTCGCGGCAAGAACGCGGGCGGTTTCCGCCGCCGTCGCTTCGGGCGAGCCATCCGCCGGGGCGGGGGTTGCTGCTGCAATGGCACTGTCGATGCTGTCGTTCGCCAGCGCCGCGTCGCGGGCGCGCCGCTCGGCCTCGAAACTGCCGTCGCCAAAGCCGACACCGCGCCCGGTGTTGATGTTCCCGGAATCGGGGATCGCCGGTTGGCAGGCTGCCAAAAGACCGCCTGCCGTCATCGCTAGAAGTGTCCGTGTGATCATCTGACCCGCTCTCGCCTCTTGTTCACCGCTCTGCGGCTTACCACCATTTCTCGGGCTTGGCCACAAAACCGGCGGCCTTCTCCAGCGCATAGGCGGAGGACAGCAGGTCTGCCTCTTCCCATGGGCGCCCGATCAGTTGCAGACCCAGCGGCAGCCCCGTGCTGCTTTGCCCCGTGGGCAGCGCCACGCCGGGCAGACCGGCGAGGTTCACCGTCACGGTGAAGACATCGTTGAGATACATCGCCACCGGGTCCGCGTCCTTCATCTCGCCCAGACCGAAGGCGGCTGAGGGGGTCGCGGGGGTCAGGATGCTGTCGATGCCTTGGGCGAAGACGTCCTCGAAGTCCTTCTTGATCAGCGTGCGGACCTTGCGGGCGCGGTTGTAGTAGGCGTCGTAGAAACCGGCCGAGAGCACATAGGTGCCGACCATCACCCGGCGCTGGACCTCATGGCCGAAGCCTTCGGCGCGGGTCTTCTCGTACATCTCGGTGATGCCGTCGCCTTGGTCGAGCTTGGCACGGTGGCCAAAGCGTACGCCGTCATAGCGCGCAAGGTTCGACGAGGCCTCGGCCGGCGCGATGACGTAATAGGCGGGCAGGGCGTATTTCGTATGCGGCAGCGAGATGTCGACGATCTCGGCCCCCGCGTCTTTCATCATGGCGATGCCGTCTTGCCAGAGCTTCTCGATCTCCTCGGGCATACCGTCCATGCGGTATTCGCGCGGGATGCCGATCTTCTTGCCCCGGATGTCGCCGGTGAGCGCCGCCTCGAAGTCGGGCACGGCCAGATCGGCGCTGGTGCTGTCCTTGGCGTCATGGCCGCACATCGCCTCCAGCATTATTGCCGCGTCGCGTACTGTCTTGGTCATCGGCCCGGCTTGGTCGAGCGAAGATGCGAAGGCGACGATGCCCCAACGCGAGCAGCGGCCATAGGTCGGCTTGATGCCCACGGTGCCGGTGAAGGCGGCGGGCTGGCGGATCGAGCCGCCGGTGTCGGTGCCGGTGGCGGCAAGGCAGAGGTCGGCGGCCACGGCAGCGGCAGAGCCGCCCGAGGAGCCGCCCGGCGTCAGTTCCGCCGTGTCGCCCTTGCGGCGCCAGGGGTTCACCGCGTTGCCGTAGACGGAGGTCTCATTTGACGAGCCCATGGCAAATTCATCCATGTTGAGCTTGCCCAGCATTACCGCGCCACTGTCGCGCAGCTTTTGGCTCACGGTGCTTTCATACTCGGGCAGAAAGCCTTCGAGGATGCGGCTGCCCGCTTGGCTTGGCACGCCTTTGGTGCAGAAAAGGTCCTTGATGCCGATGGGCAGGCCACACATCGCGGGGGCGTCGCCCTGTTTGATGCGTGCGTCGGCCTCTGCGGCCTGTTCCATCGCGATCTCGGGGGTGCGGTGGACGAAGGCATTGAGCGCGCCTGCGCCGTCGATGGCTTGGATGCAGGCCTCGGTCAGGTCGCGGGAGGTGGTCTCGCCCTTGCGCAGGGCATCGCGGGCCTCGGCGAGGCTGAGTTTGTTCAGATCGGTCATTATTCCACCACCTTCGGCACGGCAAAGAACCCTTCACGGGCATCGGGGGCATTGGCCAGCACGCGGTCCTGCTGGTCGCCATCGGTGACCACATCCTCGCGCCGCTTGAGCCGCTGCGGGGTGACGGAGGTCATCGGCTCGACGCCCTCGACATCCACCTCGGACAGCTGTTCGATAAAGCCGAGGATGGTGTTGAACTCTTCCGCCAGCGCCGGAAGCGCGTCGGGTTCAACCTTGATCCGGGCCAGTTTCGCCACCCGTGCGGCGGTGTTTTCGTCGATCGACATGAACATCTCCATCTCTTTGTGGCTCCTCTACCGTTTGGGGGCGGGCCTCGCAAGGGTTTGGGATGTGTAAGAGAGAGGAGGGCCAGCGCCTGCCCGGTCGCACCAAAGAAGCGCCTATATATTACTGCACGCCTGTGGCGTGACGGGCGGGCAGGCGATGGCCCGGCGCCTGCGGCTCGATTCCGGGCCGGAGGCATGGCGAACCGTTTTCTTGATTCCGTCGCGAGGAAGCGCAAGTTTTAGGTAAGCCACAAATCAGGAGGATCCCCATGAACATCATCTGGCTCGGCCACGGCTCATTCCGCATCGAGATCGAAGACCAAGTCTTGCTGATCGACCCCTGGCTGAAAGACAACCCCATGCTGGACGACGCGCACCATGCCGATGCAATCAAAGGCGCCACGCAGATCCTCGTCACCCACGGCCATTTCGACCACACGGCAGACATCGCCGACATCGCAAGCCGCACCAACGCCCCGGTGGCGGGGATGGTCGAGCTGATGAGCTGGCTGGACAGCAAGGGTGTGCAGCAGACCACTGGCTTCAACAAAGGCGGGACGATCCGCGCAGGCGCGGTGGCGATCACCATGGTCCCGGCCTCGCATTCCTCATCGGTAGATGGCGAAAACGGGCCGATCTACACCGGGATGGAGACCGGCTTCATGATCTCGGGCGAGGGGCATACGATCTATCATTCCGGCGATACGGCGATCATGGCAGATATGGATTGGATGGGCGACTATCACAAACCCGATATCGGCATTCTCTCGGCGGGCGGGCATTTCACGATGGACATGGCGCAGGCCGCCTATGCCGCCAAACGCTATTTCGATTTCAAGACGGTCATCCCCTGCCACTACCGCACCTTCGACGCCTTGGAGCAATCGGCGCAGGCGCTGATTGACGGGCTTCCGGGGGTCGATGTGGTGGAGCCGCAGGTGATGCAGCCGATCACCGTCTGACCATTTTGCCCCGACCCATCTTACCCCGACGCCTTGCGCGCCGGGGCGGAACGAGGGATACCTGAAGGAACTGCCGGGGGAATGCCATGTTTGCCAAATCGACTGCCGTGATCTTGCTGCTGACACTGGGGGCCTGCGCTCCGCTGAGCCGGGCCGAACCCACCGGCAGTGTGGGTTTTACCGGGGTGGGCGGTGACAGGCCGGTCATTTTCCCGGCGCATCTATTGGTCTATCAGCCGCAGTAGGTACAAGACGGCTCAGATGCCCAAAGAAGGTCACTTCATCAACCGCAGCAACTGGCTGCGCGCCGCCGTTCTGGGGGCCAACGATGGTATCGTCTCCTCGGCCAGCCTGCTGGTCGGGGTGAGCGCGGCGGGCATGACGCAGGGCAATGTCTTGCTGACGGGGCTTGCGGGGCTCACCGCCGGGGCACTGTCGATGGCGGCGGGGGAATATGTCTCGGTCTCGGCGCAGGCGGATGTGGAGAAGGCCGATCTGGAGCGCGAACGCGTCGCCCTGATCGAAGACCCGGATTATGAACTCAGCGAACTGGCCGAAGGGCTGGAGAACCGGGGCGTGCAAAGCGACCTTGCCCTAGAGGTCGCGACCCAGATGACCGACCATGACGCCCTCGGCGCCCATGCGCGCGAAGAGTTGGGCATGTTCGGTCTCGCCGGTCAGGCCGACCCGTTACAGGCGGCGGGCGCTTCGGCGCTGGCCTTTGCCTTGGGGGGCGGTCTGCCTCTGTTTGCGGCGGTTGTGGCTCCGATGGGGCTGCGCGGCGTGACCATTGCGGTGGTCGCACTGCTGGCGCTGATGCTGCTTGGCGCGGGCGGCGCGCAACTGGGCGGTGCGCCAAAGCGGCCCGCCATCGGGCGCGTTGTGGTTTGGGGCGGTCTGGCGATGGCCGTGACCGCCGGGGTCGGCCATCTGTTCGGTGCGATTGGATAGGCGGCTTGGACTAAGGCGGTGGCAAAGAAAAAGGCCGGCCCTTTCGGAGCCGGCCTTTCGCATCGGGTGGCAGCGCGGTTACTCGCGGTTGCCGAAGAGCGACAGCAACATCATGAACATGTTGATGAAGTCCAGATAGAGGCTCAGCGCGCCCATGATCGCGGCCTTGCCCAGCCACTCGGTGTCGCCATGATGGGCGTGGGCCAGATACTCGGTCTTGATCTTCTGGGTGTCATAGGCGGTCAGACCCGCGAAAATCAGAACACCGATTGCCGAGATCGCGAACATCAGCGCCGAGGAGGCGAGGAAGATGTTGACGATCGACGCGACGACCAGACCAATCACACCCATGATCAGGAAGCTGCCCCAACCGGAGATGTCCTTCTTGGTGGTGTAGCCCCAGAGCGACAGACCCGCGAAGGCGATGGAGGTGATCAGGAAGACCTGCGCGATGGAATAGCCGGTGAAGACCAGAAAGATCGAGCTGATCGAGATGCCCATGACAGCGGCAAAGGCGTAGAAAACGACCTGCGCCGTGGCGGCGGACATGCGGTTGATCATCGCGCCAAAGCCGAAGACAAAGGCCAGGGGTGCGAACATCACGACCCATTTCAGCGGCGAGGCATAGAGCGCATAACCCAATTGCGTCAGGTATTTATCCTGGCTGAGTTGGGCCACGGCTGCGGAAGGGTCGGAAGTGACCGAAAGGCCCGAGATGGCCCAGGCCGCGGCGAAGGTGATGAGCATGCCGATGGACATGGTGCCATACACCTTGTTCATATGAGCGCGCAGACCCTCGTCGATCGCGGAGACGCGCGACCCGGCAGCAGAGCGAATTGAATTGACGTCAGCCATTTAGTGACTCCCATTGGCAAAGTTGCGTGTCAAAAACCAAGCCGACACGTTCTTGGCTTTGAATATCGGGCCTGAGAGGGCGAATTTCAAGTGTCTTGCAGCCTGATATCACGGCAATAATCGCGGGTTTCGCGGGAGCGAGTTGTTCGGGGAGCGCAGGGCGGGGCGGCATGGCCTGCGGTCACCGCGCCCGGCGCGTTCGCAGTTGGCCCGTCGGCGGAAAAGCACCGATGCGTTTCGCGCAGGCGCGCGTCCGCGCGGCGGGCTGTCCCACCGCCTCGACCACGAAAACATGGCATTTGAGGCATTCCGAGGGGAACCGATTGATATCCTTTGCGTTCATCTATTGGTTGCCGAGCGGGAAGCCGACAGACCCAAAGACAATTGGGGATTTTATGCCCGCCGGCCGTAGAATGAGAGGGGCAGTGCACCGCCTGAGGTTGCAGTCGATACAGGGCCGGTTTTTACCATCACGTGAAATTTCTTGGCCGAATTCAACGCAACCGCTATGATAGGAGGCAGAACTTTCGCGCAACCCCTGCGGTATCGTGCGAGGCAACGGCACACTTCGTCCTTGTTTGGAACTGAGATTGGCACGGTCGCATGTGCCCTATAAGGATCAGAGAATATGGTGCATGTGGTAGATGTACATGTAGGCAAGCGTATCCGACAGCGCCGCTGGCTGACGGGGATGACCCAGCAAAAACTGGCGGAACTGGTTGGGATCAAATTCCAGCAGATACAGAAATATGAAACCGGCGCGAACCGCGTCAGCGCGTCCCGGCTGTGGGATATCGCCGATGCGCTTGGGGTGCCTGTGTCCTTTTTCTTCGAAGGGTTGAAGGATGAGGAAGTCGGCGAGGGCGCGCCGATGGATGGGCTGCCTGCCGATCTGATGGCCGACAAGGAAGCGATGGAACTGGTGCGCTCTTACTACGCCATCCCAGAGAACCAGCGCCGCCGGTTGTTCGAACTGGCCCGCGTCTTGAGTGACGTGGCCTGAGCCCACCCCTTCGCGGCGGTAAGGCTCGGCTTTAACGCCCTGACAGGCTTGCGCAGAGGGGCGCAAACTGTCAGGTCTTCGCCATGATGAACACCAGTGACTTCGATCCCGATATCCGCCGCGTCGCCCATCTGATGGCGGATGCGGCGCGGCAGGTGATCCTGCCCTATTTCCGCAGGCTTGATCTGCAGGCCGACAACAAGCTCGGCACCGGTTTTGATCCGGTGACGGAAGCCGACCGCGCCGCCGAACGGGCGATGCGCGATATCTTAGCGTCGGAGCGGCCTGCAGATGGCATCTTGGGTGAGGAATATGGCGCGCAGCCCGGCACGTCGGGGCTGACATGGGTGCTCGACCCCATCGACGGGACGCGCGGCTTTCTTAGCGGTACGCCGACTTGGGGCGTGCTGATCGCGGTTTCCGATGCCGCGGGCCCGTTCTATGGCATCATCGACCAGCCCTATATCGGGGAGCGGTTCGAGGGGGCGCCGGATGGCGCGCTGTTAAGCGGGCCGCACGGCAGCCACCCCTTGCAGACACGTGCGGCGCGGGATTTGCGTCAGGCCATCGTATTCACCACATTCCCCGAGGTCGGCAGCAGCGAGGAGGCCAGCGCCTTTCGCGCCGTCGCCTCGCAGGCGTTGCTGACCCGCTATGGCATGGATTGCTACGCCTATGCGCTGGTCGCGGCGGGGCAGGTCGATCTGGTGATCGAAGCGGGGCTGAACGCCTATGACATCCAAGCGCCCATCGCGGTGATCCAAGCCGCAGGCGGGATCGTCACCGATTGGCAGGGCAACCCGGTGCATGAAGGGGGCAGGGCGCTGGCCGCGGCCAACCGCGACATTCACGCCCAAGCGCTTGCGATCCTTTCCGCCTATTGATCCAATTGTCGGGAAGCCCCGGATTGACCGGCCCCGGCGGGATGCGATAAATTCTCCCGAAGGTCGGTTCTCTCGCCCGTTTTCCATCGGCCACACACACTTTGCATGAGACGGGCATAGCGAAAGTGTGACCTATGGCAGAGACCCTCATCCGCGGCGCGGATTACCTTATCACGATGGACGACACCCGGCGGGAGCTTGCAGGCGCGGACATGTTGCTGCGCGACGGGATGATTGCCGAGATCGGGCAGGGCCTTCGGACAGAGGGTGAGATTGTCGAGGCGACGGGCTGTGTCGTCACGCCGGGCCTCGTGAACACCCACCACCATCTATACCAAAGCATGACCCGTGCCGTGCCGGGGGCGCAGGATGCGCTGCTCTTTGGCTGGCTGCAACGGCTCTACCCCATCTGGGCGCGCATGGGGCCAGAGCATATGTTCGTATCGGCCCAGATTGGGCTGGCGGAACTGGCGCTTTCGGGCTGTAGCCTGAGTTCGGACCACCTTTATCTCTACCCGAACGGCGTGCGGCTGGAGGATACGATCCACGCCGCCGCCGAACTTGGGCTGCGCTTTCACCCCACCCGCGGCTCGATGAGCATCGGCGAAAGCGATGGCGGCCTGCCGCCTGATGCGCTGGTGGAACGTGAGGCGGCCATTTTGGAAGACTGCATCCGCGTGGTCGACGCCTTTCACGACCCCGCCGAAGGGGCGATGTGCCGGGTCGGACTGGCACCCTGTTCGCCTTTTTCGGTCAGCCGGGAGTTGATGCGCGACACGGCGCTGCTGGCGCGCGACAAGGGCGTGATGCTGCACACCCATCTGGCCGAGAATGCCGAGGATGTGGCCTATTCACAGGAGAGGTTCGGCTGCCGCCCGGGGGAATATGCCGAAAGCCTCGGCTGGCTGGGCGATGATGTTTGGCACGCGCATTGCGTACAGTTGGACGGGGCCGAGATCGACCTTTTTGCCCGGACCCGAACGGGGGTTGCGCATTGTCCCTGCTCAAACTGCCGTCTCGGCTCGGGCATCGCGCCGGTGCGGGCGATGCTGGATGCGGGCGTGCCGCTGGGGTTGGGCGTCGATGGCTCGGCCAGCAACGACAGCGGCAATCTGGCCGCCGAGGCGCGGCAGGCGATGCTGTTGCAGCGGGTGGCCCGCGGGGCCGATGCGATGAGCCCGCGCGCGGCGCTCGAACTGGCCACGCGGGGCGGGGCGGATGTGTTGGGGCGGCCTGATTGCGGGCGGCTGATGCCCGGCAAACGGGCAGATGTGGCGATCTGGGATGTCTCGGGCGTGCACAGCGCGGGCAGTTGGGATCCGGCTGCGCTGCTTCTTGCCGGTCCCACGGCGGTGCGCGACCTTTTCGTTGAAGGCCGACAGGTGGTGCGCGATGGTCAAATCACCACCATCGACATGGCCGCTCAGGTGGCGCGGCAGAATGATTTGGCGAAAGGCTTGGCTGAATGAAGCCGGTTCTACTCTCGATACTGATACTGGCGGGGTTGCCCGCCTTGGCCGACCCGATGGGCTTGGACAGGGTGAACGCCCTGCGCGATGTGAAGGGATTGCAGCCCCTGAGCTATGACAGCCGTCTGGAGCAGGCGGCGCAAGACCACGCCCGCGACATGGCTGCGCATGACTATTTCAGCCACGAAGGCAGCGATGGCACCGATGTTGGCCGCCGCGCGGCGGTGGCGGGCTATGAATGGTGTTTCGTGGCCGAGAATATCGCCAAGGGGCAGCAGTCGCTTGATGAGGTCATGACCGGCTGGACCAACTCGCCGGGGCATTACCGCAACATGGTCGACGCCCGGGCCGAGGAGATGGGGCTGGTGCGGGCCGATGACGCGGTCTGGGTCATGGTGCTGGGCGCGCCCTGCTGAGCCCAGCCCTCGGCGGGAGGCGCGTTACGCCGTGCCGCCCCGCCGTGCGCCCGCCACCCAAACATCCGCAATTGCGCGGTCGTCGCCCATCATGATCGTGGCGAAAAGGCTTTCCCAAATGTCTTTGGCCGCCGCGTGACGTTGCGCGATGGCGGGGGTGGAGTCGAGCGACAGCACGGTGATGTCGGCCTCCATCCCCTCGGCCAGTGAACCGACATGATCTTGCAAATGCAGGCTGCGGGCCGAGCCTGCGGTGGCCAGCCAAATCAGCTGCGCGGCGTGCAGCGGCGTGCCGCGCAGCTGCCCGACCTCATAGGCCGCCGCCATGGTCCGCAGCATCGAAAAGGACGAGCCGCCCCCGGTATCCGTCGCCAAAGCCAGCGGGATGCCCCGCGCAGCAAGGCCGGTCATGTCGAACAGCCCCGACCCGATGAAGGTATTGGAGGTCGGGCAATGCACCAGCGCGCCGCCGACCTCCGCCAGCCGGTCGATCTCGCGCGGTTCCAGATGGATCGCATGGCCGTAGAGGCCGCGTTCGCCCAGCAAGCCATGGGCCTCATAGGTATCAAGGTAATCGCGCGCCTCCGGGAACAAGGCGCGGACCCATTCGATCTCATCCGTCTGCTCGCTGAGATGGGTCTGCATCAGACAGGTCGGATGCTCTGCCCAAAGCGCGCCGAGGGCGGAAAGCTGCTCGGGCGTGGAAGTGGGCGAGAAACGCGGCGTGATCGCATAGGTGGCGCGTCCCTTGCCATGCCAACGCTCGATCAGCGCCTTGCTGTCGTCATAGGCCGATTGCACCGTGTCGCGCAGCCCTTCGGGCGCGTTGCGGTCCATGCAGGTCTTGCCCGCGACAATCCGCTGGCCCCGCTCCGCCGCCGCTTGAAACAGCGCATCGACGCTATGGGGGTGGATGGTGCAATAAGACGCGACCGTGGTGGTGCCATGGGCCAGCGTCAGGTCCAGATAGCGCGCGGCGATCTCGCCCGCATAGGTGGCATCGGACAGGCGCATCTCTTCGGGGAAAGTATAGGTGTTCAGCCAGTCGATCAGCCGCTTGCCCCATGAGGCGATGATGGCGGTCTGCGGGTAATGCACGTGAGCATCGACAAAGCCCGGGCAGATCAGCGCATCGGCGTAGCGTGTCACCTCGGCTTGCGGATGGGCGGCGCGCAGGGCGTCCTCCTTGCCGATGGCGGCGATCCGGCCATTTTCGATCAGCACACCGCCTTCGGTGTCGATCTTCACGGCATCCTCCCAGGCGCTTTGCATGGGGTTGCCGGAATAGGTGAGCGTCGCGCCCAAAAGGAGTCGTTGATTTGTCATCCCAGTGGTTTAGGTGAGGGCGGGACGGGGAACAATACCGAAGCGTCGCAGGTGCCGTTGTACGGGCTTGGGCGCTCGCATATCATCCTTCCCAACAAAGGCGCAGAGACGGAGAGCAGCGGATGTCAGAGCAGATCGAAGAACTGGATCCGGCAGCATCCCCTGATGAACGTGCCGAGGCCTATGTGCTCGACCGGAAAGCCGTGGCCGCGATCCTTGAGGCGGTGGCGGCCAATGATCAGGCGCATCTGACCCAACTGATGGAGCCGTTGCACGCCGCGGATATCGCCGACCTTCTTGAACAGATCGACGAGGACGACCGCGCCGCCCTGATCCGGCTTTACGGGCAGGAGTTCGACGGGGAAATCCTGTCGGAACTCGACGAGTCGGTGCGTGAGGAAGTCATCGGCATTCTGACGCCGCAGGTTCTGACCCAAGCGGTGCGCGAGCTGGACAGCGACGATGTGGTCGACCTGATCGAAGATCTGGAAGACGCGCAGCAGGAAACCATCCTTGAGGCGCTGGAAGAGACCGACCGCGTCGCGGTGGAACAGGCGCTGAACTGGCCCGAATATTCCGCCGGTCGTCTGATGCAGCGCGAGGTCGTCATGGCGCCAGAGCATTGGACGGTGGGCCAAGCCATCGACCATCTGCGCGCCACCAAGGAGGAAGACCTGCCGGACCAGTTCTATCACATCGTCATGGTCGACCCGCGCCTGCATCCGGTGGGCAATGTGACCCTGGGCAAACTCATGCGCTCGCGCCGCGAAACGCGGCTGGCGGATATTCTGGAGGAGACCTTTCAGATCATCCCCGCCATGCGCGATGAGGGCGATGTGGCCTATGCCTTCAACCAGTACCACCTCATTTCGGCCCCGGTGGTCGACGAGGAGGGGCGGCTCATCGGGGTCATCACCATTGACGACGCCATGGCCGTGCTCGACGAAGAACACGAAGAAGACATCCTGCGACTGGCGGGTGTGGGCGAGGGGTCGCTCTCGGACCGGGTGACGGAGACGACGAAGCAGCGCCTGCCGTGGCTCGCGGTGAACCTTGTGACGGCGATTGCGGCCTCGATGGTGATCTCGCAATTCGAGGCGGCGATCGCGCAGATCGTGGCGCTTGCCGTATTGATGCCGATCGTGGCCTCCATGGGTGGCAACGCGGGCACGCAGAGCTTGACGGTGGCGGTGCGCGCCATCGCGACCAAAGACCTCACCGGCTCCAACGTTTGGCGGGTGATCCGGCGCGAGGTTCTGGTGGGGCTGGTCAACGGGCTGATCTTCGCGGTGATCATGGGCATCGTCGGCGTGCTCTGGTTCGGCTCGCCGGGGCTGGGCTATGTCATCGCCACGGCGATGGTGATCAACCTCGTGGTGGCGGGGCTCGCGGGCACCGGCATCCCGATCTTGCTGGAACGGTTCGGGGTAGACCCGGCGCTCGCCTCGGGCGCTTTCGTGACGACAGTGACGGATGTGGTGGGCTTCTTCGCCTTCCTCGGCCTTGCCGCCATGGTGCTGTTGTGAGCGATTGCGCCGCCCGGAAGGCCGAGGCGCGCAAGGCGGCCTTTGCCCGCCGTAAGCCCCTGTTCGAACAGGCGAATGCGGCCCAAGCGGGCTATCTTTCCGAGGTTTTGGCAGGCTACCGTGGGGTGCCGCTGTCGGGTTTCATGCCGATCCGAACGGAGATTGATCCACGCCCCGCCATGGCCGAGGCATGCGCCCATGGTCCCGTCGGCGTGCCGGTGATCGAAAAGCCGAACCACCCGCTGTCTTTTGCCCGTTGGACCCCCGAGACACCGATGGTGCCGGGCACATTCGGCGCGATGATCCCCGCAGAGACCGATCTTTTCGAGCCGGAAATCGTGATCGTGCCGCTTTTGGCCTTCAACCGCGCGGGCGCGCGGCTGGGCTATGGCGGCGGCTTTTACGACCGAACGCTGACGATGCTGCGCGCGCGGCGGGCCACGCTGGCCATTGGCTTTGCTTTTGCGGGGCAGGAGTGGGACGACATCCCGCTGGAAGATACCGACGCGCCGCTCGACCTGATCGTGACCGAGGCCGGGGTGATCGAGGTGACGCCGGGCCAACCCCTGTCGCAGGCGGAATAAGGGTTGCCGCCAAGCCGCCCGCGTCCTAGTCCATAGGGCATGAAGATTTTGTTTCTTGGCGATGTGATGGGCCGGGCCGGACGGCGGGCGATCACCGAAAATCTGGCGCGTCTGCGGCGTGACTGGAAGCTCGATTTCATTGTGGTCAACGGCGAGAACGCGACCGGCGGCATGGGGCTTTCGGGCGCACATGCCAAGACGCTGCTCGATGCCGGGGCCGATTGTCTGACCCTTGGCGATCACGCTTTCGACCAGAAAGACATGCTCAGCTTTATCGAGCAGGAGCCGCGGGTGATCCGCCCGCTGAACTTCTCCAAATCCGCGCCGGGCAAGGGGGCCAAACTCTTCACGGCGCAGAACGGCAAGAAGGTTCTGGTGACCCAAGCGCTTGGCCAGGTCTTTATGAAACGGCCCTTCGATGACCCTTTCTCGGCGTTGGAGCCGGTGTTGAAAACCCATCCTTTGGGCGGCATGGCGCAGGCGATCATCGTCGACATGCACTGCGAAGCCACGAGCGAAAAGATGGCCATGGGCCATTGGTGCGATGGGCGGGCGAGCCTTGTGGTCGGCACCCATACCCATGTGCCCACGGCGGATGCGATGATCCTGCCGGGCGGGACGGGCTACCTCAGCGATGCCGGCATGTGCGGCGATTACCATTCGGTGATCGGCATGGACAAGGCCGAGCCCTTGCGCCGTTTCATTACCGGCATGCCGCGCGAACGCTTTACCCCCGCCAATGGCGAGGCGACCCTCTCGGGCGTCTATATCGAAACCGATGACCGCACGGGGCGGGCCACCCGGATCGTGCCGGTGCGCGAGGGCGGAACGCTTCAGGCCAGCGCGCCCTGAAGTCTGATGTCCCTCGCCTAAGCGTCAGGCTTGCGCAGGGGGCGGCAATCGGCGTAACTGGACAACGGCCTTTTGCCCGAATGACAGGTTCTTGATGGAATTTTTCAGCTTCTCTCCGATGGAGACGGCGGTGCTGACCCTCGTGGTCGTCGGCATAATGTTCGTGCTTTTCCTGCGCGAAGCCTTTCCCACCGAAGTGGTCGCCATCGCCGGGGCGGCCTTGCTCTTGGCGCTTGGCGTGCTGCCCTATGACGACGCGCTTGAGGTGCTGTCAAACCCCGCGCCTTGGACCATCGCGGCGATGTTCATTATCATGGGGGCCTTGGTCCGCACCGGGGCGCTGGATGTTTTGACGCGGCTGGCCGAACGCTCGGCCAAGACGCATCCTAAAACGGCGGTGGCGGGGGTGATCCTGTCGGTCATGGCGGCCAGCGCCATCATGAACAACACGCCCGTCGTGGTGGTGATGATCCCGGTGGTGGTGCAACTGACCCGCACGCTGAACACCAAAGCCTCCAAGCTGTTGATCCCGCTTAGCTATGCCGCAATCATGGGCGGCTCATTGACGCTGATCGGCACCTCGACCAACCTATTGGTCGACGGTGTGGCGCGGTCGCAGGGCATGGCCCCTTTCGGCATTTTCGAGATCCTGCCCGTGGGCCTTGTGGTCTGCGCTTGGGGTCTCCTTTACATGCTGCTTTTCGCAGACAAGCTGCTGCCCGCGCGCGACAGCATGGCGAATATGCTCTCTGACCGCTCCAAGATGAAATTCTTTACCGAGGCGGTGATCCCGCCCGAAAGCAACCTGATTGGCCGCGAAGTGCTGGACGTGCAGCTTTTCAAACGCGAGGGCGTGAGGCTGATCGACGTGGTGCGGGGCGACGATTCGCTGCGGCGCAATCTTAAAGGTGTCGAGCTTCAGGTCGGCGACCGCGTTGTGCTGCGCACCCAAATGACCGAGCTTTTGAGCCTGCAAAACAACAAGGAATTGCGCCGGGTCGACCAGCTTTCCGCGGTGGAGACCACGACCGTCGAAGTGCTGATTACTCCCGGTTGCCGGATGGTGGGGCGCAGCTTGGGCTCGATGCGGCTGCGGCGGCGCTACGGCGTCTATGCGCTGGCGGTGCATCGGCGGAACCAGAACATTGGCCAGCAACTCGACCAGTTGATCGTCAAGGTGGGCGACACGCTGCTTTTGGAAGGGGCTGCCGAAGACATTCAGCGGCTGGCGAGCGAGATGAACCTCGTCGATGTGACCCAGCCTTCGGCCCGGGCGTTCCGCCGGGGCCATGCGCCGATTGCCATTGCCGCCCTCGTGGGGATCGTGGCGCTGGCGGCCTTCAACGTGGCGCCGATCCTCCTGCTGGCCGTAATCGCGGTGGCGGTGGTGCTGGTGACGGGCTGTATCGACGCGGAGGAGGCTTTTTCTTTCGTCGAGGGGCGTTTGCTGGCGTTGATCTTTGCCATGTTGGCGGTTGGCGCGGCTTTGCAGAACTCCGGTGCGATCACGCTGATCGTCGAAAATATCGCGCCGGGGCTGGCACAATTGCCGCCGTTTTTCATCATCTTGGCGGTGTTCCTGCTGACCACGACCCTGACCGAGATCGTCAGCAACAATGCGGTGGCGGTGATTATGACGCCGATTGCCATCAGCCTCAGCACCGCGCTTGGCATGGACCCGCGCCCGCTGGTGGTGGCGGTGATGATCGCGGCCTCCTGCGCCTTTGCCACGCCCATCGGCTATCAGACCAACACGCTGGTTTACGGGCCGGGGGGCTATCGCTTCACCGATTTCATGCGCATCGGGATACCGCTGAACCTGAGCATGTCGCTGCTGGTCAGCGCGGTGATCCCGCTCATTTGGTAAATCAGGCGCTGCGCGGCACGTCGGACTGGGCGACAATCGCGTCAAAGCCCGCCCGTGCCTCAAGGAAGTTGCGGGTCAGCGGGGCGGTGAGTTCGGATTGGTCCGAGAAATAGGCCCCGACCCGGCAGATATGCGCCGCGAATTCAGGATGCACCCCGGCGTCGTCATAGCGCCGGATGCGATCCTTGCTCAGCCAGCCTCGTTTCTTGGCCTCTTTGCTGATCAGTTTGAGCCGCTGCACCGCGTGAAAGGTCAGGTAGACCGAGAGATAATCGAGGTAGTCGGGCAGGGCGATGCCGCAGGTTGGATCGAAGGTGTCGATCACCACATCGACCATATCCGACGGGGCGATGGGCCATGCCTCATCCCCGATCAGCCACGCGATGTCTTCGGCCCCGTGGCGCAGCCCGGCATATTCGAAGTCAAACCAGCGCAGCTTGTCATCCGCGCCAATCGCGGCATTGCCCGAGCGGCAGTCCCATTTGACGAATTGCCGCGCCGGGGCGTTGATGCGCTCATAGGCGGCGGCGCGGTCGAACTGGTCTGAGATGCCGCCGCCGAGGTCTTTGAGGAAGTCCACCGCATCGACGAAGTTCAGCACCCAGTCGCGGTTGTTGCCCAGATGCGGCATGATCGCGTTTAACTCGGTCTGGCGCGCGGCGCCGTGGATGCGGAAGATGGCCGAGACGGCCTCGGCTGCGAGGTCAAGCTGTTCGGCGGGTTCCACCCGCGCGACTTCGACGTTCAGGCGGCGTTTGCCGACGTCGGATTGAAACATGATTTCGCCCACCACGCCCAGACATTCGGGCAGGTCGCTGCAATGGCGGCCAAGTTCGGTCAGGACATGGGCTTCGAGATGGGTGCGGCGGAAGTTCGGGCGGAGAGTGGCGATCACCGTGCGGTCGGTCAAATGCAGCCGAAAGCTCGACCGGTTTTCGCCGCCCGGCGCCGATACCCGCGCCACGTCTTGCCCGAAATGCCTGCGCGCCGCCGCGACGATCTGGGCCTGAGCGCTTTGTTCCTTGGGTCGTGCCATGAAGCCTCCGCTGGTGTTTTCGCCTGTCTAGCTCAGCTCGCTGACGAGGGTACGGCGGGTTCTGGGCAAAACAAAGGCAATTTCTACCTATCCCAAGGCAAGTGATTCGGACCCCCTCCGCACATTTGACCTATACGAAAGAACAATGCCCTCTCGGGCTATCTCACTGTTTCTGTTTGGCGCGCATTATCGGCCTAATTTACCCGAAAGATGGAAAGAATTTGGCGTAAATAGGCGGCACCTGCTAGGTTCATAGGTCAGTGGGGGACGCGGCGCTGCAAATTGGCCGCGGCTGCAAACGGATATGAGGGATTGGCGTCATGGGTTACAGATTCTCGAAGGGTTGGAACAGCAAGGACAATAGCTGGTCCACCGGCGGCGAAGCGGGCAGCGGTTGCGATGCCAGCGGAACGAAGTCCTATCACAACGGCGGGATAGAGGGATCCTCCTTCGCGAAGTGGTATGACGCCCATTTGGCGGGCAAGTTCGACGGGAACGATGACGGCAAAGGCTCCGGTTCGGGTGGCACGAAGGGTTCCGGTTCTGGCGGGACTAAGGGCTCCGGTTCCGGCGGCACCAAAGGGTCCGGCTCGGGCGGCACCAAGGGTTCCGGCTCCGGTGGGACCAAAGGCTCCGGCTCGGGGGGCACCAAAGGGTCCGGCTCTGGTGGCACTAAGGGTTCCGGTTCGGGCGGGACAAAAGGCTCCGGTTCCGGCGGCACGAAGGGCTCCGGCTCGGGTGGCACCAAGGGTTCCGGCTCGGGTGGCACCAAGGGCTCCGGGTCCGGCGGCACCAAAGGTTCCGGCTCGGGTGGCACCAAAGGGTCCGGCTCTGGTGGCACTAAGGGTTCTGGTTCTGGCGGCACGAAGGGCTCTGGCTCGGGTGGCACCAAAGGTTCCGGCTCCGGCGGTACGAAGGGTTCCGGCTCGGGCGGTACGAAAGGCTCTGGTTCTGGCGGCACCAAGGGTTCCGGCTCCGGCGGGACAAAAGGCTCCGGCTCTGGCGGCACCAAAGGGTCCGGCTCTGGTGGCACGAAGGGCTCCGGTTCGGGCGGTACGAAGGGTTCCGGCTCGGGTGGCACCAAAGGTTCCGGCTCGGGTGGTACGAAGGGCTCCGGCTCCTGCGGCACCAAGGGGTCCGGTTCCGGTGGTACGCAAGGCGGTGATACCGGCGGCGCTGATAAATCCGTTCTCAATTTCCTGATGGGAGAGAACGGAGAGATCACAATCGCCGTCACGGAAATGCCGAACGGGCAGTTGCACTTCAACCTTTCGCCCACGGATCCTGAGGCCGACTCACACGCTGACATCAACGGGCTTTTCTTCAACGTGACCGATGGCAGCGCAATCGAAGAACTGAACTTCTTCCCCGACGTGAACGCGGAAGGCTATCACCTGACGGACGTGAAGGCTGTGGATGACGGTGTCGACGGTTTCGCGGGTGGTCCCCAAGCGGGGGGCAGTTTCGATGTGGGTCTGCAATTCGGCACGACCGCTGACAGTTCCGATGGCGATGTCACGAGCACGAACTTCACCCTATGGACCTATCCCGGCTCCCTGTCTTTCGAGGACATCGATCTGAGCGGCATGCGTGTTGTGGTGGACTCGGATGAAAGCGGCGGTGAGGTGCTTGAGGTGTCCGGTATGGTCGATCCTGACATGGAGGATCCCGAGGCCGATACCTCCGACCCCGCCTCCGCTCTCATGGACGCGCTGACCCTCACCTCCGTGCCGGAGGAGGAAGACGAAGGGGCGGACAGCTATGAGGAAGACGCTTTCGACATGGCCTAGGGGGCCGTCAGTGTAAAAACGAAAGGCGCGTCCCGCGGGGGCGCGCCTTTTGCTTGATGGCTCACGCCCTCAGCGCCCGCGCATCCAAAGGACGAAGGGCAGGGCCACCAGATACATCGTGATGCCATAGATCGCTGAGGGCAGGGCGTAGGCGCTGAACCCGGACGCTTGGCCCGAGATCAACCCGGCGAGGGTGATGCCGAGCGTCGCGTTCTGGATGCCCACTTCGATCGAGATCGTCTTGCGGGTCTGCCATGCCAGCCCGGCCGCGGCGGCAATGCCCAGCCCCAGCAACATCAGCGCCGCATTCATGCTAATGAGCGCGGGACCAAGCCGGGCGAGGTTCTCGGTGAAAACGCTCCAATTCCCGGCCAATGCGGCGAGGACGATCAGCACGAACAGCAGCGCGGCGAGGGCGGATAGGCCCGGTTCGATCCGCGCGGCAAAGCCGGGGGCGAGGTGACGCAGGGCAAGCCCAAGTGCCACGGGCAGGGTGGTGATCACGAACATGGCCACCGCCAGCGCCGCGACCGAGACATCCGGCGCGGCATCGCCCATGAAGTGCCGCACGGCGATGGCGGTGAAGACCGGCACGGTCAGGATGCTCAGAAGCGAGACCACCGCCGTCAAAGTCACCGACAGCGCCACATCGCCCCGCGCGAATTTGCTGATCATATTCGAGGTCACGCCGCCCGGGCAGAAGGAGAGGATCATCAGCCCCACGGCCAGTTCTCCGCGCAGGCCGAAGGCCATGGCCACCGCCCATGCGGCAGCGGGCACCAACACCACTTGGCAAAGCGCGCCCAAGGCAAAGGCGCGCGGGTATTTCGCCACGCGGGTGAAATCTGAAACCGTGAGGCCCACCCCCAGCGACAGCATGATGACCGCCAATGACAGCGGCAGTACGACGTTGATCAGAATGTCCATTTGTCCCCCCAAAGCTGACACTCAGCCTAGGGGCGGCAAATATGCTCTGGCAAGTCCGACGCGCGGGGGCGGCTGTTAAAGCGGCCAGAAGAACAGGATGGCGGGGATCGACACGGCGACGACGATGATCTCCAGCGGCAGCCCCATGCGCCAATAGTCGCCAAAGGAATAGCCGCCGGGGCCGAGGATCAGCGTGTTGTTCTTATGCCCAATCGGCGTCAGGAAAGCCGAAGAGGCCGCCACCGCCACCGCCATCAGGAACGGATCGGGAGAGACGCCGAGCGACTGGGCCATCTGGATGCCCACGGGGGCCGCGACGATGGTCGTCGCCGTGTTGTTGAGCACATCCGACAGCGACATGGTCACCACCATCAGAACCGTAAGGACCACCCAAGCGGGCAGCCCCTCGGTCAGCCCCACCAGCGCGCCCGCGATCAATTCGGTCCCGCCCGAGGTCTCCAACGCAGCACCAAGCGGGATCATGGAGCCCAACAACACGATCACCGGCCATTCGATATGGGTATAGAGTTCCGACAGCGGCACGATCTTGGCCAGCACATAGCCGACCACCACGATGCCAAGCGCGATGGGCAGGTAGATCAGCCCGAAGGAGGCCGCGGCCACGGCCCCTGCGAACATCGCGATGGCGAGCCATGTCTTGCTGTCTTGGGTCACCGCAAGGCCCCGGTCGGCCAGCGGCAGCACGCCCAGCCAGTCGGTGACATGGGCCACCGTGTCGCGCGGGACCAGCAGCAACAGGATATCCCCGGGTTTCAGCTCGGTCGTGCGCAGTTGCGAGGTGATCTTGCGGCCCTGTCGCGACAGGCCCAAGAGCACCGTGCGCTGCCGCCACGACAGGCCCACCGCCTGCGCCGTGCGCCCGTTGAGCCGCGAGCCATCGGTCACCACGACCTCGACGATTTCGACCCCGTCGCCATCGGCCAGCAGCAGGTCTTCGCGGTCCCGGTCGGCCAGCGCGAGGTTCAGCGTGGTGCGGAATTCGTCCAGCGCGTCGGGCGTGGCCTCCAGCACGATCGCGTCTCCGGCTTGCAAAACCACGTTGCGGGCCGTGCCATAGCGCCGCTTGCCGTCGCGCATCAGGCCCAAGATCGCCACATCGGCGCGATGCGCCTCTTCTTGCAACTCGGCCAGACGTTTGCCGATCTGTTTGTTGCCCTCGGGCACGGTCAGCTCGGCGATATATTGGGCGATGTCCTCGGCCTCGATCATGGCGTCTTCGCGGGCGGGGATCAGCCGCCAGCCGATCAGCGCGACAAAGACCAGCCCCGCGATGGCGGCCAGCCCGCCCACGGGGGCGAAGTCGAACATCTTGAATGGCGCGCCCAAGGATTCCTGCCGGATGGAGGCGATGATGATATTGGGCGGGGTGCCGATCAGCGTGGCCATGCCGCCAAGGATGGTGGCGAAACTGAGCGGCATCAGGCTCAGCCCCGGTGCGCGGCCCGCTTTGCGTGCGGTCTGGATGTCGACCGGCATCAACAAAGCCAAGGCCGCCACGTTGTTCATAAAGGCCGAGAGCACCCCGCCGACGGCGCCCATCATGGTGATATGCGCGCCCAGGCTGCGCGAACTGTCGACCAGCGTGCGGGTGATCAGCATCACCGCGCCCGAACGAACTAACCCAGCCGAGACCACCAAGACCAGCGCCACGATCAGCGTGGCCGGATGGCCGAAGCCGTCAAAGGCGTTTTTCGTGGGCACCACGCCCAGCACCACCCCAAGCATCAGCGCCCCGAAGGCTACGATGTCATAGCGAAACCGCCCCCAAAGCAGCAGGCCAAAGACCGCGCCGAAGAGGGTGAAGAGGATGATCTGATCAGGTGTCATAAATCCGGTCTAACTTGGTTGCCCCATCGGCGGAAAGCTAAGCACAGGCCGGGTGGCTTGTTCCAGCGGTGATGCTGGCATATAGAGTGGCGCAAACGCATTGCCAGAACGAGGTATTCATGGCCGGTCACTCCAAATGGGCAAACATCCAGCATCGCAAGGGCCGTCAGGACAAGCTGCGCGCCAAGGTGTTTTCCAAACTCTCCAAGGAAATCACCATCGCGGCCAAGATGGGCGACCCCGACCCGGACAAGAACCCGCGTCTTCGTCTGGCGGTGAAAGAGGCCAAGGGCCAGTCCATGCCCAAGGACAACATCGAACGCGCCATCAAGAAGGCGATCGGCGGCGAGGGCGAGGATTACGAGGAAATCCGCTATGAGGGCTATGGCCCGAACGGCGTGGCGGTGATCGTCGAGGCGATGACCGACAACCGCAACCGCACCGCCTCGACCGTGCGTTCGACCTTCACCAAGAACGGCGGCAACCTGGGCGAGACCGGCTCGGTCGGCTTCATGTTCGAGCGCAAGGGCGAGGTGATCTACCCGGCCGCCGTGGGCGATGCCGACACCGTGATGATGGCCGCGATCGAAGCCGGCGCCGAGGACGTGGAAAGCTCCGAGGAGGGCCATGTGATCTATTGCGCGGACACCGATCTCAACGACGTGTCGACCGCGCTTGAGGCCGAATTGGGCGAGTCGGAATCGACCAAGCTGATTTGGCGTCCGACCACCACGACCGAGATGGACCTCGAGAACATGGAAAAGCTGATGAAGCTGATCGATGCGCTTGAGGAGGATGACGACGTGCAGCGCGTCACCACCAATTTCGAGGCCTCTGACGAGGTTATGGCGCAGCTTTAACGCGCCCCTTGCACCAGCGCCTCGCGCGCCGCGGCCCGGACGGCGGCGGTGAGCGGGGCCAGCGCGGGCGCCATGATCCGCGCGACCTGCCAGTAAAGCGGCACATCCAGCGGCAGCGCGTCGTCCAGCGACACGAGCCGCCCCGCCGCCAAATCCTCGGCCACCAGCGGCGCGGGGTTCATGCCCCAACCCAGTCCTTGCCGCGCCGCTGCGACAAAGCCGTGGCTTGAGGGGAGGTGGTGGCTTGGTGGGGTCAGCCGCTGCCCGGTCTTTCGCTTCAGCCATCGCCCTTGCAGTTGATCCTTGTGGTCGAAGGTGAGCATCGGCGCGCGGGCCAGTGCCTCGGTCGTGACGCCCTCGACAAACCACTTTTGCCGATAGGCGCGGCTGGCGGTGGCATGGTAGCGCAGCGCGCCCAAGGGCAGCACGTCGCAGCCCGGTGCCGCGCGGGCTTGTCCCGTCACCGCCGCGCTGACCTCCCCCCGACGCAGCCAATCGGCCGAGGTGTCTTGATCGTCGATCATCAGATCGAAAAGCATGTCGGGCACCCGCGCCAGCGCCGGGATGAGCCATGTGGCCAAGACATCCGCAGGCACCGCCAGGCGGAGCCGGGGCGGGGCGGTGGCATCGCCTGCCCCAAGCGCCTGCGCTTCGAGCAGGGCCACATCCTCTGCATGTTTGGCAAGACGCTGGCCCATGGGCGTGCCGGTGCAGGGCTGGCCGCGCAGAACGAGGGTGGCCCCCACACGGTCCTCAAGCGCCTTCACCCGCTGCGAGATTGCCGAGGGGGTCACCCCCAGCACCGCCGCCGCGGCGTCAAAACTGCCGAGCCGCAGGATATGGGCCAGAGCGGTCAGCTGCGCGCTGTCGAGCTGCATAAGTTCTGCTAATCCTGACGTAGACTATTGAATTTGAGTAATCTGAGCCAAGGGGCTAGGCAAGGGCAACCCGTTTTACAGGATGCCTTCGATGTTGACCTCTTTCCTTCCCGGCTTTGCTCTTAGCCTCACCCTCATCATGGCCATCGGGGCGCAGAACGCTTTTGTCTTGCGCCAAGGGCTGCGGCGCGAACATGTGCTGCCGGTGGTGCTGGTCTGCGCTGCCTCGGATGCGGTGTTGATCATGTCGGGGGTCGCAGGCTTTGGCGCGCTGGCCGAGGCGGCCCCGTGGTTCGGCCCGCTGATGCGCTATGGCGGCGCGGCCTTCCTGCTATGGTACGGCTGGCGCAACGCGGTTTCCGCATGGCAGGGCGGGGAGGCGCTGGAGGCCGAAGGGCAATCCACCCGCAGCCTGCGCAAGGCGATCCTGACGCTGCTGGCGCTGACCTGGCTGAATCCGCATGTCTACCTCGACACCTTGGTGCTGCTCGGCTCGATCTCGGCGCAATATCCCGACCGGCTCAGCTTTGGGCTTGGGGCGGTGCTGGCGAGTTTCGTCTTCTTCTTCTCGCTCGGGTATGGCGCGCGGCTGCTGGCGCCGCTCTTTGCCAAACCGCGCAGTTGGCAGGTCTTGGACGCCGTTATCGCCGTGACCATGTGGGCGATTGCGATTAAATTGCTTGCGATGTGAATAAAAATGCTGCGCCCATCTTGCCCTTGGCAGCGCTTTGGGAAAGGGTCACGGCATGACACAGTCTCCGGCCACCGCCCCCGACATCCCCGTTCCGCCCAACCGCCCGCTTGTCGGGGTCTTTTGGATGTTGGTGACGGGGGCCTGTTTCATCGGCGTGACCGCGCTGGTGAAATACATGGGGCCGCGCCTGCCTTCGGCAGAGGCCGCTTTCCTGCGCTACGCCATGGGGCTGGTCTTTGTCTTGCCGATCCTGCGGTCGCTGCTGGCCACCCCGGTAAGCCGGCGGCAATGGGGTCTGTTCGGCATGCGCGGCTTTTTCCACGCGGGCGGGGTGATCCTGTGGTTCTACGCCATGACCCGCCTGCCCATCGCTGAGGTGACGGCGATGAACTACCTCGCGCCGATCTATGTCACCGTGGGTGCCGCGATCTTTCTGGGGGAGAAGCTGGCCGCGCGGCGCATCGTGGCGGTCTGTCTGGGGCTGGCGGGGGCGGCGATCATCCTGCGCCCCGGGTTCCGCGAAGTCTCCACCGGGCATTTGGCGATGTTGCTGGCGGCGGTGGTTTTTGCCGGATCCTACCTCTTGGCCAAGGTGCTGGCGGATGAGGCGCGTCCGGTGATGATCGTGACCATGCTGTCGATCTTCGTCACCATCGGGCTGGCGCCCTTCGCCTTCTCCGTCTGGATCGCGCCCACCGTGCAGGAGTTGCTGATCCTCGCCGGGGTCGCCTTTTTCGCCACGGCGGGGCATTTCACCATGACGCTGGCCTTTGCCGCCGCCCCGGTGACGGTGACGCAGCCGGTCACCTTCCTGCAACTGGTCTGGGCCACGATCCTCGGCGTGGTGGTCTTTGCCGAGCCGGTGGACCTCTGGGTGGTGCTCGGTGGCGCGGTGATCTTGGGCTCGGTCACCTTTATCACATGGCGCGAAGCGATGCTGAAACGGCAGGTCACGCCCCCCTCACATGCGACGAAATTCTGACCTTCCGCCCTGTCGGGGTGGTACTTGATTGACGAGTCAATAAAGATTCCCCTATCCTGAGGCGGTCAACACTGCCCCAAGGATCCGAATCCAATGCCCAAAGTCGGAATGGAACCCATTCGCCGCTCTGCGCTGGTCAAAGCCACCATCGCCGAGATCGGCGAGGCCCAGTCGCTGGATGTGACGGTGAGCCAGATCGCCAAGCGGGCAGGCATGTCGAGCGCGCTGGCACATCACTATTTCGGCGGCAAGAACCAGATCTTTCTGGCAGCGATGCGGCATATCCTGTCGGAATATGCCGCCGGGGTGCGCGAACGGCTTGCCACGGCCCGCACGCCGCATGACCGTGCGGCGGCAATCATCGTGGCCAGTTTCGACGACACCGGCTTTCACCCCGGCACGATCAGCGCGTGGATGACACTCTACGCCCATGCCCGCACCAACCCCGAAACCCGGCGTTTGCTGACTGCTTATCAAAGCCGGTTGCGGTCCAACCTCACCCATGCGCTGCGCCCGATCAGCCCCCAGCCCGAAGGCGATGCCGACACTCTGGCGGCCCTGATCGATGGGCTTTACCTGCGCGCGGCGCTGTCGGATGGCGTCAGCGCGGCAGAGGCCATGACCCGCGCGCTCTATACGCTCGACCTGCTGCTCAAAGCGGGCCGTTGAACACCGCGGAGACGGGCGGCACCGCCGCGCTCCGCCTCTCTGAACATTCCTCGCCTCAGGCAAGAAAGTCCCTTTGATGTCCTATGATCCCCAACCCACCGCCAGCCACTTTATCGACGGCGCCTATGTCGAAGACACCAATGGCACGCCGATCCCGGTGATTTATCCCGCCACGGGCGAGAAGATCGCCACGGTCTATGCCGCCACGCACGAGATTGTGGAGCAGGCCATCGCCTCGGCCCGCCGCGCGCAGGCCGCATGGGGCGCGCTAAGCGGCACCGAGCGGGGCCGCATCCTGCGCCGCGCCGCCGACATGATCCGCGACCGCAACCACGATCTGTCGGTCTTGGAAACCCAAGACACCGGCAAACCCTATCAGGAGACCTCCGTCGCCGATGCCACCAGCGGCGCCGATGCGCTGGAGTATTTTGGCGGCCTTGCTGGCAGCCTGGCCGGCGAGCATATCCAACTTGGCGAAGACTGGGTCTACACCCGGCGTGAGCCTCTGGGCGTCTGCGTCGGCATCGGCGCTTGGAATTACCCCACCCAGATCGCCTGCTGGAAGGCTGCGCCGGCGCTGGCCTGCGGCAATGCGATGATCTTCAAGCCGTCCGAGACCACGCCGCTCTGCGCCCTGAAGGTCGCCGAAATCCTGATTGAAGCCGGTCTGCCCGCGGGCCTCTTCAACGTGGTGCAGGGCATGGGCGCGGTTGGCCAGTCTCTGGTCACCGATCCCCGCGTCGACAAGGTCTCGCTCACCGGCTCGGTGCCGACGGGGCGCAAGGTCTATGCCGCCGCTGCCGAAGGTATCAAGCATGTGACGATGGAACTGGGCGGCAAATCGCCCCTGATCGTCTTCGAGGATGCGGATATCGACAATGCCGTCGGCGGCGCGATCCTGGGCAACTTCTACAGTTCCGGCCAGATCTGCTCGAACGGCACGCGGGTCTTCGTACACCGCGACATCAAGGAGAAGTTCCTCGCGCGGCTGTCCGAGCGGCTGGACAACGCCGTGATCGGCGACCCGATGGACCCCGACACCAGCTTTGGCCCGATGGTCAGCGAACGCCAGATGCAGATCGCGCTGGACTACATCGAGAAGGGCAAGGCCGAGGGCGCGCGGCTGGTCTATGGCGGGAGCCGCATCGAGCGCGAGGGGTTCTACATGCAGCCCACCGTCTTCGCCGATGTGAAAGACGACATGGTCATCGCCCGCGAGGAGATCTTCGGCCCGGTCATGGCGGTGCTGGATTTCGAGGATGAAGCGGAGGTTCTGGCCCGCGCCAATGATACCGAGTTCGGCCTCGCCGCCGGTGTCTTCACCCGCGACCTTGCCCGCGCGCACCGCGTGGCGGCGGGGTTCGAGGCCGGGACCTGCTATATCAACAGCTACAACGACGCGCCGGTCGAGGCGCCCTTTGGCGGCATGAAGAACTCCGGCGTGGGCCGCGAGAACGCCAAGGCGGCGATCGAGCACTACAGCCAGGTGAAGTCGGTCTACGTGCGCATGGGCGATGTCGAGGCACCCTTCTAAGGGGTGAATTTGCTGAGAGGTGCTTGAGGGATCGGCCTGATCCTCAAGTCACCTCGTCAATTCTGGGGAGCGATTCCCCACCGCCTCAAGGACAAGCCGCGCATCCGCGCGGTGCTGCGCATCCTTGACCCGGCGCGGAATCACGGAAGGAAGAGCTATGGAAGCTGAATTTGTCATCGTCGGCGCGGGCTCCGCGGGCTGCGCCATGGCCTACCGCTTGGCCGAGGCGGGTCGCAAGGTTATCGTCATCGAACATGGTGGCAGCGACGCCGGGCCTTTCATCCAGATGCCTGCGGCGCTCAGCTATCCGATGAACATGCCGCGTTACGACTGGGGCTATAAATCCGAGCCCGAGCCGCAACTCAACAACCGCGAGTTGGTCTGCCCGCGCGGCAAGGTGATCGGCGGCTCCTCCTCGATCAACGGCATGGTCTACGTGCGTGGCCACGCCAGGGACTTCGACCATTGGGAAGAGGTCGGCGCGCGCGGTTGGTCCTATGCGGATGTGCTGCCCTATTACAAGCGCATGGAAACATGGCACGAGAACGGCCATGGCGGCGATCCGGCGTGGCGCGGCAAGGACGGCCCGCTGCACGTCAGTCGCGGCCCGCGCGAGAACCCGCTTTTCGACGCCTTCGTGCAGGCCGGGGCACAGGCGGGCTACCAGGTGACCCATGACTACAATGGCGAGCAGCAAGAGGGCTTCGGCCCGATGGAGCAGACGGTCTGGAACGGGCGGCGCTGGTCGGCAGCCAATGCCTATCTGCGCCCGGCGCAGAAGACCGGCAATGTCACCCTGATCCGCGCGCTGGCGCAGCGCGTGGTGATCGAAGAGGGGCGCGCCGTGGGTATCAAGGTCAAGCGTGGCCGCGCAACGGAAGTGATCCGTGCCAGCCGCGAAGTGGTGCTGGCGGCGTCGTCGATCAACTCGCCGAAGCTGCTGATGCTCTCGGGGATCGGCCCTGCCGCGCATCTGGCTGAACATGGCATCGAGGTGCGGGCCGACCGCCCCGGCGTGGGGCAGAACCTGCAGGACCATCTGGAGCTTTACATCCAGATGGCCTCGCGCCAGCCGATCACGCTCTACAAGCACTGGAACCTCCTGTCGAAGGCCGTCATCGGCGCGCAGTGGCTCTTTACCAAGACTGGCATGGGCGCCTCGAACCAGTTCGAATCCGCGGCCTTCATCCGCTCGAAGCCCGGCGTGGAATACCCTGATATCCAATACCATTTCCTGCCCATTGCCGTGCGCTACGACGGTCAGGCGGCGGCGGAGGGGCATGGCTTTCAGGCGCACACGGGGCCGATGCGCTCCAAGTCGCGCGGCGAGATCACCCTGCGTTCCGCCGACCCGGCCGAGGCGCCGCGCATCCGCTTCAACTACATGTCGCACCCTGATGACTGGGAGGAGTTCCGTACCTGCATCCGGCTCACGCGGGAAATCTTCGCGCAGGACGCCTTCAAGCCCTTCGTCAAACACGAGATTCAGCCCGGTGAAGCGCTGCAATCGGACGCGGCGCTTGACGCTTTCATCGCCGAACACGCCGAAAGCGCCTATCACCCCTGCGGCACCTGCCGCATGGGCGCTGCGGACGATCCGGGCGCCGTGGTCGACCCGCAGGCGCGGGTGATCGGGGTCGAGGGGCTGCGCGTGGCCGACAGTTCGATCTTTCCGCGCATCACCAACGGCAACCTTAACGCGCCCTCGATCATGGTGGGCGAGAAGGTCTCGGACCTGCTTTTGGGCCGCGATCCGCTGCCGCGCGCTAATGACGAGCCTTGGCTGCATCCGAACTGGCAGGTGGCGCAGCGCTGATGGTTAACCTGACTTAACATCCTGTCTTGAAGGCGGCGGGGCGGGGCGTCATACCTGCCTCATGTTAAGGATTTGTTCACTTTTCGCCCTCAGTCTGACGCTGGGTCTCGTGACGGGAGCTGCAGGGGCGCAGACGGTCTCGGGCGTGGTGCGCGTGATCGATGGGGATACCTTCGATCTCGGCGGTACGCGCATCCGCCTGCATGGCATCGACGCGCTTGAAGCCAGCCAAACCTGCGAGACCGATGGCGGGCAGGCATGGGCCTGCGGAGATTGGGCAACGAGGGAGGTGCGCGACAGATACCAAGGGGCCGATGCGCGATGTGAGGCGCTGGACCGCGACCGCTATGATCGCATTGTCGCCCGCTGCCACGTGGGTGGCGTCGATGTGGGGCAGGCGCTGGTGCGTGACGGGCTGGCCTTTGCCTATCGTAAATATTCGATGGACTATGACCTGGATGAAAAGGCCGCCTTTGTCGCGGGCCGTGGGATTCACGGGTTCAAGACGGTTTCTCCCGCCCGCTACCGCGTGACCCGCCGCAGCGGGGCAGAGCCTGCCCGGCCCGAAGGGGGCTGCCAGATCAAGGGCAATATCAGCGCCAAAGGGGTCAAGATTTACCATATGCCGGGGCAGAAGTTTTACAGCCGCACCCGCATCAGCACCCGCAAAGGCGAGCGTTGGTTTTGTTCCGAAGCCGAGGCACGCGGCGCGGGGTGGCGGCGCGCCCGGCGCTGATCATTCCACCCGGTAGGGCAGGGTGTCGCGCAGATGCGGGTCGACCACCAACTGCCGCTCCAACGGCGGGACGGAGCGTTGATGACAATCCCGGCGCTCGCAAATCCGGCAGGAAATGCCAATCGGTTCAAAGGCATCGCTGCGGGTGACGTCCATCCCATCGGCATAGACCAAGGCAGGCGCATGGCGCACTTCGCAGCCGAGTGAGATCGCGTAGCGCCGCACCGGCGCGCCAAACCGCCCCGCCGGTTTCGAGATGTCCCGCGCCAAACTGATATAGCGCACCCCATCCGGCGTCTCGGCCAATTGCCGCAGGAACCGCCCCGGCGTCTCAAAGGCGCGGTGGACGTTCCAAAGCGGGCAGGCGCCGCCGAAACGCGCGAATTGCAACCGGGTGGCGGAATGACGTTTGGTGATCGTGCCCGCTTGATCGACCCGCACGAAAAAGAAGGGCACCCCCTTCGCGCCGGGGCGCTGCAGCGTCGACAGCCGATGCGCCACCTGCTCGATCGAGGCACCGAAATGCCCGGCCAGCACCTCCAGATCGTGGCGGCAATCCTGCGCCTTCTGTAGGAACCGCCCATAGGGCAAGAGGGCCGCCCCGGCAAAGTAATTGGCCAACCCGATCTTGGCGATATCCCGCGCCGCAGCGCTGTGGAAACGGGCAAGGTCCAGCGTCGCCTCCAGCAGCGCGTCTTGCTGGGTCAACGCCACCTGCAACAACATCTGAAAGGTCTGCGTCTCAGGCGCCGCACGGGCCGATAGATGCAGCACCCTGCGCGCGGGATCGTAGGCGCGCAGCCGGTCGTCATCCTCAAAAGTCACACGCACCCCAGCACTCTCAAGCGCGCGCGCGGCGGTCGCCCGCGTATCGCTGCCGCTGCCTTCGCGGGTCGCAAAATGCTCTGCCGCACGGTCGACCGCATCAATGTAATTGTCGCAATAGTGAAAGAAGTCCCGCACCTCCTCCCACGGAGAGGGCATCGCCCGCGCGTCCTCGCGCCCCAGGGCTTCGTCCAGCGAGGCCAGCCGTTCATGCACCTGTCGGTAGCTTTGATGCAGGGCGAGAAAGGCATGGGCCAGCCCCGGCGCGTTGGAGGCGGTGAGGCGCAGATCGGCCACCGGGGGTGCCTTTCCGGCAAAAATCGGATCGGCCAGCGCCTCGCGCAGATCGCTGACCAACCGCTCCCCATCGCCGCTGGAAAGCTCGGTCACATCCAGCCTGAACTCCGACGCCAAGGCGAGCACGACATTGGTACTGACGGGCCGGTTGTTGTTCTCCATCTGGTTGAGATAGGGCAAGGAGACGCCCAGCCGGGCGGCGAAGTCTTTCTGCGTCAGCCCCGCGCGGGTCCGGGTCTCACGCAGTTTCACACCGGCATAGAGTTTCTGGATCGCCATCCGCGCACCTTTGCAACTTTGCAGCAAGGTGCAGCCTAGCTTTGCAAAGCCGCGGTCACAAGCGCGGAGAACGTGAGCCTAGAGCCCCAAGGCTTTCTCACGCCGGATCACCACCCAGATGGAGGCGACCGAGGCGATGGCCGTCAGCAGCATGAGCCACAGCAGCGGATAGGCTCCGGTTTCAGGAGTGAGCAGGGCGCCGGCCAGCGCGCTCAAGGCCGCGCCGCCGACGATCATGATCGCCCCGCCCAGCCCCGAGGCCGTGCCCGCCAGATGCGGGCGCACCGACAGCATCCCGGCGGTGGCATTGGGGATGCAGAGCCCGTTGCCCAGCCCCACCAGCGTCATCAGCCCGAAAAAACTGAGCGGAGAGCCATAGCCCGCAAGGAAGATCAGCAGCGACACCGTGCCGCCCACGGCATTGGAAATGCAGCCCCAAAGCACCAGCGTGTTCACGCCAAAACGTGTCGCAGTGCGGGCGGTGACGAAGTTACCCACGAAATAGCCGATCGCCGGCGCGCCGAAATAAAGCCCCAGCACCGCAGGCTCCATTCCGAAGACCACGGTGCCCACGAAGGGCGCGCCGCCGAGGTAGGCAAAGAAGGCGCCCGAGCAGAAACCCGTGGCCAACGCATAGCCCCAAAAGCGCGGCGAGCGGAGCAACTCAGGGTATTCGCCGAACTGCTGGCGCAGCGATTTGCCGCTGGCGCGCGCGGTTTCCCCCAAATCGGCCCAAGCCACCCAAAACACCAGCCCGCCAAGGATCAACATCGCCCAGAAGGAAGCCTGCCAGCCGAAACCCTGCTCCAGCAAGCCGCCCAAGGCCGGGCTGATCATCGGCACCAGCGCCATGCCCATGGTGACATAGCCGATCATGGAGGCCGATTCATCTTGTGTGTAAAGGTCGCGGATCACCGCACGGCTCAGCACCATGCCCGTGGCGATCACGGCCTGCGCCATGCGGAATACGAGAAACACGGCGATGTTCGGCGCGAGCAGACAGCCGACTGTGGCCACGAAAAAGATGCCCAGGCCCCAAAGCATCACCCGCCGCCGCCCGAGGTTGTCCGAAATCGGCCCGATGAAGATTTGCAATATCCCACTGAAGAACAGGTAGAGCGGCACCGAAAGCTGGATCACCGCGTAATCTGTGCCGAAATGCTCTGCCATCTTCGGCAGGCTTGGCAGGAAGATGTTCATCACCATGGCCGAAAGCCCGGCCAGCAGGATCAGCGTTGAGATATGGGGTGGGGTCGTCCGGTCTAAATACCGGACCCGGGGGATATCGCTCATGCAAATGCAAGTAGTCGCGGGCATGGGAAATGTCCATGTTAACTAGATTGATTTGCAACTTTTCATTTTGCTTCACCATGCCTGTATTGATTTTGCAAATTTGCAAAATTGCGCTTTGGTCAGTTGCGCTCCTCCGGTAGACTGGTCGAAATCACAATAGGGGTGCGTCATGAAAGACATTCTCGAACAACTGGAGCGGCGCCGCGAAGATGCGCGTTTGGGCGGCGGTCAGGCACGGATCGATGCGCAGCACGGCCGCGGCAAGCTCGCCGCGCGGGAGCGGGTCGATCTGCTGCTCGACGAAGGCTCCTTCGAGGAATTCGACATGTTCGTCACGCACCGCTGCACTGATTTCGGCATGCAGGATCAAAAGCCCGCGGGCGATGGCGTGGTCACCGGCTGGGGCACGATCAACGGCCGCCTCGTCTATGTCTTCAGTCAGGATTTCACCGTCTTCGGCGGCTCCCTGTCAGAGACCCACGCCCAGAAAATCTGCAAGATCATGGACATGGCAGTGCAAAACGGCGCCCCCGTGATCGGCATCAACGATTCCGGCGGCGCGCGCATTCAAGAAGGCGTGGCAAGCCTTGCAGGCTACGCCGAGGTCTTCCAGCGCAACATCGAAGCCTCTGGCGTGATCCCCCAGATCAGCGTCATCATGGGCCCCTGCGCGGGCGGGGCGGTCTATTCGCCCGCGATGACCGACTTCATCTTCATGGTCAAAGACAGCTCCTATATGTTCGTGACCGGCCCCGACGTGGTGAAAACCGTCACCAATGAAGTCGTCACCGCCGAAGAACTGGGCGGCGCCACGACCCACACGCGCAAATCCTCCGTCGCCGATGCGGCCTTCGAAAATGATGTGGAGGCACTGGCTGAGGTGCGCCGCCTCGTCGACCTGCTGCCCGCCAACAACCGCGAGAAACCGCCGGTCCGCCCCTTCTTCGACGATCCCAACCGGATCGAGCCCTCGCTCGACACGCTGGTCCCGTCGAACGCCAACACCCCCTACGACATGAAGGAATTGATCCTCAAACTGGCGGATGAGGGCGACTTTTACGAAATCCAAGAGGAATTCGCCAAGAACATCATCACCGGTTTCATCCGCCTCGAAGGGCGTACCGTCGGCGTGGTCGCCAACCAGCCGATGGTTCTGGCGGGCTGCCTCGACATCGACAGCTCGCGCAAGGCGGCGCGTTTCGTGCGCTTCTGTGACGCCTTCGAAATCCCGATCCTCACGCTGGTCGACGTACCCGGCTTCCTGCCCGGCACCGGTCAGGAATACGGCGGCGTCATCAAACACGGTGCGAAACTGCTCTTCGCCTATGGCGAGGCGACGGTGCCGATGGTCACCGTCATCACCCGCAAAGCCTATGGCGGCGCCTATGACGTGATGGCCTCGAAACACCTGCGCTCGGATTTCAACTACGCTTGGCCCACCGCCGAAGTCGCCGTGATGGGCGCCAAGGGCGCGACCGAGATCATCCACCGCAAGGATCTGAACGACCCCGAAAAGATCGCCAAACATACCAAGGATTACGAAGACCGTTTCGCCAATCCTTTCGTCGCCGCCGAACGTGGTTTCATCGACGAGGTGATTCAGCCCCGCAGCACCCGCAAACGGGTCGCCCGCGCCTTCGCCTCTCTGCGCAACAAAAAAGTGCAGACCCCGTGGAAAAAACACGACAACATCCCGCTCTGAGCGCCATCATGCAGCTTCATCCTTTCTCAAATACCGATCCCACAGGGGCCGCGCGCGGAACCCTCGGCGGACTGGGCGGTTTTCCTCGCAAAGGAGGACCGGATCATGCCGAATTCATCCATCAAGGACGAAGAGACCTACAAGTCCCTGCGCGAAGATGGGGCGAGCAAGGAGAAAGCCGCCCGGATCGCCAATGCGCAGGCCAACGACAGCCAGCACCCGGGCAAGAAGGGCGGCAAACAGCCGCCCTACGAGGATTGGACCAAGGACGATCTCTACGACCGGGCGCAGGAGCTTGGGATCGAAGGGCGCTCGGAGATGGACAAGGACGCGCTGATCGACGCGCTGCGCAACCACTAGGTGCTCTACTGCGCCGGGCCTGGCTGCCTGTTCTGCTGGCGATCGGGCTGGCAGCGCCCGCGCGGGCCATTGACGTCCCCTCTGGGCAAACCGTCGATCTGCAAGAGGTCTTGGTCGAAGAACTTGGCGGTGAGACATGGCTTCGCTTCCGTTTCATCGCCCCGCAGATCGCCAAGGGACCGGGGGCCATCGCCTATGACCGCGCCGCGCCGGATATGGAGCATCTCTGCGCGGTCGTGGCACTTCCGTATATGACTGAACATGCGCTGGCGGGGCAGGTGATCGTCGTCTCCCTCGCTGACCGCCCCGTGGAATTCGGCGCGGCCGACCCTGAAGCGACCCAATATTTCGAAGCTTTCCGGGCGCAGGATGATGCCTGCATTTGGGAAGGTTTGTGATGCAGGGGCAATATCTTGCAAGAATCCGCCGATCCCCGGATTGGAATGATGCTTTGGAGTCACAACGCGACCGATTGCGCTTGCAACCGTATCCATTGCCATGTGAATCGCATATGATGCGGTCAAGGAATACCCACGTATCCCTTACCTCAGAACCCGGGCTTGGCCGGCGTGTTGTCGTGTCAGGTTCATTTAACACTAATAGGAGATTTACATGTCCAAGAGCATCAAGTTGCTGGCAGCCATCGGTTTCGTTGCAGCGGTTTCGGCCTGCGCACAGCAAGAAGAAGAGTATGTTGTGGTCGAGCCCGAGCCCATCTCGGTTGAGCCCGTCTACACCGGCAAGTACAAGTAATGCCGTTGCAGGGCAGGCGTTTGCGCCTGCCCTGATCCCAGCCACCCCTGCAACCGGGAGGGGTGTCTGATGCCCGCCTATATGCTGAAACACCGCGGGTTCCCCGGGCGTCTGCCCGGCACCGATTTCCAATTCACCATTCGCCGTCCGAACCCCAAGGGGGTCACGCCCATCACCCGGCGTGAGCGTCGTCCAGACCGCCGCGCCCCGGACCGTCGCGCCGATACCGCTTTTGTCAAAGCCCTGTGGGAAGCCTTTGGCGAACATCCTTTCGAGCGAGGCAATCTCGATGCGGGCCGCCTGTCATGGCTCTTTGGCCGTGAGGTTCTGCCCGCGACCGATCCTTTCGATCCCGCCGATTACGAAGCGCTGTTGGTGCTTGACGTGGCCGCCGCCCGCGCCGCATTCCCCGAAGCTTTCGAGGATTGATCGGCATGATGTCGCCGCGCCTGTTTGCAGATCAGCATGGCTTTGCCGAAGTGCCGTTTGGGGCCAATACGGGCTTGGCGGCGCTGCAGGCTTGGGCCAAGCTTTCTTTTGCTGGCGGCACATCATTTGTCCTTCGTGCCGCCGGACATGAAGACCATACCCCTTCCCCTATCGGGCAGTCGCGCGTTTGTGCGGGGCTGCCCGACTTTTCGAAAGGGTGGTTTTTGCGTCACAGGGCAACAGACCAAAAGTACGGCCGGGAACCCGTCAAACGGCGGGGCGTTGGTCGGATAGTAGATAGCAGTGAAGGAACAGGCACATGTCCATTCGTAACATCATTCTCGCGCTTGGCGCGACCGCCGGTCTGGCCGCTTGCGGCAGCAACATCGGCGAACAAGGTTTGGGCGGCGCAGCCGTCGGCGCAGGTGCGGCAGCCGTTACAGGCGGGTCGCTGGCGCAGGGCGCAGCCATTGGCGCTGCGGCCAACGTCGGGTACTGCCAGCTCAACCCCGGCAAGTGTAACTGATCACAGCCCAATAGCCGCTTTGCCCGCCCTTCGCGCGGGCAGGGCGGCCTCCCCCTTTCATCTTTACCCTACAGGCACCCGCGCAGCTCCGGCTGACGCGGCATTTTGCGTGGCCTGTCACCGTCAAAGGAACTGCTGATGTTTGACAAGATCCTCATTGCCAACCGAGGCGAAATCGCCTGCCGGGTGATCAAGACCGCCAAGAAAATGGGCCTGACCACCGTGGCGATCTATTCCGATGCGGACGCGCAGGCGCTGCATGTGGAAATGGCGGATGAGGCCATTCACATCGGCCCGCCCCCGGCGAACCAATCCTATATCGTCATCGACAAGGTAATGGAGGCGATCAAGCAATCCGGCGCGCAGGCGGTGCATCCGGGCTATGGTTTCTTGAGCGAAAACAGCAAATTCGCCGAGGCGCTGGAGGCCGCGGGCGTGGCCTTTGTCGGCCCGCCCAAGGGCGCCATCGAGAAGATGGGCGACAAGATCACCTCCAAGAAGATCGCCAAAGAGGCCGGGGTTTCGACCGTGCCGGGCTACATGGGGCTGATCGAGGACGCCGAAGAGGCGGTGAAGATCTCCAATGAGATCGGCTATCCAGTGATGCTCAAGGCCTCTGCCGGTGGCGGCGGCAAGGGCATGCGGATTGCATGGAACGACGAGGAGGCGCGCGAGGGTTTCCAATCGTCCAAGAACGAGGCCGCCAATTCCTTCGGCGATGACCGTATCTTCATCGAGAAATTCGTCACGCAACCGCGCCACATCGAAATTCAGGTGCTCTGCGACAGCCATGGCAATGGCATCTATTTGGGCGAGCGGGAATGTTCGATCCAGCGCCGCAACCAGAAGGTGGTCGAAGAGGCGCCGAGCCCCTTCCTTGACGAAGAGACCCGCCGCGCGATGGGCGAACAGGCCGTCGCACTGGCGCAGGCCGTGGGCTACACCAGCGCGGGCACCGTGGAATTCATCGTCGACGGCGACAAGAACTTCTACTTCCTTGAGATGAACACCCGCCTTCAGGTGGAACACCCGGTGACCGAGTTGATCACCGGCGTCGATCTGGTCGAGCAGATGATCCGCGTGGCCAATGGCGAGACGTTGTCGATCACGCAAGGCGATGTGACGTTGACCGGCTGGGCCATCGAGAACCGGCTCTACGCCGAGGATCCCTACCGCGGCTTCCTGCCCTCCATCGGCCGTCTGACCCGCTACCGCCCGCCGCAGGAGGTGGCCGCGGGGCCGCTGCTGGAGCAGGGCACATGGCAGGGCGACGCGCCCGCCGGTGACATGGCCGTGCGCAACGACACCGGGGTTTACGAGGGCGGCGAGATCTCGATGTACTACGACCCGATGATCGCCAAGCTCTGCACATGGGCCCCGACCCGCGCCGAGGCGATCGAGAAGATGCGCGTGGCGCTCGACAGTTTCGAGGTCGAGGGCATCGGCCACAACCTGCCGTTCCTTTCCGCCGTGATGGATCACCCCAAGTTCGTCTCGGGCGAGATGACCACCGCCTTCATCGCCGAGGAATATCCCGAGGGCTTCGAGGGCGTGACCCTGCCAGAGAGTGAGCTGCGCCGCATCGCCGCAGCCTGTGCCGCCATGCACCGCGTGGCCGAAATCCGCCGCGCCCGCGTTTCGGGCCGGATGGACAACCACGAGCGCAAGGTCGGCAGCGACTGGAACGTGAAGCTTCAGGGTGAGAACTTCGATGTGGTCACCAAGGCCGATCCCGAAGGGGCGACGGTGGCTTTCTCCGACGGCAGCGAAATGCGGGTCAGCGGCGATTGGACACCGGGTGACCAACTGGCCGAGATGACCGTCGACGGCGCGCCTTTGGTGCTGAAGGTCGGCAAGATCTCAGGCGGCTTCCGCATCCGCACCCGCGGCGCGGACCTGAAGGTCCATGTCCGCACGCCGCGTCAGGCGGAACTGGCGGCCCTGATGCCCGAGAAACTGCCGCCCGATACCTCCAAGATGCTGCTCTGCCCGATGCCGGGTTTGGTGGTGAAACTCGACGTCGAAGTGGGTGACGAGGTTCAGGAAGGGCAAGCGCTCTGCACCATCGAGGCGATGAAGATGGAAAACATCCTACGCGCCGAGAAGAAGGGCGTGGTCAGCAAAGTCAACGCCGGGGCGGGCGACAGCCTTGCGGTGGACGATGTGATCATGGAGTTCGAATAGGGTGCCGATTCCTGACTTCCAAAAGTTGATGAAGCCGGTTCTGGTTTCTGCAGCTACAGGGGAACGGGCGATTTCTGATGTCGTAGAAGAACTGACAGAAGAGTTCGACCTCACACCCGAAGAGCGCAACGAGATCTTGCCGAGTGGAAAGCAAACCCGGTTCGCAAATCGGGTTCATTGGGCGCGCAGTTATCTAAAGCAGGCAGGGCTTCTGACCAACACGAAACGTGGCCATTTTGCGTTGACTGAAACTGGGAAGAAGGTTTTGGAGAATGTTCCGGAGCATATCGACAAGACCTTCCTCTCGCAGTTTCCGGAGTACCTTGATTTTAAATCTAGGACCGGTATCGTCGAAAAGGATGACGTAGCGGCCGCGCCAAGCCAGCAAACGCCAGACGAGGTGCTGAATGCTGCGTTTTCGGAGATTACCTCCGCTCTCGCCGAGGATTTACTTGCTAAGCTTCGAGAAGCCGATCCGGCCTTTTTTGAGGATGTAATTGTTCGCCTGCTTCTGAAAATGGGCTACGGCTACGATACGCAAGCTGGGCGCGTTATTGGTCGGGCGGGTGACGACGGCGTAGACGGAGTCATCAATTTGGATCGTCTCGGGGTAGACCAAGTTTACGTCCAAGCAAAGCGATATGCGGCACACAACGTGATCGGAAGCGGAGCTTTGAGGGACTTCTATGGTGCGCTTGGCATGAAGGATGTGACCAAGGGTATTTTTGTTACGACGTCTAACTTCTCACCCAGTGCCGTTCAAACCGCGGAGAAATTGGGCGCACGTATAGTGCTGGTGGACGGTCCTCAACTTGCGCGGTTGATGATCGCTTACGAAGTTGGTTGTCGTGTGAAGCGAACCTACGAGATTGCGGAAGTAGACGAAAGCTTTTTCGAATGAATGACGCGGCGAACAAAGTTACCTATTCCGATAGGGCGCTATTGTTCGCTTTGCGTTCCCGGATCTCCCGCTGCCTCAGCGGCATCTTGTCGATGCTGCGGGTGATTTCGCGCACGTCCCAAGGGAAGGGTTTGCGCAGTTCGATCTGGCCTTCCTTGTCGACCAGCACCAGCATGAAACCGCGCGGGCGCATCCGCAGCCTGAGCGGGCTTCGCGCGGCGGGGTCGGTATCGGTCAACACGACGACATCGCGCAGAAGCAACTCATCCTCGCGCTCGCGAAGGTATTCCATCTGCGCGACAAAGGCGGGGTCGTTTTCGGAATTGGCAAAGACCAGCACGGGCCGTTTGGTCCATTGGAAGGTGCTGAGATCGGCCATATCGGCAGGCAGGAACAATGGCTCTTCCATCGGCGCATCGGCCCCTTGGGCCATGGCCGCCGTGGTCATCAATCCTGCAAAAACTAGTGAGATCAAACGTTTCATCAAGGCTCCTGTCCCCTCAAATATAGGGGGCCCGTGCCAGTTTGCGAAGGGCAAAGCGCCGCAGGGGATATTTATCCCCCTCGGGGCGCGGCCTTTGACAATTCAGCCGCCACAGGTGCGCAGGCCCATGCCTGCCGCCGGGCGCTAAGGGAGAAGGACAAGCATATGACATCCGACCAAAATGACGCGAAAGCGCGTTGGCGTGAACTGGCGACGGGCGAATTGCGCGGGCGCAGCCTTGACGATCTGACCTGGAAGACGCTGGAGGGGATCGACGTCCAGCCGCTCTACACTGCCGAGGATCTGGACGGGCTGGAGCATCTGGGCAGCATCCCCGGCGAAGCGCCGTTTACGCGCGGCGTGAAGGCCACGATGTATGCGGGCCGCCCATGGACGATCCGGCAATATGCAGGCTTCTCCACGGCGGAGGAATCGAACGCCTTCTACCGCCGTGCGCTGGCCGCCGGTCAGCAGGGCGTCTCGGTCGCCTTCGATCTGGCGACGCATCGCGGCTATGACAGCGATCACCCCCGCGTCGAGGGCGATGTCGGCAAGGCCGGCGTGGCGATTGACTCGGTCGAGGACATGAAGATCCTCTTCGACGGCATCCCGCTTGATCAGGTCTCGGTCTCCATGACGATGAACGGCGCGGTGATCCCGATCCTCGCCAATTTCATCGTCGCGGGCGAAGAGCAGGGCCACGACCGCGCCAAGCTATCGGGCACGATCCAGAACGACATCCTCAAGGAATTCATGGTGCGCAACACCTATGTCTACCCGCCGGAGCCGTCGATGAGGATCATCGGAGACATCATCGAATATACCTCGGACCACATGCCGAAGTTCAACTCGATCTCGATCTCGGGCTATCACATGCAGGAGGCGGGGGCGAACCTCGTGCAGGAACTGGCCTTCACCATCGCGGATGGGCGCGAGTATGTGCGCACGGCGATTGCGGCGGGCATGGACGTGGACCGCTTCGCGCCGCGTCTGTCGTTCTTCTTCGCCATCGGCATGAACTTCTTCATGGAGGCCGCCAAGCTGCGCGCCGCGCGGCTGCTCTGGGCGCGGGTGATGGAGGAGTTCCAGCCGAAGAACCCCAAGTCCTCGATGCTGCGCACCCATTGCCAGACCTCCGGCGTGAGCCTGGCCGAGCAGGACCCCTACAACAACGTCGTGCGCACCGCTTACGAGGCGCTCTCGGCGGTGCTGGGTGGCACCCAATCGCTGCACACCAACTCGCTGGATGAGGCCATCGGCCTGCCCACCGACCATTCGGCGCGCATTGCCCGCAACACCCAGCTGATCCTGCAGGAAGAGACCGGCATCACCAATGTCGTCGATCCGCTGGCGGGTAGCTATTACGTCGAGAAGCTGACCGCCGATCTGGCAGAAGCGGCCTGGAAGCTGATCGAGGAGGTCGAGGAGATGGGCGGCATGACCAAGGCCGTGGCCTCCGGCATGCCCAAGCTCAGGATCGAGGAAGCCGCGGCCCAGCGTCAGGCGGGCATCGATCGCGGGACAGAGGTGATCGTTGGCGTCAACAAGTACCGCCGCGACAAGGAAGAGCCGATCGACATCCTCGATGTCGACAACGTCAAGGTGCGCGCAGGGCAGGTGGCGCGGCTGGAGCGCATCCGTGCCGAGCGCGACGAGGCGGCTTGCACGGCGGCGCTTGAGGAACTGACACGGCGGGCGGCCGAGGGCGGCAACCTGCTCGACGCGGCGGTCGAGGCCGCGCGCGCACGCGCCACAGTGGGAGAAATCAGCATGGCGATGGAAAAGCAGTTCGGACGGCACCGGGCCGAGGTCAAGACGCTCTCAGGCGTCTATGGCGCGGCCTACGAAGGCGATGCGGGCTTTGCCGACATCCAGAAGTCGGTCGAAGAGTTCGCCGAGGCCGAAGGCCGCCGCCCGCGTATGCTGGTGGTCAAGATGGGGCAGGACGGCCACGACCGCGGCGCCAAGGTGATCGCCACCGCATTCGCCGACATCGGTTTTGACGTCGACGTGGGCCCGCTGTTCCAGACCCCCGCCGAAGCCGCGCAGGACGCGGTGGACAACGACGTGCATGTCATCGGCATCTCCAGCCAGGCGGCGGGGCACAAGACGCTGGCACCGCAGCTTATCCAAGCGCTGAAGGATGCGGGCGCGGAGGATATCCTTGTGATCTGCGGCGGGGTGATCCCGCAACAGGACTACAAGTTCTTGCAAGACGCGGGCGTGAAGGCGATCTTTGGGCCCGGCACCAATATCCCGACCGCCGCGCAGGACATCCTGAAGCTGATCCGCGAGACGCGGAAGTGATGCAAGAAAACGGGAGCGCCGCCCGGAAGGACGGCGTGATCCGCCCCGCTTTGGCGCAGGACGCCGCCGCCGTGGCGGCGCTGTGGAACGGCATGATCCGCGGCAGCCTGTCGACCTTCACGACCGACGAAAAGACCCGCGAGGAGATCGCAGCGCTGATCGCCGCCCGCACAGATGCCTTTTGGGTGGCCGAAGGGGACGGCGCGGTGCTGGGCTTTGTCACCTATGGCAGCTTTCGGGGCGGGCCGGGCTATGCCGCGACGGTAGAGCATAGCATCGTCCTGTCCGAGACGGCGCAGGGGCGGGGGCTGGGCCGCGACCTGATGACACAGGCCATAGAGGCGGCAACGGCGGGGGGGCGTCACATCATGGTTGCCGCGATCAGCAGCGCCAATCCCGGCGCAGTGGCGTTCCATGAAAAACTGGGCTTTGCGCAGGTCGGGCGGATGCCCGAGGTGGGGCGCAAACATGGGCAGTGGCTCGACTTGATCTTGATGCAAAAAACGCTGACTGCATCCTGACTTCCCCGATGTCCGCGGTTAAGCTGGGGGCCGAATACCAAAGGGTCAGCCCATGTCGATCTGGACGCGCATTTCCGAAGCTCTGGCAGCCCTCGCCGCAGGCGAGGGGCTGTCTGCTGTCTTTGACCGTCTGCGCAGCCCGCCCGAGCGCTCGGTCGCCTTTACCATCGCGGTGATCGCGCTTGGCGCGAAGATGGCCAAGGCCGATGGGCTGGTGACCCGCGATGAGGTGACCGCCTTTCGCGAAGTGTTCCAGATCGCCGAGGCGGATCAGGAAGGGGCGGCGCGGGTCTTTAACCTTGCCCGCCAAGACGTGACCGGTTTCGAGGATTACGCCCGCCGCATTGCGCGGATGTTCAGCGACCAGCCCCAGACCCTGCATGACCTGATGGAGGGGCTGTTTCACATCGCCATGGCCGATGGCATCTACCATCCCAACGAAAACGCCTTTCTTGAAGACGTGGCCGCGATTTTTGGCATGGACGAAGAGGCTTTCGCCTCTCTCAAAGCGCGTTTCGTGCCCGATAGCTCGCCCCTGCCGCGCACGGTTCTGGGCATCGGCCCCAATGCAACGTTGGAAGAGGCCCGCCGGGCTTGGCGGCGGCTGGTGCGCGAGAACCACCCCGACGCGCTGGTGGCGCGCGGCCTGCCGCAAGAGGCGATCAAGATGGCCGAGAAACGCATGATCGACATCAACCGCGCGTGGGAAACGATCTCGGGCAAACACGCTTGATGCGCATCGCGACCTACAACGTCGAGTGGTTCGCGAGCCTTTTTGACGATGACAACCGGCTTTACGACGATGACGCTTGGGCCGGGCGGCACGGGGTGACCCGTGCCCAGCAGACGGCGGCTTTGGGCCAAGTGTTCAGCGCGCTGGATGCCGATGCGGTCATGGTGATCGAAGCGCCGAACCACGGGCGGCGGCAATCCACTGTGGCGGCGCTTGAGCATTTCGCCGCGCGGTTTTCCCTGCGCACCCGGGCTGCCGTCATGGGGTTTTCCAACGATACCGAGCAAGAGATCGCGCTGCTCTATGACCCCGACAGGCTCAGCGCCCGCCATGTGCCGCAGGGTGCCGCCGATGCCCCACGCTTTGACCGGACGCTGCGGATCGACTTGGATGTGGACGCCACCGAAGACGCTGTGGTCTTTTCCAAACCGCCCTTGGAGTTGGAGGTGACGACGAAGGCCGGTTTCGGCTTTCAGATGATTGGCGCGCATCTCAAATCCAAAGCGCCCCATGGCGCCAAGTCCGAGGCCGATGTGCTGCGCATCGCCATCGCCAATCGGCGCAAGCAATTGGCGCAGGCGATCTGGCTGAGGCGGCGGATCGACATGCATTTGGCGGCGGAGCGGCCCGTGATGGTCTTGGGCGATCTGAACGACGGGCCGGGGCTCGATGAATTTGAAGGCCTGTTTGGCCGGTCCTCGGTCGAGATCGTGCTGGGAGAGGGGGCGGCCGCGCTGTTCGACCCCCACGCCAAACAGGCGCTCAGCCGCCGCCTTGGGGCCGCACCCACCAGCGCGCGTTTCTGGATCACGCCGGAGGGGCGCTATCTTCAGGCGCTGCTGGACTACATCATGGTCAGCCCGCAGATCGCGGCCCGTGCGGACCGCTGGCGGATTTGGCACCCGATGGATGACCCGGCCTGCTGGCAAGACGTCGCCCTGCGTGACGCGCTGCTGGCCGCCTCGGATCACTTCCCCGTCACGCTGGATGTCGACCTTTAGGCGGGGGGCTGCCAGCGGCGTGGCGTAAGACTGGAAATGCCCGCCGCGCCACCTACCTCAATCCTATGACACGATTTATGCCCCTTATCGCCCTTTGTACGGTGCTGCCTCTCGCAACCCATGCGCAGGAAGAATCCGAAGAACGCGGCCTCGGCCTGATGGAGCGCGGCGCGCAGATGTTCATGGACGGGATCATGGATGAAATGGGCCCGGTCATGGAAGGCTTCGAGGGGTTCACCGAGGCCATGCGCCCCGCGCTGCGCGATTTCGCGCGGGAGATGGGGCCGAAGCTGACGGAGCTTTTGGACGAGGTCGAAGATTGGAGCGTCTATCAAGCGCCAGAGATGCAGCCCAACGGCGATATCATCATCCGGCGCAAGCCCGAGCACCCGATGGTGCCGCCTGAAACTCCGACCGAACCCGCCCCACAGATCGAGCTTTAACCCGCAGCGCGTTTGCCGGTTCGGACGTGGACCTCGGCCCCAAGCGATTTAGCCAGTGAGTTCAGCCGCGCCTCTGCGACCTCTCCGAAAAGCGGCACCATGTCGGGGGTGAGCCAGAGTTCCAACTGCTTCTTCTTGGGGAACCAGCGCAATTCGCCGCGTTGTTCGCCCTTGTCCATCCAAAGCATCGCGCCAAAGCGCATGGCTTTGCCGAGGATCTCGGCCTCCAACCGGGTCTTTTCGTCGACCATCTCATAGAGGTCTTCGAAGCGGGTGTTCTCCCGCTTGTTGGAGTAGCGGTGCAGCAGGGCCAGCCCGAGGTAGATGCGTTCGGCGTGTTTCAGCCCGCCGAGGTTGGCGCGGGTGGCATTGTCGAAACAGGTCTCGGCCCGGTAGTCGGGATGGGCGCGCCAGCTTACGTCATGCAAAAGGCAGGCCGCTTTGACCAAACGCCTGCGGGCGTGGGGGGCAGAGCGGTAGAGCGGCAGGATGAAGTTATAAAGCACCTTGCCGAAACCGGGCATCCGCGCGTCTTTGGCCTCGGCGAAATAGCAGGCCTCAATCAGTGGATCACGGTCGCGCAGGCGCTGTGGCATCTGCTCATAGAGCATGCCTTCGCGGATGCCGTAGCTGGAAATGGCGATGTCCTTGGGCCGGAAAGTCTTGACCAGACGGCTCAGCACCTCGGCGGCATAGGGCACCAGAGACATCCGGCTGGAGGAGACGCCGCAAGCGCTGCGCAATTCCTCAAGATCGGAGGTTTGGATGAACTTCACCGTCTCGCGAACCGAGGTCACGGTCATGCGGTATTCATGCAGCACATGCAGCGGATAGCCCCGGCGGTACATGTCGATCCGCGCGATCGCCCGCCATGAGCCGCCCACAAGGAACAGCCGGTCGCGCTGGCTGCCCATCTTTTCCTGAAGCCCGGTGATGACCTCTTTGATATGCGCCTGCCGCCCCTTGGCCCCGCCTTTGAGGTCGCGCAGCTTGAGCGGGCCAAGCTGCGAGGTGACCCGCCGCCCGACGCGCCCGCCCGAGATTTCGGCAAGCTCCATCGAAGAGCCGCCAATGTCGCAGACAAGGCCGTAGGCGCCGGGCCAGCCCAAAAGCACCCCTTGGGCCGAGAGCCGCGCCTCCTCCTCGCCGTCGATCACCCAGATGCGCAGCCCGGTCTCGCGCAGCACATCGGCGCAAAAGGCGCGCCCGTCGCTGGCATCGCGCACCGCCGCCGTGGCGACGACGGTAAGCTCCGACAGGCCCATGCCATCGGCCAATTTGCTGAACCGTCGCAGTGCCGAGAGGGCGCGGGCGCGGCCTTCGGGCGACAGATGCCCGGTCTCGGCCATGCCCGCGCCCAAGGCGCACATGATCTTTTCGTTGTAGAAATAGGCCGGAGAGCGCGCCGCGCCGTCAAAGACCACCAGCCGGACTGAGTTCGACCCCACATCTACCACGCCGACGCGCGCCAGCGCCCGCGCGCCCGGATCCTGAAACAAGGGTTTTCCGAAAAGTCCCAGTTCCGCCACACCTGTCTCAGGGACGGGGGCGGCTCGGGAAGGGTCGGTCTGGTCTGCCATCCATGCTCCTGCGGGCCATCCGTTTCACTGGATAATTGGCGCAGGGGGGCGGTGAGGTCAATTGCCAAAGGGGCGCTTGCCGGTCAATCCTCGGTATGGGTCAGCTTGGGCACATCCGAGGCCCCGGCGCTGCCCCGGCCCGAAAGCGAGGGGTTTTCCATGAAAAAGCGGTGGCAGTTGAAGGCGAAAGTGCCTTCGGGGATCGCCGGGCGGGTGAATTTGCCATCCGGCCCCATGACCCAGCTTTGCGCCACGTCAGCCAGATTGGCCGCCATGATCTGGCTGGTGATCTGGGCCTTGACGGTGGGGTTCTCGATCTCGACCAATGTCTCGACCCGGCGGTTCAAGTTGCGGCCCATCCAATCGGCGGAAGACATGAAGACCCGCGCCTTTTTATGCGGCAACCCGTGGCCATTGCCGAAGCAGACAATGCGGCTGTGCTCCAGAAAACGCCCGATGATGGATTTGACGCGGATGTTGTCCGACAGCCCCTTCACACCGGGGCGCAGCCCGCAGATGCCACGAATGACGAGGCTGATTTCCACCCCCGCTTGGCTCGCGTCATACAGCGCGTCGATCACTTCGGCGTCGATCAGCGCGTTCATCTTGGCCCAGATCACGGCGGGGCGCCCGGCGCGGGCATGTTCGGCCTCGGCGCGGATCATCTCAAGCAGGCGCGGCTTCAGCGTCGTGGGGGAGATGGCGAGGTTTTCCAACTGTTCCGGCGGGGCGTAGCCCGACAGGAAATTGAACACTTTCGTCGCATCGCGCCCAAGGCTCGAGTCGCAGGTGAAGAGCGACAGGTCCGTATAAATCCGCGCGGTGATCGGGTGGTAGTTGCCGGTGCCGTAGTGGGTATAGGTCACCAGTTGGTCGCCCTCGCGCCGCACCACGGTCGAGATCTTGGCGTGGGTCTTGAGGTCGAGAAAACCGTAGACCACATGCGCGCCCGCCCGTTCCAATCGGCGCGATTGGCGGATGTTGGCGGCCTCGTCAAAGCGGGCCTTCAGCTCGACCAGCGCGGTGACCGATTTGCCATCCTCCGCTGCCTCGCAAAGCGCGCTGACGATGGGGCTGTCGCGCGAGGTGCGGTAGAGCGTCTGTTTGATCGCCACTACATCCGGGTCGCGCGCCGCTTGGGCAAGGAAACGCACCACCATGTCGAAGGTCTCGTAAGGGTGGTGCAGCAGCATGTCTTTCTGCCGGATCGCCGCGAACATGTCGCCGTCATGGTCGCTGACCCGCTCAGGCACGCGCGGGGTGAACTGCGGCCAGAGCAGGTCTGGCCGTGCGTCGGTCACCAGCTTCGACAGGTCGGCGATGCCCAACATGCCATCGAGCTCGATCACGTCTTGGGGGCGCACGCAAAGCTCGCGCATGACGACGGATTTCAACTTTTCCGGCGCGCCTGCGGAATGGGTCAGGCGCACGACCTCGCCCCGGCGGCGGCGTTTCAGGGCGACCTCGAATTCCCGCACGAGGTCTTCGGCCTCGTCCTCGACCTCAAGATCGCTGTCACGCAGCACGCGGAATTCGAAATGCGCCTTGAGTTTGTAACCCGGAAAGAGGTTGGGGGTATTAATGATCAGCAGGTCTTCGAGCGGCAGGTAACGCAGGCAGCCATCGGGGGCGGGCAGGCGCACGAAACGGTCGATCTGTGCCGGGATCGGCAGCAGCGCCTGCAGCGGGCGCTTGTCGCGGGTCCGTTCCAGTTGCAGCGCCAGCGCGTAGCCGGTGTTGGGAATGAAGGGGAAGGGGTGCGCGGGGTCGATGGCCAGCGGTGACAGCACGGCGAAGACTTGGTTGAGGAAGACCCCTTCGAGATATTTGTAATCGGCCTCGCTCAGGTCGGCGGTGCGCTCCAGCATGATGTTCTGCGCGTCCATCTCGGCCATGAGGTCGACCAGTACGCGCTGCTGGGACAACATCAGATTGCGCGCGTCTTCGTTGATCAGCACCAGTTGCTCACCGGGGCTGAGCCCATCGGCGGCGGCGGTGGTGTTGCCCGCCTGCGCAAGCTCGCGCAGGCCCGCCACGCGCACGGTATAGAATTCATCCAGATTGGTCGCCGAAATCGACAGGAAGCGCAGCCGCTCCAACAGCGGCACGCGCGGGTTCTCGGCCTCTTCCAGCACCCGCCAGTTGAAGTCGAGCCAGCTTAGCTCACGGTTAAAGAACCGGCCCGGCCCGGCGGTGTCGAGATCGGGGAGATCGGTGGCGGGCGGAAAGGGAGCTTGCAGGAAATCGGCTTGGGTCATGCGGGCCTCATGACATTGGAATGTAACGGGTTTGCGAAGGCTTGCGTTAATTATTCCAGTATCACGTGCGCGGCGGGGCGATGTCCAGCACCTGCGCGGCCAGTGCGCGGGTCAGGGGGCGCTTCTGCGCAAGGCTGGCGGCATCCAGCCGGTCCACCAGCGCGATGGCAGCGGCAAAGGACCGGTCCATTCGCGTCATGAGGTAGTTGATCAGTTCCGGTTTGGGCGTCAACTGCCGGTCGGCCAGCAGTTTGACCAGCAGGGCCGAGAGCAGCGCATCGTCGGGCGCCTCCATCTCGACCATCGTGGCGCCACGCATCCGGCTGACCAGATCGGGCAGGCTCAGCCCCCAATGCGCCACCGGCCCGGTGCCGGTGAGCAGCAGCGCCTGCCCCTCGGCCAGGACGAGGTTGTGCAGATGAAAGAGCGCCGTTTGCGCCGCCGCGTCCCCGGCGATCAGATGCACGTCCTCCACGGCCACGGGAGCACGGGCGAGGGCGGGAATGTCGGCCTCCAGCAGATCCGCCGCGCCGATGATCCGCGCGCCCGAAAGGTCTGCCCAAACATGCGTCAGATGGGTCTTGCCCGAGCCTTGCGGCCCGGTCAGCGCCAGCTTGCCGCCCGCCCAACCGCGCCAGCCGTCGATCATCGCCATGGCCATGGCGTTGGAAGGCGCGACAAAGAAAGCGTCGCGGCCCAGAGCCGTTCGGCTGGGCAGGTTCAACCCGAGTTGGTGGGCCATGTTAGCGGATGTCCTCGTCGACGGTCGTTTCAGGCTCGCGGCCTTTGTAGAGCACGCTTTCGCGGTAGCGTGCCGTGGCGAAACGCGCGATCACGCCGATGGCGGCGGCCACGGGCACTGCGACCAAAAGGCCCACGAAGCCGAAAAGCGTGCCGAATACCGACAGCGCCAGCAGCAGCCAGACCGGATGCAGCCCGACCGAGTTGCCCACGAGCTTTGGCGTCAGCAGGTTGCCCTCGACCACTTGGCCCAGCACGAAGATGCCCGCGACGAGACCGATGGAAAGCCAATCTCCCCAGAATTGGAACAATGCCAGACCGATCGCCAGCGCCCCGCCGATCAACGCGCCGAGGTAGGGGATGAAGGTCACCAGCCCCGCGACAAAGCCGACGACGAGGCCGAATTGCAGCCCCACCAGCATCAGCGCCACGGCGTAATAGGTGCCAAGGATCAGGCAGACCGTGCCCATGCCGCGCACGAACGAGGCCAGCGTCGCGTCGATCTCGCGCGCCAATTGGCGAATCGTCGGCGCGTGGTCACGCGGCAGCAGCCGGTCGATCGCGGCGACCATACGGTCCCAATCGAGCAGCAGGTACACCGCGACCACCGGGACGATGACGAACAAGAGCAGGACGTTGATCAGCGAGGCAAAGGAGGCCAGCGCGGTTTGCAGCAATTGCCCGCCGCGTTCCTGAATCGTGGTCCCCAGTGTCGTGAGCGAGGTGCGCAGGGTCGAATCGTCGTCCAGAATCGACGGGAAGCGATCGGTGATGAAATCGGTGAAATTACGGGTCAGCTTGGGTGCCGTCTCGATTAGGTTCACGGTTTGGTTGACCAGCGTCGGGATCACCAAAAGCGCCATCAGCACAAAGACCAAAAGCGCCACCACGGTGATGACGGCGGTGGCCATGGTGCGGCTGAGCCCCAAACGCTCCAGCCGGTCGGCCACGGGGTCGAGAAAATAGGCAATCGCCCCGCCCAGCAGGAAGGGCAGCATCACATCGCCGATGAACCACAGCGCCACCATGAACACCGCTGCCGCGATGCCCCAGTATTTCAATTGGTCTCTGATTGGCAGGGCCATGGCGCTCTCCGGCAGGGAATGCCATCACATCGCCCATGTGGCGTTTCGTTTCAAGCCTTGGCTGCGGGTGGCGCGCGCGTCAGAGGCGCGGAACGGGGGCGTGGTGGAACTGGCCCGGCGGGCCGCCAGACCTCAGCGATGTGATTGTCTCGCCCTTTGACATGCACTAGTCAGGGGGCAATGCGTCAATGAGGAAACACCATGCGTCTGTCCCAATATTTTCTGCCCGTGCTGAAGGAAAACCCTGCCGAGGCGCAGATCGTCAGCCACCGGTTGATGCTGCGGGCGGGGATGATCAAGCAATCCAGCGCGGGGATCTACTCTTGGCTGCCGCTGGGCTACAAGGTGCTGCGCAAGGTCGAAGAGATCGTGCACCAAGAGCAGCAGCGCGTGGGCCATATCCCGATGCTGATGCCGACGCTGCAATCGGCGGACCTGTGGAAGGAATCGGGCCGCTATGACGCCTATGGCCCCGAAATGCTGCGCATTCGCGACCGGCAGGACCGGGACATGCTCTATGGCCCCACCAACGAGGAGGTGATCACCGACATCTTCCGCAGCCATGTCGGCTCTTACAAAGACCTGCCGCTGACGCTCTACCACATCCAGTGGAAATTCCGTGACGAAATCCGCCCGCGTTTCGGCGTGATGCGGGGGCGTGAGTTCCTGATGAAGGACGGCTACAACTTCGACCTCACCAAAGAGGATGCGCTGCACGCCTATAACCGCCATCTGGTCAGCTATCTGCGCACCTATGAGCGGATGGGGCTGCAAGCGATCCCGATGCGCGCCGACTCTGGCCCCATCGGTGGCGATGACACGCATGAGTTCCTCGTGCTGGCCGAAACGGGCGAGTCGGAGGTTTTCTACGACAGCGAGATCACCGATCTGACCTTTGGCAACCGCGAGATCGACCCCAATGATCACGACGCCTGCCGCGCGGTGCTGGAGGAGTTCACCTCGCGCTACGCCCGCACCGATGAGACCCACGACCCGGAGGTTTTCGCGCAGGTGCCGGAAGAACGCCAGCGCAGCGCGCGCGGCATCGAAGTGGGGCAAATCTTCTATTTCGGCACCAAATATTCCGACGCGATGAACGCCAAGGTGCAGGGGCCGGACGGCAAACAGGTGCCGGTGCATATGGGCAGCCACGGCATCGGCGTCAGCCGCCTGCTGGGCGCGATCATCGAGGCCAGCCATGACGACAAGGGCATCATCTGGCCCGAGGGGGTGACCCCCTTCCACGCGGGGATCGTGAACCTCAAACAGGGCGATGCGGAGGCTGATGCCGCCTGCGACGCGCTTTACAACAGCTTCAAGGCGCTGGGCCTCGATCCGCTTTATGACGACCGCAAGGGCGGGGCGGGGATGAAGTTCGCCACGATGGACCTCATCGGTCTGCCGTGGCGCATCACCGTCGGCCCACGCGGGTTGAAGAACGGCGTGGTTGAATTGACCAGCCGCCGCACGGGCGAAAGCGAAGAGCTGCCGCCCGAACAGGCGGTTGAGAAGATCGCCAAGATCTACGCCGGTATCGTCTGAGGCCCGCGATGATCCTGCGGGCGCTAACATTGGCCGGTGGGATCGTAAGCGCAGGCATTGCCGCACAAGGCCCGGGGGTCACCCGGGCCTATGTGTTTCAGCTCGAGGCGGCGGAGCAGCGCCTCGCCAATGTGGTGGCGGATTTCGATGCGTCTGCGCAGGCCGCAGGGCTCAACCGGGAAGAAGCCATAGCGCGGCTGCGCGGATCGGCGCTGCTGGAGCGCCGGGGCTTGGACCTGCGCCGCAACTTCGAACGGCATAGAAGGCTTGAGGCCGCAGTGCCACGGCTCCGGTCGGCAGGCCCGTTCCTGCGCAGCTATCTGCTGTGGCGCAGCCCGGATGCCGAAGCTTTGCGGGCGACGCGGCAGGGTTTTGCCCCCACCGCCCCGCGCAGCCGTGCCGAATGGCTCTTCGCCGGTTTGGGGTTCATCACAGGGGCCAGTCTCACCCGCCTGCTGCTGTGGCTGCCCAGTTGGCCCGCGCGCTTCCGCCGCCGCCAGGCATTGCGTTCTTGACCCTTCTGGGGCAAAGCCTCAGGTTGCGCGCACCTCAGACCGGAGCCTTCCCGCATGGCCAGCAAACCCACACGCACCGCCCCATTCGCGGCCTTTGAATGGATGATCGCTTGGCGCTACCTGCGCGCCCGCCGCGCCGAAGGGGGCGTCAGTGTCATGACGTGGATCAGCCTCATCGGCATCACACTGGCGGTCTTCGCGCTGATCGCGACACTCTCGGTCCGCTCGGGCTTCCGCGCCGAGTTCGTCGACACGATCCTCGGTGCCAATGCCCATGTCACCGTCTACACGATGGGGGAGGTACAGCCCAACGGCCAGATCGACCGCACCATTGGTGATTACGAGGCGATGGCCGAGCGGGTGGCAGCCGTCGAAGGCGTCACGCGCGTGGCCCCGCTGGTGCGCCAGCAGGTCATGGCCAACCGCCGCCAGTCCAACGCGGGCGTCGAGGTTTTCGGCATCGCCTCGGACGATTTGATGACCATCCCCGGCATCCAACCCTCAGAGCGCTCTTTCGGTGACATCACGCGTTTTGAAGAGGGCATGGCCATCGGGAGCGGCGTGGCGCAGGCCTTGGGCGTGCAGGTCGGCGATAGCGTCAAACTGATCTCGCCCAACGGGGTCAAGACCGCCTTTGGCACCAGCCCGCGCGTCAATGCCTATGAGGTGGTCTATATCTTCTCCGCCGGGCGCTACGACATTGATAAGACACGGGTTTACCTACCAATTGCCGAGGCGCAGAGCTTTTTCAACCGCGAAGGCGTGGCCGATGAACTGGAGGTCATGGTCGAAGACCCCGAGGGGGTGGACGCCATGGCGCCTGCGCTGATGCAGGCGGCGGGTGAGCGCGCGCAGGTCTGGACATGGCGCGACGCCTCGGGCTCCTTCCTCTCGGCGCTCGACATCGAGGACCGGGTGATGTTCGTGATCCTGAGCGTATTGGTGCTGATCGCGGCGATGAACATCGTTTCGGGACTGATCATGCTGGTCAAGAACAAGGGTCGCGACATCGGCATCCTGCGCACGATGGGGCTGAGCGAAGGCTCGGTGCTGCGGGTGTTCTTCATCTGCGGGGCCTTTACCGGCATCATCGGCACAATCGCGGGCGTCGTGCTGGGGGTGCTCTTTGCCACTTACGTCGACCAGATCTTCGCCTTCGTGAACTACCTCAGCGGCGGCACGGCATGGGACGCCTCGATCCGCGGCATCTATTTCCTGCCCGCGAAACTGCAACTGGGCGATGTGCTCTCGGCCGTGGCGCTGTCGCTCGGCCTGTCCTTCGTCGTCACGATCTTTCCCGCCCGCCGCGCGGCGCGGATGAACCCGGTGGAGGCCCTGCGTTATGAATGATCCCGTCCTGCGCCTGAGCGGCATTTCAAAGTCCTACAACCCCGGCAAGCCCAACGAGGTGCAGGTGCTGCGCGGGATCGACCTTACCGTCGCCCCCGGCGAGGTGGTGGCGCTGGTCGCCCCCTCGGGGGCGGGCAAGTCGACGCTGCTGCATATCGCGGGGCTTCTCGACACCGCCGACAGCGGCACGGTGGAGATCGCGGGCGATGACCTGACGGGCCAGAGCGACCGCCGCCGCACGGCCCTGCGCCGCGCCGACGTGGGCTTCATCTACCAGTTCCACCACCTTCTCCCCGAGTTCACGGCGCTGGAAAACATCGTGCTGCCGCAGCTCGCCAATGGCGTCGCACGCAAGGACGCCGAGGCGCGGGGGCGGGAGCTTCTGGCTGAGGTCGGCATCGCCGAGCGCGCCGATCACCGCCCCGCTGCCATGTCGGGTGGCGAGCAGCAGCGGGTGGCCTTCTGCCGCGCGCTGGCCAATGCGCCGCGGCTGCTGCTCGCGGACGAGCCCACCGGCAACCTCGACCCCTCGACCTCGGATCAGGTCTTCGGCGCGCTCATGGCGTTGGTGCGCGGCACCGGGCTGGCGGCGGTGATCGCCACGCATAACCTCGAACTGGCGGCCCGGATGGACCGTCAGATCCGGCTCGAGGCGGGGCACTTGGTGCCGGTCTGAAACGGTTCTGACCTAGCCGCAGATGTTTTCTAACTCGACCCTGTCCCAGGGCAGGCCCACGTCGCTCGGGCGGCTCTGGGGCAGGGGGGCGACGGGCATGACCTCCGAGAGCATCGCATGCAGCCGCTTGGTGCGCGGCGCCTGCGGGTCCAGCGCGCGGCAACAGACGAATTCCTCCACGATCGAGCCTTGCTGCTCGTAGCCGAAATCGAGGAAGCGCGGCTTGGTGTCCACCTCGAAGAGATAGGGGTCCGGGCTGGTGAACTGCTCGGAGGCCGCGCGCAGGGGCGAATAGCCGGTGAGACGGCGGTTCTGCCATTGCCAGACATGGGTGATCTCATGCGCCAGCAGCATGGCGGCGATGAGGCCAATGCGGTCGGGGTAATCGGGCAGGTAGTCCTCGAGGTACCAGTCCTTGTCGAAGAGCACGTGGTTGAACAGCGCCACGGCGGCGGGTTTCGAGGTGACGGTATCGCCCACCTGCGGCGGCAGGATGCGCTCGCGGCAGGTGGTGCGCGGGCGCGGCTTGCGCTTGAAGGTGACCGCGCGGGTGGGGGCACCGTCATAGAGGCGTACGCGGTCGTATTCGACCGAGGCGCCGTGGAGGGTGGCAAGATAGGCGCGTTCGTTCTCGGTCAGCGGCCGACCGCAGGCGGTGAGGAGGAGCAGGAGGAGAAGTGCGCGGATCATGGGATGAGTTAGGCGCGGGGAAGGCGGGGGATCAAGGGGGAAGTTTGGAAGCCGCTTGCGCATCGGCAGGGCCGCGCCCGACCTCGGGCCGGAGGGCTACTTGGAAAAGGTCCAGTGGACCTTTCCAGCCCGGAGGGCGGCGCAAGCCGCGGGGTGCCCGCATGTGCGCCCTCCCCGTGGGGGAGGGTGAAGACCGTCTCGCAAACTCTCCGGGGGAGAGTTTGAGGTCTGAACGGGCGGAGCCCCGGACAGGCGCGGCCCGGGACGGGGTCCCGGGCGGGGTGATTAATCAGAGCCTCGCTTAAGTCACCAACGATTTATGAAATGATTCTAACCGAGAGGTCACAATCTAATGAGCGTGAAATATGTTCCAATAACCGCTTCTTTGCCTGTGTGCTGCTATGTGTCTTAACGAAGTACCCGTCTATAGCGACATCGTTGTATTTTTCTGAGGGCAATCGGGAGATTAGAGGCTCCCTATTTACAGTGAGGCCCAAGTCAGCCACCGGGTCAAAGCCAATTTCCCGTATAACCAACGCGAAAGTCTCTGATGCTTTTAACTCCGCGAAGGTTTTTCCATTCGGAAACCTTACCATTAGCGAGGTTTTCTGGGACTTCGTGCCAGCCATAATGATCTTGCGGGCTTTCTGAAGCTCGTCTGGAACTACTTCATTTGGAAAGTCTTCCGCAAACTTCTGTTTCCATTCTTCGGCCAAGTCTTGGACCCGTTGCCGAAAAATGTGGAGTGCCTTGCCTTTCTCCACATAGGACTGAGCCATCTCGTAATCTGAATTATGAAAGCTCTCGGAGCCTGCCGAATTCAGATTATCCTCTTCGGCATCTAGTTCAATCGCCATCAACTCAAACGCAATAGAAACGCTATCCATAGAAAACCTCTAAAAAACAAGAAACCCTACAAGCTGTGTAAGACCGCAATAGGCCCCCTCAAACATCCAACTCCTCCACAAACTGCGCGTTCTGCTGAATATACGCAAACCGCATCTCCGGCTTCTTCCCCATCAGCCGCTCGACCAGATCCCCGGTCTCGCCCGGCACGTCCTCGTCCACTGTCACGCGGATGAGCTTGCGGGTCGCGGGGTCCATCGTGGTCTCTTTCAGGTCCTTCGCGTCCATCTCGCCCAGACCCTTGAAGCGGCTCACGTCGATCTTGCCTTTGCCGCCCAAGCCCTTCTCCAGCCACAAGTTCTTCTCCGCCTCATCAAGGCAATAGACCCGCTTGGCGCCTTGGGTGAGGCGGAACAGCGGCGGGCAGGCAAGGTACAGGTGGCCTGCGTCAATCAGTGGACGCATCTGGGTGAAGAAGAAGGTCATCAAGAGCGAGGCGATATGCGCGCCGTCGACGTCGGCGTCGGTCATGATGATGATCTTATCGTAGCGCAGATCGTCGAGGTTGAACTTCGTGCCCATGCCAACGCCGAGCGCCTCGCAAAGGTCATTGATCTCGGCATTGGTCGACAGCTTGCTCGAGGCCGCGCCGAGCACGTTGAGGATCTTGCCCTTAAGCGGCAGCAGCGCCTGTTTCTCACGGTTGCGCGCGCCCTTGCCGGAGCCGCCGGCGCTGTCGCCCTCGACGATGAAAAGCTCGGTGCCCTCGCGCGACTTGCTGGTGCAATCGGTCAGCTTGCCGGGCAGGCGCAGTTTCTTGGTGGCGGATTTGCGGGCGGTCTCTTTTTCCTGCTTGCGACGCATCCGCTCCTCGGCGCGCAGGACCAAAAAGTCGAGGATCGCGCCCGCGGATTTCGTATCCGCCGCCAGCCAGTTGTCGAAATGGTCGCGCACCGCGTTCTCGACCAGACGCTGCGCCTCGGTGGTGGCGAGACGGTCCTTGGTCTGGCCGACGAACTCCGGCTCGCGGATGAAGCAGGACACCAGCGCACAACCCCCGGTGATTAGGTCGTCGCGGGTGATGTCCTTGGCCTTGCGGTTGTTCGCAAGCTCGCCATAGGCGCGGATGCCCTTGAGGATCGCAGCCCAGAAGCCGCTCTCATGGGTGCCGCCCTCGGGCGTGGGGACGGTGTTACAATAGGACTGGATGAAACCGTCGCGCGCAGGCGTCCAGTTGATCGCCCATTCCACCTTGCCCGGCACGCCGAAACGCTCCTGGAACTCGACCGTTCCGGCAAAGGGGTTCTCGGCATAGGTGGTGGCCTTGCCCAACGTCTCGCGCAGATAGTCGGCAAGACCGCCGGGGAAGTGGAAGGTCGCCTCCATCGGCGTGTCGCCATCCTCGATCTCGGATTTCCAGCGGATCTCGACACCGGAGAAGAGATAGGCCTTGGAGCGGACCATTTTCAAAAGCCGCGCTGGCTTGAACCGATGCGCGCCGAAAATCTGTTCGTCAGCGTGGAAGGTGACGGTGGTGCCGCGCCGGTTGGGCGCCGCGCCGATCTTCTCCACCGGGCCCTGCGGGATGCCGCGCGAGAACCGCTGCTCGAACAGCTCGCGGTTGCGCGCGACCTGCACCACCATGGAATCCGACAGCGCGTTCACGACCGAGGCGCCGACGCCGTGCAGACCGCCCGAGGTCTGATAGGCCTTGCCCGAGAATTTGCCCCCCGCGTGCAGCGTGCAGAGGATCACCTCCAGCGCGGATTTGTCTGGGAACTTCGGGTGCGGGTCGATCGGGATGCCGCGGCCATTGTCGCGGATGGTGACCGAATAATCGGCGTTCAGCTCCACCTCGATCCGGTTGGCATGGCCCGCGACCGCCTCGTCCATCGAGTTGTCGAGCACCTCGGCCACCATGTGGTGGAGCGCGCGTTCATCGGTGCCGCCGATATACATGCCGGGGCGCTTGCGGACGGGCTCCAGCCCCTCCAGCACTTCGATGGAGGAGGCATCGTATTCGGTGGGTTCCTGGCCGGAAAGAAGGTCGGTCATGCGGGCCTGCTCTTTGTTTGTGGGTGGGGGCCATTTTGACAGCCCCACGCGCCGGGGGCAATCGCGGGTTTGCCTTGGGCTGCGGTTTTGCCCCGGTCAGCCAGCTTTGGCGCGCAGCCAAGCGGCGAGGGTCTCTTCGTCGATGCGGCCTTGGGCCACGTCGCGGATCAGATCGCCCGCTTCGATGGTTTCGTGGGCGATGCGGATGCCATTAAGGTGGAGGCAGACGATCATGGTTTTATAGGCGGTGCGTTTGTTCGCATCGTTGAAGACATGACCGGTGGCCACGGCGACGCAATAGGCGGCGGCAAGATCGAAGCTATCCGCGATCATCCCGTAGACCAGCCTATTGTCCACGCGGGCCAGTGCCCCATCGAGAGATTTATCAAGCGCCCGACCAGCTAGTTCGCCGGGGTTCAAGACGGCATCGTGAATCGTTTCGACAAGCTCGGCGTTCAGCAGGACATAGGTCATTTGTCTTTAAGGTAGTCGAGCACGGGCTGGGTTTGCTCACGGGTCGCGGCAATGCTCTCCATCACTTCATCCAACGTGGCCACGCGCGGCTCTTCTTGCAACGTCGCCTCGGCCGGCACGAAATAGCCCACGCAGCGCGAGTTCTTCATCACCGCCACGGGCTTGCCGCCCGAGCGTTCCAACACCTTATGCGGCTCGCGCATTTCGGTCATGGTGGCGATGTGGTTGGTATGAATGCGGGTCATGGTGCGGCTCCTGAATGCATATACGAATATACATTATTTCACCCATTTTACAAGCGCCGCTGCCCACACCAGTCGAGCACCGCCGCCGCGACCTCCGATGGCTTTTGATGGTGCAGCCAATGATCCGCCCCTTCGATCTCGACCCGCGTGAGGTCTGGCGCGAAAGCCTCCAACCCGGCGGTGGCTTCGGGCAGAAGGGCGGTGTCCTGCGTTCCCCAAATCAGCAAATGTGGGCAGGAGACGCGCAAACGGTCGACCGGGAACTCTGGCAGGTCGCGTAGGGGCTTGTCTGGCGCGGCGACTTGCAGGGGGGAGGCGCGATACCAGTTGATCATCGCCCTGAGCCGCCCCGGCCGCCCCCATTCCGCGCGGTAGTCTTCAAGCCGCGCGGGCGTCAGCCAGCTTAGATCCATATTCGCGGAAAAGAGGTCGAGCAGGCCCGCGAAATCGTCCCGCGCCAGCCGCACCGCGCTGCCTTCGGCGCGCAGGGCATTGATATACTGCGAAGCGCGCGACTGCGCGCCGCCTGCGGCCATGGCGCGCTGAAACGGCACGGGATGCACGCCGTTGAGCACGATCAGCCGGGCCACCAGCTCAGGCCGGAACATCGCCAAAGCGTAACCCACGGAGGCGCCCCAGTCATGCGCCAAGAGGGTCACCGGCCTGTCGCCGATCAGGGCGGCCATATCGGCCATGAGATGCGCCATGGCATAGGGTTCGATCCCTTCGGGCGCGCTGCTTTGGCCATAGCCGCGTTGGTCGGGGGCGATGCAATGGAAGCCTTGGCACAGTAGGGGGGCCAGATCACGCCAAGCGCCGCCATATTCGGGAAAGCCGTGAAGCATCAACAACGGCGGCAGGCTTTCATCGCCCCAGTGGCGAATGAAAATCTCCTGACCGTTCAATCGGCGGGTTTCGGTCCGTGTCGGTTCCATCGCGAGCCCTCCTGTCATCAGCTTTGCCGTTAAGGGCCGGGGGCGCAAGGATTTCATGGCAAAACAGTGGCATCGACACCGCGCAAACCCATGGCAGAGCGTAAAAACCGCACTTCCCCTTTGCAGCGGCCCGGCGTAAGGCTCGTGTCATGACCAAGACAATGACCAACCGCAATCACGTCCGGGCGATCCTGACACTTGGCCTGCCGCTGATCGGCGGGCATCTGGCACAGATGGCGATCGGGGTGACCGACACCGTGATGCTCGGCTGGTATTCGGTCGAGGCGCTGGCGGCGGTGGTCTTGGGCAGCACCTATTTCTTCGTGCTCTTCATCTTTGGCTCGGGTTTTGCCATGGCGGTGATGCCCTTGGTGGCCGCCTATGACGCCGAAGATGACGAGATCGGCCTGCGCCGCGCCACGCGCATGGGGCTGTGGCTCTCGGTAGGGTTCGCCATGATCGCGCTGCCCGCGATGATCTGGTCGCCCGCGGTGCTCGACCTTTTGGGGCAGGGGCCGAACCTTGCCGACCGGGCGGGCGATTACCTCAAGGTGGCGGGCTGGGGCATTCTGCCCGCGCTTTTGGTGATGGTGCTGAAATCCTACCTCGCCGCCTTGGAGCGCACGCAGGTGGTGCTCTGGATCACCCTGCTGGCCGCCGGGGTCAATGCGCTGGCAAATTACGCGCTGATCTTCGGCAACTGGGGCGCGCCGGAGCTTGGCGTGATGGGCGCGGCGGTCGCCTCGGTCACGACGCAATGCGTCTCGTTGATCGGGGTGGTGATCTATGTGCTGATCGCCCTGCCGCAGCACAGCTTGTTCCTGCGGCTCTGGCGAGTGGACGGGCAGATGTTGTTGCGGGTGTTCACGCTGGGGCTGCCGATCGGCTTGACCACGCTGAGCGAAGTCGGCCTTTTCGCCGCCTCCTCGCTGATGATGGGCTGGCTGGGGACGATCCCGCTGGCGGCGCATGGGATTGCCATTCAACTCGCCTCGCTGACCTTCATGGTGCATCTGGGGCTGAGCAATGTCGCCACGATCCGCGCGGGCAATGCCTATGGCCGCCGCGACGTGCCGCATATGAAGCGCGGCGCGGTGATCGTGACCGTGCTGTCGCTGGTCTTTGCGCTGCTCACCATGGTCGGCTTTGTCGGCTGGCCCGAGCCGCTGATCTCGGTCTTCATGCAAGAGGATGAGCCGGCGCGGGCCGAAATCCTTGCCATTGGCACCGGCCTTCTGGTGATGGCGGCCCTGTTCCAACTGGTCGATGGGGCGCAGGTGGTGGCTCTTGGGCTGTTGCGCGGGGTGCAGGATACCAAAGTGCCGATGGTCATGGCCGCGGTCAGCTATTGGATCGTCGGCATGCCCTGTTCCTACCTGCTGGGCTTTGTGCTGGGCTTCGGGGCCATGGGCATCTGGGCCGGTCTGGTGGCGGGGCTGGCGGTGGCCGGGCTGCTGCTGAATGCGCGTTTCTGGGGCGTGATCGTCAAGCGGTTGGCATTTTAGGCCTCAGCCCCGGTCCATCCGATCCGCCTTTTTGCGCACCAGCGTGCTGCGCAGGTCGTGCATGGCGAGCAGCAACTCATCCGTCACCGCCTCAAGCTCGGCATCCGTGGCGCGGGACTGCGCCCATTGGGTGGTGAGGTTCAGATGTTCCACCGCGCGGCGGATGTCGTCGATCTCGCGCGCCGCAAGGGTTTCGCGGCGGGCCTTGGTCCAGCGGGCAATCTCGGTCTGATCGCCTTCGGTCAGACGGTGCTGCCCATGGGGCTTCACCTCTCCGTTGCGGATGTTGACCACGGCGATCTGCTCCATCTCGATCCGGCGCTGGCGGTTCGCGGCATCCAGCCGAAACACCGCCGCGCCATTCTCGCGGACCCTGAAGTAATAGTCGGGAAGATCGCCCGCCATGGTGTTGTCCCTTACGTCAGCCCGGCGCAGAAGCTCTGGATGCGGCTGCACGCCTCTTTCAGCGCCTCATCCGAGGTAGCGTAGCTGACCCGGAAATTTGGCGAAAGCCCGAAGGCCGCGCCAAATACGACCGCAACGCCGGTCTCCTCAAGCAAAGCGGTGGCGAAAGCCTCGTCATCCGTGATCTTGGTGCCCGCCGCCGAAGTCTTGCCGATCAGCCCGGCGATGGAGGGGTAGACGTAAAACGCCCCCTCAGGCGTGGGGCAGGTGATGCCCTCAATGGCCGAGAGCATCTCGACCACCAGGTTGCGCCGCCGCACGAAGGTGGCGTTGTTCTCGGCGATGTAATCCTGCGTGCCGTTCAGCGCCTCGACGGCGGCCCATTGGCTGACCGAGCAGGGGTTCGAGGTGCTTTGCGACTGGATCTTGCGCATCGCACCGATCAGCTTTTCCGGCCCCGCGGCATAGCCGATGCGCCAGCCGGTCATGGCATAGGCTTTCGACACGCCGTTGACCGTCAGCGTGCGGTCGTAGAGCGCGGGTTCCACCTCTGCCGGCGTGCAGAACTCGAACCCGTCGTAGGCGAGATGCTCATACATGTCGTCGGTCATCACCCAGACATGCGGATGGCGCATCAGCACGTCAGTCAGCGCCTTCAGCTCGTCGCGGCTGTAGCCCGCCCCGGTGGGGTTCGAGGGGGAGTTGAAGATGAACCATTTGGTTTTCGGCGTGATCGCCGCTTCCAGCGCCTCGGGGGTGAGCTTGAAGTCGTTCTCCAGCGTCGCGGGGGCAATGACCGGCGTGCCGCCCGCCAAGAGCACCATGTCGGGGTAGCTGACCCAATAGGGCGCGGGGATCACGACCTCTTCGCCGGGGTTCATCGTCGCCATCAGCGCGTTGTAGAGGATCTGCTTGCCCCCCGTGCCGACACTGACCTGCGCGGGCGTGTAATCCAGCCCGTTGTCGCGTTTGAACTTGGCGCAGATCGCCTGTTTCAACTCGGGGATGCCATCGACGGGGGTGTATTTCGTCTTGCCCGCGTTGATCGCGGCCACGGCGGCGTCCTTGATGTTCTGCGGCGTGTCGAAATCCGGCTCGCCCGCGCCAAGCGCGATGATGTCGCGCCCCGCGGCCTTGAGTTCTGCCGCTTTGGTGGTGACGGCGATGGTGGGCGACGGTTTGACCCGATCAAGGGTCGCGGACAGCAGTTCCATTTCAGCCTCGGGTTGCTTATGAATATCTCCACGTTCATAGGGGGCGTCCCCGCACCCGGCAAGGGTGTCTGGCAGGAGAGGAAGCATGACCGACGAGATTGACTGGTACGGCCCCGAGGCCGCCACCTTTGGCGACCGGGTCGCGGCGGCCCGCGAACAGACCGGCATGACACAGGCGATGCTGGCCAAACGGCTGGGCGTGCGCCTCGCCACCCTGCGCGGCTGGGAAAACGACCTGTCCGAGCCGCGCGCCAACCGGCTGTCGATGCTGGCGGGGCTGCTCAATGTCTCGATGATGTGGCTGATCACGGGCGAGGGGGAGGGGGTCGACGCCCCCGAAGCGGGAGAGACCGCGCGCCGTGTCGACCTCGAAGAAGTGCTGGCCGATATGCGCGCCCTGCGCAGCGACCTGCTGAAAAAGGCCGAAACTGTCGGCAAATTGGAAAAGCGCATTCGGCGCCTCATGACGGAGCCCGCAGATGGCTGAAGCCCCCGAACACCGGATCAAACGCCTGCAAATGCGCTCGATGCGCCGGGGCATCAAGGAGATGGACCTGATCCTATCGGCCTATGCCGAGGCGCGGTTGCCCCAGATGGACGATGCGGGCCTCACGCTTTACGACCAGATGCTCAACGAGAATGACCACGACCTCTATCTTTGGGTCAGCGGACAGGCCGAGGCACCTGCCGAATACGCGGCTCTGATCGCGGATATTCGCGGGCAATTGGCCGAAGCGCGGGGCTAATTCAGAAAATCCAAAGGGGTTTAACGAATTATTCTGATTTTTTAGCGAGTTTCCGGTTCAAACAGAGTGAACCGGAGATTTCGCATGAGCATTCAAGACCCCGCCACGCAGCCGATGGCCATAAAGGGTTTCATGGCAGGCTATCTTGAGTCCCTGTCTTTGGTCGAGCGGTTGCATCGCTTGCTGCTGGACGTGATCAAGGACGAATTCGAACGTGTCGGCGTGTTGGAAATCAACGCCGTGCAGGCGCTGCTTTTGTTCAACATCGGCGATAATGAGGTCACCGCGGGGGAGCTTAAAAGCCGCGGCTACTATCAGGGCAGCAACGTCAGCTACAACCTCAAGAAGCTGGTCGAAATGGGCTATATGCACCATCAGCGCTGCGAGATCGACCGCCGTTCCGTGCGTGTGCGGCTGACCGAAAAGGGGCGCTATATCCGCGATGTCGTCGCCGATCTTTTCTCGCGTCATGCCGATGGAATGGAGAGCAAGGGCGTCTTGGGTGACGCAGGGATCGAGGATATCACCCGCTCGCTCAAACGAATGGAGCGGTATTGGACGGATCAGATCCGCTATATCTACTGATCGCGGGCAGGGGGGAGATGGGCATAGGCCCGCCCGTCCAATTCGCGTAGAAGTTTTCGCGTCATGGCGCGGGCGTAGTCTTCGAACCCCTCTGCGATCTCGACGAATGCCCCGGGGCCGAGGATGACCTCGGTCCGGTAGTATGACGCCAGCGCGCCGAGCTCGGTCTGCGTATTGTCACCAAGGCCCGCGTCTTTCGCGCCGATCACCAAGCCGTTGATGGTCAGCCCCTGCGGCCCTTGGGGCGGGTTCTGCAGACTGTCGCCTATATCCCGGGGCCGCGGCCCGAAGTTTGAGATACCATCGCCGGAGATATCCAGCGTGTGTTTCCGGCAATCGGGGCGCGCCGCCACCTGCCGCGCGCCGAATTGCATCGCATCGCCCAAGGCGGTGCCGGGCGAGGCCGCGCGCCGCTCGGTGCTGCGCAGAAGGGTGATGGCATCGTCAAGCGCGGCGGCATCGTGCAATGGCGTCCAAGGCAGGATCACCCGCTGATCGCTGGACCCGCTCCACTCATAGACCATCAGATCGACGTGATGCCCGGGCCGCGCCAGAAGGGCATCCCGCAGGCGCGGATCGTCCAGCGCCTCGGCCACACCGCCCAACTGCAACCGATACTCCCGCGCATCGACAGAACCGGAAACGTCCAGCCCCAAGGCCAGTGCCTGCCGGCAGGCGGCCTCGGCCCATTGCGGGCCGAATTGGGTGAGAAACAGGGCAAGGGCGGCGCGGATCATCTCTTTGCCTTCGGCAGGGCATCAGAAAAGCGCGGATCACGCGCGGGAGGCGGAAAAGCCCCCCGCGCAGCGGTCATCTGCGCCGGGGCGGCGCGGAGGCCCCCCTTACCAATGGCCGGTGTTTTCCATGCTGGCCCATGGCTCCTGCGCGGGCAGGGCGTCCCCCTCTTGCAGCAATTCGACGGAAATATTGTCGGGCGAGCGGACAAAGGCCATGCGCCCGTCGCGCGGCGGGCGGTTGATGGTCACGCCGTTGTCTTGCAAATGCTGGCAGGTCTCATAAATATTCTCGACCGTATAGGCGAGGTGGCCGAAGTGGCGGCTGTCGCTGGGCAGCGCATCGTCGCCATCCCAATTGTAGGTCAGTTCGACATCGGCGTGACCGTCGTCCATGCCCGGCGGGCAGAGGAAAACCAGCGTGAACCGGCCCCCTTCGTTGTCGATCCGGCGCCGCTCGACCAGCCCCAGAAGCTTGTAAAATGCGATGGAGGCGTCGAGATCTTTCACGCGCACCATGGTGTGCAGGTATTTGATGGGCATCGGTTTTCCTTTGGTTGGCCGGCTTGAACGGGGGCGCCGCCCCTTCCAAGCTGGAATGTCGTTCAAAGCGGGCGGAGCAAATCAACCCTTCGCGCTTCGCGGTGGAGTTTAGGGGCGAAACCGCCGGTGTCAAAGTGGGCGGGCAATGTCTGTTGACCGGCTTGAGGCCGAGGGCCCGGAAGGCTATGCAGAAGCAACCGCCACGAATGACGAGGAAGCCCGCGTGAAACAGTACCATGATGCGCTGCGCGAAGTGCTGGAGCAGGGGGTGACCTCGACCGACCGCACGGGAACGGGAACGATCTCTCATTTCGGAATGCAGCAGCGTTACCGAATGGCTGAGGGCTTCCCGTTGGTCACCACGAAAAAACTGCATCTAAAATCCATCGTGCATGAGCTTTTGTGGTTCCTCGCCGGGGATACGAACATCGCCTATCTCAAGGAAAACGGTGTTCGCATCTGGGATGAATGGGCCGATGAAAACGGCGATCTCGGCCCGGTTTACGGCCACCAGTGGCGGCGGTTTCCAATGGTGGGCGAACCGATGCCCCAGCCCGATGGCACAGTGCTGTATCAGGCCGGGCAGGTCGATCAGATCGCCAAACTGGTCGAGGCGATCCGCAAGACCCCCGACAGCCGCCGCCTGATCGTTTCGGCGTGGAATCCCGGCGAGGTGGACCAGATGGCGCTGCCGCCCTGCCATACGCTCTGGCAGGTACGCATCGCGGGCGGCAAGCTGCATCTGCAGCTTTACCAACGCTCGGCGGATATGTTCCTTGGCGTGCCCTTCAACATCGCCTCCTACGCGCTGCTTTTGGAAATGCTGGCCCATGTGACCGGCTACACCCCCGGCGATTTCGTCCATTCCATGGGCGACGCGCATATCTATTCCAACCATCTGGAGCAGGTGAAAACCCAGCTTGCGCGCACGCCCAAGCCGCTGCCCAAGCTGCGGATCAACCGCGAGGTCAGTTCGATCTTTGATTTCCGCTATGAGGATTTCACCTTCGAGGGCTATGATCCCGACCCCGCGATCAAAGCGCCGGTGGCGGTCTGATGCTGAGCCTGATCGTCGCCCGCGCCCGCAACGGTGCCATTGGCAAAGACGGGGATATCCCTTGGTCCCTGCCCGAAGACCTGAAATTTTTTCAGCGTGAAACCACCGGCGGGGCCATCATTATGGGGCGCCGCACTTGGGAGAGTTTGCCGTTTAAGCCACTGAAAAACCGGCTGAATTGCGTCGTTAGCAGTGGCGAAGTCGAGGGTGTCCATGTGGCGCGCGACCCGCAAGCCGCCTTGGGCTATTGCGCAGCAGAGGGCTATCGCCGGGTCTACGGCATTGGCGGCGAAGGCATCTACCGCGCGCTTTTGCCCCTCGCAGATCGGCTTTTGGTGACCGAAGTGGATCTGGAGATCGAGGGCGCCGATGCGTTCTTTCCCGCATTCGACCCGGAAGAGTGGATCGAGTTGGGCAACCTCTGCCTGCGCACAACCGGCCCGCGCGCCATCGCACGGGAGTGGCTGCGCCGCTGCTGACGGGCCATTGACATGGGCCGCGCGGCGGGCATCACTGCAGGCCATGTTTGATCTGTCCGCACCGCCCGAAGGGTTTGTCGAAAACCCGTTCCCCCATTACGACCGCCTGCTGCGCGAGGCCCCGGTGCTGCGCCAGCCTGACGGCTCGGTGCTGATCTGCCGTCATGCGGATTTGAACGCGATCTACCGCGACACCACGCTTTATATCTCGGACAAGAAACTGGCCTTTGCGCCGAAATTCGGCCCCGGCAGCCCCTTGTTCGAACATCACACCACCAGCCTCGTTTTCAATGACCCGCCCCTGCATACCCGCGTGCGGCGGATCATGACCTCGGCCCTCACGCCCAAGGCGCTGGCGCGGATGGAGCCGGGGTTGATCGACACGGTCGACCGGCTGCTTGAGGGGCTTGGCCCCACGCCGGACCTGATCGAGGACTATGCCAGTTGCATCCCGGTGCAGATCATCGGCAACCTGCTGGACGTGCCAATGGAAGAGCGCGGCCCGCTTCGCGATTGGTCGCTGGCGATCCTCGGCGCGCTGGAGCCGACCTTGAGCGAGGCGGAGCTTGAGGCGGGCCATACCGCGGTGCGCGAGTTCAAAGCCTATCTGCAAGACCTCATCGCGCGGCGCCGGGCCGCGCCGGGGGATCCCGAAACCGATGTGCTGACCCGGCTGATTGCCGGGGATGACGGTGGCCAGTTGACTGAGATTGAGTTGATCCAGAACTGTATCTTCATCCTGAACGCAGGTCATGAGACGACGACCAATCTGATCGGCAGCGCCCTTGCGCTGCTGCATGACCATCCCGACCAGAAGGCGCGACTGCTGGCCGATCCTGACCTGATCGGGCCTTGCATCGAAGAGGTGCTGCGCTTCCGCTCGCCCAATCAATTCGGCAACCGGGAGACCACGGCCCCGGTCACCATCGGCGGGGTCGAGATCGCGGCGGGCAGCAACCTGCACCTTTGCATCGGCGCGGCGAACCGCGACCCGGAAGTCTTTGAGGAACCGACAAAATTCGATATCGGGCGCAAGCCCAATCGGCATCTGGCCTTTGCCGGTGGCCCGCATGTCTGCGTCGGGCTGACCTTGGCACGGATGGAGGGGAAGATCGCGCTTCAACGCTTTCTGAACCGCTACCCGGATTATGAAATCAGCACGACCCGCCAAGGCGGCGGGCGCATCCGCTTTCACGGCTATGCGACGATTCCGGCGCGGTTGACTAAGATGGGCTTAACATAAAAGGCTGGACTAAAGGAAAGTGTCCCGGCAATCTTCGTATATATTATATATAATTACGAGGTTTATCATGCGTCTCACAGCTATTGCAGCGGCGGTCGGGCTGCTTTCGGCCGGGCTCGCCGGTCAGGTCTCGGCAGAGCCCAAGGTCTACGCCTATCCCAGTTCCGCAAATTATTGCCCGGCGGGGCTGCAGCCGGTGACCCTTGGCGGGGCGATCTGCTGCGGCACGCCGAACCAGAGCATGACCTATGCTGAGGTCAAAGCGCACCCCGTACAGCGCCGTCACCGCGTAGTCACACCGCGCCGATCAGCCCGCGTGCCTTGCCCGGTTGGGGCCAAGGGCTGTTCGTATAACTGATCTGTCAAGCAACCCCCGGCGCGGGACGCCGGGTGTTTTCTTGCAATATGGCGGTCAGACCAGCGCGAGGTCGGTGGCCATCTGCCGACCGTCGCGGCCTTCGGTCAATTCATAGCTGACCTTTTGATCGTCCGCCAAGCCGGTCAGGCCCGACCGTTCGACCGCCGAAATATGAACAAATACATCGTTACCGCCGCTTTCGGGGGCGATGAACCCGTAGCCTTTGGTGGTGTTAAACCATTTCACGGTGCCAGTTGGCATAATCTCCGCGCCTCCTTTGTCTTTGCGTCTCTGCATCCAGCAGAATGGCGAAAGCGATTGAATTGCGACCCGCCATAATAGAAAGATCGCGCGGACTGGAAAAAAATCAAGCGATCAGCGGCGAGATCCGTAAATCGCGGCGGGATCGCAGGGCCGAGGGAGACGGATGTGCTAATTTATGGGCTGAAAAATTGTGACAGCTGTCGCAAGGCGAAAAAGGCGCTGCCAGAGGCGCAATTGGTCAATGTACGGGAGGAGGGCGTCCCCACAAAGGTCTTGGAAAAGGCCCACGCGCAGTTTGGTGCGGCCTTGCTCAACACCCGCTCAACCACCTGGCGCGGGCTGGATGACGCGGCCCGGAAGGAGGAGCCGCTGGCCCTGATCCAAGCCCATCCGGCCCTGATGAAGCGGCCCCTGATCGCGGTGGGTGATCGGCTATTTCTCGGGTGGAATAAAGAGATAGAGGCCGATGTTCAAGCGATGCTTTAACTGCGGCCTGTAATCAGCCGGTCCAATGACAGGGGGCCGGCCCCTTTGATGACCAGCACCAAAAGCAAGAAGACCCAGAGCGCCCGCTGGTCAAGGATATGGGCGTCGGGAAAACGGTCGAACCATGCGCCGAGGGCGCTGCCGTGGCCGTAAAGATCAGTCAGCGATTGCACTGCGACAAAGCCCACCATCGCCAGCGCGGCCAATCGGGTCAACAGGCCGATGGTGATGAGCAGGGGCAGGATGAACTCCGCCACTGTTCCGGCGACGACGACGAGCCAATGAAACAGCCCAAGCGCGTCGCTGTCATAGTCGACTGCCTCGAAAACGCGGGGGAAGATCTGGGCGTAGGCACCGGTGGAGGGGGTAAAAAGGCCCAAGGGGCCGGGGCCGAGTTTGGTTAGACCCGCGTTCAGAAAGTAGACCAGCAGCACCGCAGCAAAGAGGAAGCGGGCAAGGGTTGGAAGCAGCCAGTCGGCGCCCTCCAGTCGGTCGGCGGTGGTGCGGTAAAGGCGCAGAACTCGGGTCATTGGCTTTCCTCCACAGAGATCGCGCTGAAGACGCCGTGGCTCAGGGCAAAGCTCAGGGCGGCGGCGAGGTCGAACTCAGGTGCGCCTTCGACCGTCGCGTCATGGGCCGCCCCGAAGCTCTGCCCCTCGGCGAGGTGACCGAGCCATTGCGCCGCGCCGGGTGGTGCCAGATGCGGGGCGGGATCATAGGCGGGGCGGGTGATCACCACGCCCTGCGCTGCATTGCGCGGTTTGGGCGCATCATCGGTAAAATTATAGCGCCAGATGTCGAAAAGCGGCCAATCTGACCGCAAAACGCGGGTCGCGGGGGCGAGGGTGAGCGTGGCTCCCATCAGCGCATCGGGGGAGAGCGCCTCAAGGGTCTGCGGATCCAGCGGTGCCGCATCGGCGGCGTGGTAGGAGGACCGCAGCGCGAGGTCGAGCCTTGCGGCATCGGCGAGATAGCCGACTTTCGCCAGCGGCGCGAAACCTGCGATGAAGGCCGGGAAATCCGCGCCATAATGCATCATCATCGGCGATTTCGGCGGGTGCGTCCGGACATAGAGCGGCGCGAGGTCGGCAAAATTGCGGGCGCCGATCAGCCTGCGCACCAGCGGAAAGGCCACTTCGAGAGCCGCGATCAGGGAATGGGTGACGTTGTTGCGATAAACACCATAGCGCGCGCCCGCCGGTTGCCCCTTGCCATCGCGCAGCCCCTCGGGGGCGGGGCGCGCGGGGTCAAGCAGCGCCGCGCGAAAACTTTGCTGATCGGTCACGCCAGCACCTCGGCGGCGCGATTTGCCTCGGCCCGCAGTACGGGCCAGTCGGGCACGTCATTGTCCCACTCGACCAATACCGGCTTTGGACCGGTTTGGGCCAGCGTGTAGCTGAGCAAGTCCCAAACCGGATCGACGACCGCTTTGCCATGGCTGTCGATTAACAGCGGCGCGCCGTGATCGTCGGTGTCGTCGTCATGTCCGCCCACATGGATCTCGCCCACATGGTCTGTCGGGAAGGCGTCGATGTAGCCCCGCGGCGATAGCCCGAGGTTGGTCGCGGAAATGAAGACATTGTTGACATCCAGCAAGAGGCCACACGAGGTTCGCGCAATGACCTCCGATAAAAAGTCGGTTTCGGACAAGTCGGATTCCGCAAATGCAAGATAGCTGGAGGGGTTTTCCAGCAGCATTTGCCGCTCCAGGACGTCTTGCACCTGATTGATATGCCCGGCGACGCGGGTCAGCGTTTCCTCGGTATAGGGCAGGGGGAGGAGGTCGTTGAGATACTCCATCCCATGGGACGACCACGCCAGATGTTCGGAGAAGGACGCGGACTGGGTTCGGTCACAAAGGGTCTTGAGCCGCGCGAGATGGTCTGTGTCGAGCGGGCCTTCGCCGCCGATCGACAGGCCGACACCATGGACCGACAGGGCGAAACGTTCCTGCAAGGCGCGCAGCTGCGCATGGGGGCGGCCACCATCGCCCATGTAGTTCTCGGCATGTACCTCGATCCAGCGGACCGGGCCGGGGTCGGCCATCAAGCCATCGAAATGCCGGGATTTATATCCGACCCCGGGGGCATTGGGCAGCGTGGTGAGAGGGGGGGTATCGTCGCGCATATCGGCCTCCGGCATGGGGCGGGGCAGGGTCCGGGCGGGTGCCGCCCGGACCGCTTTGATCAAGCGGGCAGGTCGCGGTCCAGCGGTTCCAAAGAGCCGGTCCGCTCGGTCCCGTCGGCCATGGCGGGCAGGTCGATCTCGGCGCAGGTGCCTTCGTCGACGAGGGTCCATGCGTTGCCTTGGTAATCGGTCACGGAGGTGCCGGCGCAGGTCGTGCCGGGGCCGGCGGCGCAGTCGTTCTCACCGGCCAGCGACACGCCATAGCATTTCTCTTGCGAGGCGGCGGAGGCGGTGGTGGCGTGGCTGCCGAGCGCGGCAGCAACGGCCCCTGCGATGGCGGCGGTCTTGAGTGTGTTGGACATTGTCGTTTCCTTCCTGATGGTGTTGACAGGCTTACTAGAACAGCCCGCTCGCTCACAAGCCAGTCACGAGCGAGTGTGTCACAGTCCCGTCAGAATATACGCGGAAAACCGGCGAAAGTTGTAACGTTCCCGCGCTGGAAGGGAGGGATTGTTACAAAAACGCTCCCGGCAGCTAGGGGCATATTGCCCGCAAACCCGCCGGAGCGCATGTTTGTTACACCGCGTTAGCGCAGGTCAGGCGGGGTCGCGTCCTGTGCCAATTCGGCAGTGAGTGCGTCGAGCGGCTGTACGGATGTCTGCTTTTGCCCCAGACGCCGCACCGAGACGGTGCGCTCTTCGACCTCGCGCGCGCCCACGGCGAGGATCACCGGCACCTTGCCCAGTGAATGCTCGCGGACCTTGTAGTTGATCTTTTCGTTGCGCATGTCCGCCTCGGCGCGGACGCCAGCGGCCTTCAGGGTCTCCACGACCTCGGCCACATAATCATCCGCCTCGGAGGTGATGGAGGCCACGACCACCTGTCGCGGGGCCAGCCAGAAGGGAAGCTTGCCGGCGTGTTCCTCGATCAGGATGCCGATGAACCGCTCGAAACTGCCCAGGGTGGCGCGGTGCAGCATCACGGGGCGGTGCTTGTTGCCGTCCTGACCGATAAAGCTCGCCTCCAGCCGCTCCGGCAGGTTCGCGTCCACCTGCAGGGTGCCGCATTGCCAGTTGCGCCCGATGGCGTCGGTCAGGGTGAACTCGAGCTTCGGCCCGTAGAAGGCGCCTTCGCCCTCGAGCACCTCGAAGTCATAGCCCGCGGCCTTGCAGGCATCGCCAAGCGCCTGTTCCATGTGGTCCCAAGTCTCGTCCGAACCGATCCGTTTCTCGGGCCGGGTCGAGAGTTTGATGGTCCAGTTCTCGAACCCAAGGTCGGCATAGACCTTGGACAGGAATGCGATGAACTTCGCGGTTTCCGCGGTGATCTGATCCTCGGCGCAGAAGATATGGCCGTCGTCTTGGGTAAAGCCACGCACCCGCATGATGCCGTGCAGCGCGCCCGAAGGCTCGTAGCGCGCGCAGGAGCCGAACTCGGCCATGCGCAGCGGCAGGTCGCGGTAGGACTTCAGACCCTGATTGAAGACCTGCACGTGGCAGGGGCAGTTCATTGGCTTGAGCGCATTCACCGCCTTCTCGCGGGCGTGCTCCTCGTCCACTTCGACGATGAACATGTTTTCCTGGTACTTGTCCCAGTGGCCGGATTTTTCCCAGAGCTTGCGGTCCACGACCTGCGGGGTGTTCACCTCGACATAGCCGTCGCGGTCCTGCATCCGGCGCATGTAGTCCTGCAAGGTGGTGTAGATGCGCCAGCCGTTAGGGTGCCAGAAGACCTGACCGGGCGCCTCTTCCTGCATGTGGAACAGGCCCATTTCCTTGCCCAGCTTGCGGTGGTCGCGCTTGGCGGCCTCCTCCAGCATGTTGAGATGGGCGCGCAGTTTCTCCTTGCCGGTGAAGGCCACGCCGTAGATGCGCTGCAACATGGCGCGGCTGCTGTCGCCGCGCCAATAGGCGCCGGCGATGGACATCAGCTTGAAGGCATCGCCCGGGACTTGGCCAGTGTGTTGCAGGTGCGGGCCGCGGCAGAGATCCTGCCAGTCGCCGTGCCAATACATCCGCAGAGGCTCGTCGCCGGGGATCGCCTCGATCAGCTCGACCTTGTAGGGCTCGCCCAAGTCTTCGTAATGCTTGATCGCGCGGGCGCGGTCCCAGACCTCGGTGCGGACGGGATCGCGCTTGTTGATGATCTCTTTCATCTTCTTTTCGATCAGGCCGAGGTCTTCGGGGGTGAAGGGCTCCTTGCGGTCGAAGTCGTAGTACCAGCCGTCTTTGATGACGGGGCCGATGGTGACCTTGGTGTCGGGCCAGATTTCCTGCACGGCGCGGGCCATGATGTGGGCGAGGTCGTGGCGCACCAGCTCGTTGGCCTGTTCTTCGTCGGCCATGGTGTGGATGGCGATGCTGGCGTCGGCTTCGATCGGCCAGGCCAGATCGTAATGCGCGCCGTTGACGGTGGCGCTGATGGCCTTTTTGCCAAGCGATTTGGAGATGTCGGCAGCCACTTCACCAGCGGTGATCCCGGCGTCGTACTGCCGGCTGTTGCCATCGGGAAGGGTGAGGGAGATTTGGGCCATCTTGGGCGCTCCTCGTCGGTTTGGCGCCTACGAGACGCCCGGTTGCGGGTTATGTGTTGGGCCTATGTGGCGGGGCGGGGGCGGCTTGTCAATGCAAGCGGGGCGCGGCTTGGGGAAAGTTGCGGCAGAGCGATGGCGCGCTATGTCAGGCGGGCAACAACGAGGATCGGTCAGATGCAAGACGACACGGCGCAGCGCGCTTTCGAGACGATTTCGGGGGCGGACGACCCGGCACCGGGGTTGGACGACAAGGCGCAGCGGGCCGAGGCGCGCAATGGGCTGCGCCATATCGTGTCGCTGTCGATGACCAAAGTGGCCGATGGTCTGATCGACCCGAAACTGGTCTTGGCGTGGCTGTTGAGCGCCCTCGGCGCCCCTGCGGTTTTCGCGGGCGCGCTGGTGCCAATCCGCGAGGCGGGCTCGCTTTTGCCGCAGATCGCGCTGGCAGGCGTGGTGCAGCGCATGGCGCGGCGCAAATGGGCTTGGGTCTGGGGGTCGGTCGGGCAAGGGGTGGCAGCGGCGCTGATCGCGCTTGCCGCGCTCAGCCTTGAGGGGGGCACGGCGGGCTATGCGGTCTGCGCCGCGCTGGCGCTGCTCTCCGTTTGCCGCGCGGCCTGTTCGGTGTCGTTCAAGGAAATTCTGGGCAAGACCGTGGGCAAGACCCGGCGCGGATCGGTGACCGGCTTGGCGGGGTCGGTCTCCTCCGTCGGGGTGGTGATTTTTGCGGCGCTGCTGATGTCGGGCCTGTTCCAAAGCCGGGGTGTCGTCGTGGCGGCAATCGCGCTGGCGGCGGCCCTGTGGATCGGCGCGGCGCTGTTGTTCTCGACGATCATGGAAACGCCGAGCAAGACCGAAAAGACCGATGGCGTGGATTTCAAACTGCTGCGCGGCAACCGCGATCTGTGGCTTTTCATTCTGGTGCGCGGGCTCTTGGTATCTACCGCGCTGGCGCCGCCCTATCTGGTGGTGCTCGCGGGCGCATCAGAGAGCGGGCAGTTGGGCCAATTGGGAGCCTTGGTGCTGGCCTCGGCGCTGGCGTCCTTGGTCAGCTCCTACGTCTGGGGGCGGCTGTCGGATATGTCGAGCCGCCGGGTGCTGATGCTGACCGGTGTCGTCGGCGCAGTGGCGATGGCGCTGGCGGTGGGGCTGTGGTTCCTTGGCTTTGCGCAGGCGGTCTGGGCGATGCCTGCGGTGCTCTTCATCCTGATGATCGCCTATCACGGCGTGCGGCAGGGGCGGTCGACCTATCTGGTCGACATGGCCCCGAAGGACCAGCGCGCCGCCTATGCTGCCGTCAGCAATACGGTGATCGGGCTGCTCTTGCTGCTGGCGGGCGTGCTGGGCGGCGGGGCGGCGCTGATTGGGGCGCAGGCGACGCTGATGCTCTTTACCGTCATGGCGTTGGCCGCCGCCCTGTTGGCCCATCGGTTGCCGGAGGTTGAGCATCTGGCCGAGGACTGACTTGCCCTCATCCGCGCCGATGCCCATGATTGGACCAAAGACGGAGGCAGCATGGCTGACAGCAAATTCATCGACACGCCGCAGGGGCGGCGTATCGCCTATCACAAGACCGAAGGGGCGGGGCCCTGCGTGGTGTTTCTGGGCGGGCTGAAGTCCGACATGATGGGGACCAAGGCGGTCTATCTCGAAGACTGGGCGCGGGCCGAGGGGCGGGCCTTTTTGCGCTTCGACTATTCTGGCCATGGGGAATCGTCGGGCCTATTCACCGACGGGTGCATTGGCGATTGGCACGAAGACACGCTGGCCGCAGTCACGGCGCTGACCGAGGGGCCGCTGATCGTCGTCGGCTCCTCCATGGGCGGCTGGCAAGCGCTGCTCTTGGCACGGCATCTGCCCGAGCGGGTCGCCGGGCTGGTCGGCATCGCCGCGGCCCCCGATTTCACCGAAGATGGCTATTGGGCGCAGTTCACCGAAGCACAGAAACAAACCTTGGAAGAGGTCGGGCAGGTTGAATTGCCCTCAGACTATATGGAGCCCTACATCATCACCCGCCGGATGATCGTGGACGGGCGCAACCGGTTGGTGCTGCGCGATCCGCTGAACCTGCCGTTCCCGGTGCGTCTGTTGCAGGGCACGGCGGACACCGCCGTCAGCACGGCCACGGCGGTGCGGTTGTTGGAGCACGCGCAAAGCCCCGATATGCAGCTGACGCTGGTCAAGGATGCCGATCACCGTTTCTCGGACGCGCGCTGTCTGGCGATGATCGTGGAGGCGATCAAGGCGGTCTCCGGCGACGCGGGTTAAACAAGGGGTGACCGAGGGCTGACCAAGGGCGCGGGCATGGAACCGCCGATAGGGCCGCGCCCCGCTGTCCCCCGAAACCACCCATGCTAAGAGACCGCCAAACCCAAGGGGGACGGCATGAAACCACGTCATTTCAACCGCATACCACACCGGAGCCTGCACAATGGCTGAGCCGATCGTTCTGCTGCCCGGCATGATGTGCGACGCGCGTGTCTTCACGCCGCAGATCCAAGCGCTTTCCCCGCGCGGGACCGTGGTGCTGGCCCCGATCACCCAAGGCGAACGGATCGAAGAGATCGCCTCGGGCCTGTTGGATCAACTGCCGCCGCGTTTCGCGATGGTGGGGCAGGGCATGGGCGGTGTGGTGGCGCTGGAACTGCTGCGCCGCGCGCCCGACCGGATCAGCCGCATTGCCCTCTTGGCGACGCAAGTGCTGGCCGAATTGCCCGCCATTGCCGCGGACCGTGAGCCGCAGATCATCATGGCGCAATCGGGCAAGCTGGGGGAGGCGATGCAGGCGCGGATGGCCAATGGTTTCCTTGCCCCCGGCAAGGGCCGGGGCGAGGTGCTGACCCGCGCGATGGAGATGGCCGAGACGCTGGGCGGCGATGTCTTCGTCCGCCAATCCCGCGCCCTACAACGGCGGCGCGATCAACAGGCGGTGCTGCGCAAATGTAAGGTGCCCGCGCTGGTTCTATGCGGGGAGCATGACGCGCTCTGCCCGGTCAAACGCCATGCCTTCATGGCCGAGATGATCCCCTATGCCAAGCTGACGGTGCTCGAAGACGCGGGCCATCTGCCCAGCCTTGAACAGCCAGAGGCGACCACCGCCGCGCTGCGCGATTGGCTGCATCAACCTCTGGTGCTGCAATAGGGCAGCGGGTCAGGCCGCTGCGGGTTTATCGCTCTTCTTGGCCTCGGGTTTCTGAGACGCGGGCTTTTGTGGCTCGGGAGGTTGGGGCGCCGGGTTCTGTGGCTCTGGCGTGCCATTGTTCGCGTCGATAAAGTCGAGCACCAAGGGCCGGATGTTGTTGCGCCAGCTTTTGCCCGCGAAGATGCCGTAATGGCCCGCGCCCTGCTCAAGATGGCTGGCCTTCTTGGCATCCGGCAGCCCGGTCAGCAGATCAAGCGCCGCGATGCACTGGCCGGGGGCCGAAATGTCGTCCTTGCTGCCCTCGACCGTTTTGACGGCCACGGTGGTGATCTTGCCGATATCGACCTGACGGCCCGCCACGGTAAAGAGATTCCGCGCGATCTCGCGCTCTTTGAAAATCCGCTCGACGGTCGAGAGGTAGAACTCCGCCGGCATGTCCATCACGGCGAGGTATTCGTCGTAGAACTTGTTGTGCTTGTCATGCTCATGCGCCGTCTTTTGCGCCACGCGGGTGATCTGATTGGCAAAGGCATCGCGGTGGGTGTCATTGTTCATCGAGATGAAAGAAGTAAGCTGCAACAGCCCCGGATAGACCTTGCGCCCCACGCCCGCGTATTTGAAGCCGACCTGTTGGATCATCATCTGCTCAAGCTGGCCCATGGTCACGCTATGCCCGAAATCGGTCACATCCGTGGGCGCGGCATCGGGATCAATCGGCCCGCCGATCAGCGTCAGCGTGCGCGGCTGCGCTTCGGGCGCTTCCTCGGCCAGATAGGCGGTGGCGGCCAGCGTCAGCGGCGCAGGCTGGCAGACCGCGATCACATGGGTGTCCGGCCCGAGGTGATGCATGAAATCAACGAGGTAGAGCGTATAATCCTCGATGTCGAACTTGCCCGCACTAACTGGAATATCACGCGCATTGTGCCAGTCCGTCACATAGACGTCGCAATCAGGCAGCAGGGAGATCACAGTGGAACGGAGCAGCGTGGCGTAATGACCCGACATTGGCGCGACCAAAAGAACCTTGCGGCCCGTCTCTTCGCGGCCTTGGACCGAGAATTTCAACAGATCGCCAAAGGGCCGTTCCATCACCGGCTCGATGCTGACCAGACAGTCCTGCCCCTTGGGGCCGACCACCGGGGGAATGTCCCAATCGGGTTTCACGACCATGCGGGCAAAGGTCCGCTCCGTTACCTCACCCCAAGCGGCGAGCCATTCCATCGCGGGGTTTGGAAACAGAGAGAAAGCCGGGTAGGATGCCATAGCAAGCGCAGACGCGCCGAGCCATTGATTGGTGTTCCGGATGGACTCCATCATGTCGTAGGTGGCCATATAGCGCATGTGGGGGCTCCTTTATGCTGCACCTGCGAAGATAGGAGGTAAGGGTTAAGATGACAACAGAATCCGAAAATCCCGAGATTGCCGAGCCTCAAGCCCTGTCTCGTATGGCGCAAAACTTGAAAAAGGTTGAAGAATTAAGCAAGCGCCTGACCCGTGTGATGGCGCAGCGCGAGGGCCATCAGCCCGCGCTCGATGGTCCGAACCAACAGCTTTTCGCCAAGGCGGCACAGTCTTACTGGGCCGAGGCGATGACCAATCCGGCCCGTTTGATGGAGCATCAGATGGGCTATTGGACCAAATCGGTGGCCCATTTCGTCGAGGCGCAGCAGGCGCTGGCCAAGGGCGGTTTGGCCCCGGTCGAAGAGGACGCCCCGACCGACAAACGTTTTGCCAACCCGCTGTGGCAGACCCACCCCTATTTCAACTTCATCAAACAGCAGTATCTGATCAACGCCGAGGCGCTGCGCCAAGCGGTCGAAGATGCCCAAGACATGGACCCGGCCGAGAAGAAGCGGCTGGTCTATTTCAGCCAGCAGATCATCGCGATGATGTCGCCGACCAACTTCCTCGCCACCAATCCCGACGTGCTGGAACGCGCGGTCGAGACCGAGGGCGAAAGCCTTGTGAAGGGGCTGGAAAACCTGATCGCGGATCTGGAGGCCAACAACGGCGAGCTGGTCGTGAAACTGGCGGATGACAGCGCCTTCGAGCTGGGCCGCAACATTGCCACCACGCCGGGCAAGGTGGTGTTTCGCAACCGCATGTTCGAGTTGATCCAATACGCGCCCAGCACCGAAGAGGTCCATAAAACACCGCTGCTGATCTTCCCGCCGTGGATCAACAAGTTCTACATTCTTGACCTTAAGGCGCAGAACAGCCTCGTCAAATGGCTGGTGGATCAGGGGCATACGCTGTTCATCGTGTCATGGGTGAACCCCGATGCCAGCTATGCCCAGATCGGCATGGAGGATTACGTCGAAGAGGGCTACCTCGCCGCGATTGAAGAGGTAAAGGCGATCACTCAGGAAAAGCGTCTTAACGTGGTGGGCTATTGCATTGCAGGCACCACGCTGGCGCTGACCCTGTCGCTGCTGAAAAAGCGTGGCGATAGTTCGATCAAATCCGCCACCTTCTTCACCGCGCTCACCGATTTCTCGGATCAGGGGGAGTTTCAGCCTTTCCTCACCGATGATTTCATCGACGGGATCGAGGCCGAGACGGCGGATAAGGGCATTCTGCCCTCGGTCGTCATGGCGCGCACCTTTTCATTCCTGCGCTCCAACGATCTGGTCTATGGTCCCGCCGTGCGCAGCTACATGATGGGCGAGACGCCCCCGGCCTTTGACTTGCTCTATTGGAACGGCGACGGGGCCAATCTGCCGGGGCAGATGGCAATGCAATACCTGCGCGGTTTGTGCCAGCGCAACGAATTGGCCGAAGGCGGTTTCAAACTGCTCGGAGAGCGGCTGACGCTGGATGATATCGAGGTGCCGCTCTGTGCCGTGGCCTGCGAGACGGATCACATCGCGCCATGGAAAGACTGCTACCGCGGGGTGCAGCAGATGGGGTCGAAGGATAAGACCTTTATCATGGCGCAATCGGGCCATATCGCGGGCATCGTCAATCCGCCCAATCGAAAGAAATACGGCCACTATGTGAACGGCGATCTCACGCAGGATTACACAGCATGGCGCGAGGCTGCGGCTTTTTACGAAGGGTCGTGGTGGCCGCGGTGGGGCAAGTGGCTGGCCAAACGCGCAGGGGCTATGATTCCCGCACGGTTTCCGGGCGACGATGGGCGGGAAATTCTTGCCGATGCCCCGGGGAGCTATGTGACCCGCAAGGCAAATGACTGATTACCTTACGTAATCCAAACCCCCTGGGGCCCCATGCTGCAATGCAGAAAAAACCTTGAAATGCTGCGCTGCGGCATCTATATTGTGGTCAGACGCGAAACGGACGGGTCTCCCCGCTCCCTTGCCACAGTAGCATTAAAAGGATTGAGACATGACCAAGACACCTGACATGACCGCGATGTTCAAAGACGTTCTGGGCGCTTTCCCGGTGGATAACGCCGCCATGCAAGACGCATTCAAAAACACCGCCACCCTGAACGAGAAACTTTCGGGCGTTGCCTTCGACGCGGCTGAAAAATCCGCCGACATCTCCACCGCCTGGACCAAAGAGACGCTGGCCCGCCTGACCGAGATGACCAAGGTCAAAGCCGAGCCCACGGATTACGCCAAAGCGATGACCGATTTCGCCTCCGCCTCCGCCGAATCCGCGGCCGAGCATATGGCCGCCTTCGCCGAGATCGCGAAAAAGGTTCAGATGGACACCGTCGAGCTGATGATGTCGGCTGGCAAAGACCTGCAAAGCGACGCCAAAGCCGCCACCACCGAAGGCGTGGCCGCCGCACAGGCTGCCGCCAAGAAAGCGACAGTGAAATAAATCCGAGGCTGGGTTTCCTGCGCCGCGGAATGCTTAAAGAAAGGGCAGGTCCAGACGGGCCTGCCCTTTTGTCATGCGCTCTTTCTATTTGCCGGTCCCTGTCCTAAGCTGCGATGCAGCACCATTGGTCGGGAGTAACATCATGGCGGACAAACCGAAGCCCTTGCTGATAAAACGCTACGCCAGCCGCAGGCTCTACAACACCGAAACAAGCGATTATGTCACGCTGGAGGATATCGCCGGTTTCATCCGCGATGGCCGCGAGGTTCAGATCGTCGATCTCAAATCCGGCGATGACCTGACACGACAGTATCTGCTGCAAATCATCGCCGAACACGAAAGCCGGGGCGAAGCCGTCTTGCCGGTCGATGTGCTGACCGATCTGGTGCGCAGCTATATGTCGGGCAATGTCTCGGTGGTGCCGCAGTTTCTGCAGGCCTCTTTCGACATGCTGCGCGATGGCCAGTCCAAGGCGATCGAAAACATGAGCGCGATGAACCCGATGGCCAAGATGCCCGGCATGGAAGCGATGCAAGCGCAGCAAGAAGCCTTTATGAAGGCGATGACCGGCGGCTGGGCCAAATCAACCACGCCAGAGCCGCCCAAACAACAGGCCGATCAGGGCGACGATCTGGACGCGATCAAAAAGCAGTTGGCAGAGCTGCAGGACAAACTGTCAAAGCTGAACTAACCTCGGAAGAAGCGGGCGTCGCGCGCCCGCCTCAGGCCGCCTGCGCCTCGGCCAGATCCGCCAACGCGCCCAGGATCACATCCGCCACGGCGTCGATCTCCTCCAGCGTCAATTGCACCGGCAGCCGCACGTCGCAGGCCCGCATCAGCATGGCGCGGGTGCGCGGCAGCTCGGGCAGGTCTTTGATAAATTGCCAGTTCCAAAAGGCGCGGGCGTTGTCGGTGCTCTGACCAAAGACCTGCACCTTCACCCCCGCCGCTTCCGCCGACGCCGCGAAAGCGCGGGTGCTGGCGTCAGAGAGGCCCACCAGATTGAACTGGATCGAATCCGGCGCGCGGGTCTCACCGGGCAGGGGGCTCGGCACCTCGATCAAGGGGGAGGCGGCCAGCCGTGCCGCCATGTGATCGTGATTGCGCAGCCCATCGGCCACCCGGCGCGGCAAATGCGGCAATTGTGGCCGGATGATCGCAGCCGAAAGGTTGGACATGCGCAGATTGTACAGCGGCAGCCGGTTCTGCCATTTGGCAAAGCTGTCTTGCAGGGCTGCGTGTTTCTTCCAATTATGCTCATAGGCGCCCGACATGATGATCGCCCGCGCCACCAGATCGGCGTCATCGGTGATCAGGATACCGCCTTCGCCCGCGTTGATCATCTTGTAGGACTGGAAAGAAAAGCAGCCGATCTTGCCAATCGTCCCGATTTTCCGTCCCCGCCAAAGCGTGCCCAACGAATGGGCGGAGTCTTCGATCACCGGCACGCCAGCAGCCTCGCAAAGCTCCATGATCGCATCCATATCCGAGGTATGCCCCCGCATATGGCTGATGATCACGGCCCGAACGCCCGGCAGTTTGGCAGCGAAATCCTCCAAATCCACACGGTAATTCTCGCCCACTTCACAAAGCACCGGCGCGCAGCCTGCGTGGATCACCGCAGAAGGAACGGCGGCAAAGGTGAACCCCGGGATCAACACCGGCGCAGCGTCCGGCAGGTCCAAAGCAAGCAGCGACAGAAACAGCGCGGCCGAACAGGAGGACACGGCCAGCGCATATTCACTGCCCATCATCTGCGCAAATTCGACCTCCAAGAGGGAAACAGGCGCATCCTTGGCCGCAGTATAGCGAAAAAGATCGCCACTTTGCAAAAGCGCCGCGATGGCGGCCTCCGCTTCGGCAGGGATCGGTTCGGCACGGTGCATGTCGGGCAAAGCCATATTTCAAAATCCTGAATAATGATTTCCAGAATAGTAAAACAAACACCTGGGCAAACCAAGGGGGATGCCTCCACGACAGGCCACTCCCTCCTCCCCTTCATCCTTTCTCAAATACCCTCGGGGGAATCGCGCCCAAGGCGCGATGGGGGCAGAGCCCCCGTACTTCTCCACCCAACCAGCCCCGCGCTACCGCTTAGGGCGAAGTCAAAACCCCAACCGATCCCGCGTCGCATACCAAAGCATCGCAAGCACCAAAAGCGGACTGCGCAAAGAGGCCCCACCGGGGAAAGCCTGTGTCGGGATCGCGGCCATCGTGTCGAAACCCGCGGCATCGCCTTCGATCGCCTTGGCCATCAGATAGCCCGCATGGGTCGCGGTCCCGACACCGTGACCGGAATAGCCCGAGGCCGTAAGGATGTTCGGCGCAAGCCGTGCCACATAGGGCAGGCGTTTCATCGTGATGCCAAGGGTGCCGCCCCAAGCGTAGTCGATTTTCACGTCTTTCAATTGCGGAAAGACCTGCGACATCGGTTTGCGCACCTTTGCGGCGATGTCCTGCGGGAAGCGATAGCCATAGCTCTCGCCACCGCCAAACAGCAGCCGCCCGTCGTGCGACAGGCGGAAATAATTCACCACGAAACGGCTGTCGGCCACGGCCACGTCGCGGGGCAGCACGTCTTTCACGCGCGCGCCCAAGGGTTCGGTCGCGGCGATGAAATTGTTGATCGGCATGACCCTCGCGGCCACATCGCCGTTGAGCTTGCCCAGATAGCCGTTGCAAGCCAGCACCACATGATCGGCGCTGACACTGCCGGTGGCGGTTTGCACCAGCGCCTTGCTGCCTTCGACGATGTTCTCGGCGGGGCTTGTCTCATGGATGCGCACGCCCGCCGCGGCAGCGGCGCGGGCAAGGCCAAGGGCATAGTTCAAGGGGTGCAAATGCGCGGCCCCCATATCAAGCACGCCGCCCTTGTAGTCGGGCGAAGGGCAGACCGATTGCAGCGCGGCGTGATCCAACACTTCGATCTGGTCATAGCCATAGCGCTTTTGCAGATGCTCGGCATAATCGTGCAGATGGCGCACGTCAGATGCGCTTGAGCCGGTCCAGGCCACGCCGGGTTTCAGATGGCAATCAATGTCATGTTTCGCGATCAGGGATTTGACCAGCTCCTTGGCCTCTTCGCCCATCTGCCACAGCTTGGCGGCATGGTCCTCGCCCAGCATCTTTTCGAGGCCGTCCTGCTCGACGCGCTGGCCCGAGCCCAATTGCCCGCCATTGCGACCCGAGGCGCCAAAGCCTACGCGCTGCGCGTCCAAAAGCACCACGTCATAGCCCGCTTCGGCCAGATGCAGCGCGGCGGAAAGCCCGGTGTAGCCGCCGCCAACGACACAGACATCAGCCTTCGTATCGCCCTGAAGCGGCGGAAAGGCCGCGTGTTTCGTGGCGGTGGCGGCGTACCAGCTGGTGGGGTACTGGCCGGGCGTGTCATTGGCATAAAGCAGGTTCATCGGGCCTCCGGGCGTTAGACGTTCATCAGCAGATGTTCACGTTCCCAAGGTGAGATGACCTGTAGGAACTCCTCATATTCCGCCCGTTTCACGATGGAATAGACGCGGGCGAACTCCGGGCCCAAAGCCTCATGCAGCTCTGCCGCCTCCTCGAAAAGGTCGAGCGCTTGGCCCAGAACCTGCGGAATATCCCCTTCGCCGACATAGGCGTCGCCCTTGAATTCGGGCAGCGGGTCTTTTTGCTGGATCAGCCCCAGATAGCCGCAGGCGAGGCTGGCGGCGATGCCGAGGTAGGGGTTGCAGTCCATACCGGCAAGGCGGTTCTCCACCCGGCGCGACTTTGGCCCTGAGAGCGGCACGCGGATGCCCGTGGTGCGGTTGTCGCGGCCCCATTCAAGGTTGATCGGCGCGGCGTGATCTTTGACATAGCGGCGGTAGGAATTGACATAGGGCGCGATCACGGCGAGCGCGCTTGGCATGTGGTTTTGCAAACCGGCGATGAAATGGCGGAAGCGGGCGGTCTCTTCCCCCTCGCCATCGACAAAGATGTTCTCGCCGGTTTCCACGTCCAGCACCGAGTGGTGGATATGCATCGCGCTGCCGGGCTCATCGGCGATGGGTTTGGCCATGAAGGTGGCGTAGCACTCATGTCGCATCGCCGCTTCGCGGATCAGCCGTTTGAAATAGAACACCTCATCGGCCAGCCGCACGGGATCACCATGCTGCAGGTTGATCTCAAGCTGACCTGCGCCGCCCTCTTGGGTGATGCCGTCGATCTCGAAACCCTGCGCCTCGGCAAAGTCGTAGATGTCGTCGATCACGGGGCCAAATTCATCCACCGCGGTCATCGAATAGGCCTGCCGCGCCGCCGCCGGGCGACCCGAGCGGCCCATCATCGGCAGGATTTCCTTGGCCGGGTCGATGTTGCGGGCCACAAGGAAGAACTCCATCTCGGGGGCCACGACCGGCTCCCACCCCTTGTCGCGGTAAAGCTGCACCACGCGTTTGAGCACATTGCGCGGCGAATAGGCCACCGGTTCACCCTCGCGGTCATAGGCGTCGTGGATGACCTGAAGCGTCCAGTCCCCGGTCCAAGGGGCGGCGGTGGCCGTCTCCATATCCGGGCGCAGGATCATGTCTTTTTCGATGAAGCCTTCCTCGCCCGCCGCTTCGCCCCATTCGCCGGTGATGGTCTGGTAGAAGATGCTGTCAGGCAGGTGGAAATATTCCTGCCGCGCGAATTTCGACGCCGGGACGGCCTTGCCCCGGGCGATGCCGGGCAGGTCGGGGATGATACATTCCACTTCGTCCAGACGCCGGCCCTCAAGATAGGCGCGCGCCGCTTCGGGTAGTGCTTCTGTCCAATCCTCGGCCATCAGGCCCTCTCTTTCCTGTTGTCTTTAAAGAATGCGGCCATTTGGTCCGCGATTTTATGGTTGTCGATGGGGCCGCCCAGGGCGGCGGTGGCCTGTTCCAGCAGATGCTCGGGCACCACGCCCTTGCCACGGGTTTTGATCAACCCGTCGATGAAGTCATGGCCGAATTCGGGATGCGGCTGCACCGTCCAGATACGGTCGTCATAGGCCAGCGCCGCATAGGCGCAAAAGTCCGATGAGGCGACGACGCGCGCCCCTTCGGGCAGGTCCACGATCTGATCCTGATGCCAAGCGTTCAGCGCCAGTTTCTCACCGTCCATGTCGTATTCGGTGCGGCCAATGGACCAGCCGTTGGTGAATTTCTCGACCTTGCCGCCGAGCGCTTGGGCGATGATCTGATGCCCAAAGCAGACACCGACCATTGGGCGGCCATCAGCGTAGGTCTGGCGGATGAACTCTTCCAGCGGCGGGATCCAATCGTGATCCTCATAAGCGCCGTGTTTCGATCCGGTGATCAGCCAGCCGTCCGCCTGCGTCACGCTGTCGGGCAGGATGCCATCGACGACCGACCAGATTTGAAAGTCAAACCCGTGGCCATCCAGCAGTTTGGTGAACATCTCCCCATAGTCGCCGAGCTGTTCGCGGAAATCATCGGGGGAGTGGCCGGTTTGCAGAATGCCAATTTTCATGTGTCACCTGTTACACAGTGTCGAGATAGATCTCGACCTGTTCCTCTGGGGTCAATTCCTGCATGTAATACAATTCCTGACGCTTGGTCAGCACGAAGTTACGGATCATCTCGGGTGCGAAGATCCGCGCGACATGGGGGCAGCTTTCAAACAGGTCGATGGCGGTTTTCCAGTCGCTCGGCATGCGCGGCAAGTCGGCGGCATAGGCATTGCCGGTGATCGGGGCGGGCGGCTCAAGCGCATCTTCGATCCCGTTGAGGGCCGCACCCAGCACGGCGGCGAGCATCAGATAGGGGTTCACATCCCCGCCCGAGACGCGGTGTTCGATGCGCCGCGCCTTGGGGCTGCCCGAGGGGATGCGGATCGCGGCGGTGCGGTTCTCATAGGCCCAGCAAACCCCGGTGGGCGCATGGGATTCCGGCACCATTCGGTCAAAGCTATTGGCATGCGGGCAAAAGACCAGCGCCGAGCCCTGCATCGCGTTCATGCAGCCCGCCACGGCGTGGCGCAGCGTGTCGGTGCCCTTCGGCCCGCCATCGTCAAAGATGTTGTCGCCCTTCTCATCCAGTACCGAGAAATGGGTGTGCAGGCCGGAGCCGGAGTAATCCTCGTAGGGTTTCGCCATAAAGCTTGCGGCAAAGCCGTGCCGCCGTGCCAGTCCCTTGACCAGCATCTTGAACAGCCATGCGTCATCGGCGGCGCGCAGGGCGTCATCGCAATGCATGAGGTTGATCTCGAACTGGCCCAGACCCGCCTCGGAAATGGCGGTGTCGGCGGGGATGTCCATCTCTTCGCAGGCGTCATAAAGATCGGTGAAGAACAGATCGAACTGATCGAGCGCGCGGATCGACATGGTCTCGGCCGCCTTGCGCCGCTTGCCCGACCGGGGCGAGACGGGCACCTGAAGGTTGCGGCCCGAATCGTCGATCAGGAAGAATTCCAGCTCAACGGCACAGACCGGCGTCAGCCCGCGCGCCTTGTAGCGGTCGAGCACCGCGCGCAGCGCATGGCGCGGATCGCCGGGGTAGGGGCGGCCATCTTCGCGGAACATCCAGATCGGCAGCAGGGCCGAGGGCGCGTCGAGCCAAGGCATCGGCATGAAGCCCCGCTCGGTCGGTTTCAGCACGCCATCCGCATCGCCCGTTTCGAACACCAGTGGGCTGTCGTCGATATCCTCCCCCCAGATGTCGAGGTTCAGCACCGAGACGGGAAAGCGGGTGCCGTCGGTCGTGACCTTATCGGCAAAGCGCGAGGGGATGCGCTTGCCCCGCGCTTGGCCGTTGAGGTCGGCGGCGGCCACACGAATGGTGCGGACCTGAGGATTTTTGCGAAGCCAGTTGTTCATACATCACCTGAAAGGGCGGTGGGCATGTCACAAAGCGGTTCGCCCGGAGAGGGGCAAAAGCGGTTGGCGCCCACGCGCCGCGTAATTTGATCAAATAATGGATACTACCGGATCAAATTAGGACGCAAGCGAATTTTACGGCGTTGGGCCTGTGGAAGGTGCCGGTTGAGGCGGGAATTGATCAAACCGAAGACGCCGATGATGCAGAGCGTCAGAAGGATGAAATACCCGGCAAGAATGGGATAGGGGACAAAGGGGTTGAAGGTTTTGTCCGCGAAATAGCTGGCGTAGTAGAGCGCATCGCCGCGCTGTTGCCATGCCGGGAAACCGCTGAAAAACACCAGTGTCGTGGCGTGAAACAGAAAAATCGCCTCGTTCGTATAGGCGGGCCAAGCGAGCCGCAGCGAGGTGGGCCAGATCACCCGACGAAAGCGTGACCAACCCGACAGACCATAGGCATCCGCAGCTTCCACATCGCCCTTGGGGATGGACTGCAGCGCGCCGTAAAAAATTTCGCCCGAATATGCGGCAGTGTTGAGAAAGAGCACGATCAACGCGCCCAGCCATGCCGCCGTGAAGGGGCCGAAGAAGGCGTATTCGGATTTCAGCGACAGGAACAGGAAGTAGCCAAAGAAGAACTGGATGAAGAGCGGCGAGCCACGGAAGATGAAGATGAACCATTCCGCCGGTTTGCGGAACCACGGGTTCGCGCTGGCCTTGCCGACGCCAAGCGCCGTGGCGAAGAAAAAGCCGGTCAGCAGGGCGACGACGCCGAAATAGACGTTCCAGATCATGCCCGAGCCAATCAGCGTGAACTGCTCGCAAAGCGTGAAGCCGTCGCGTGGCAGCAGCCGTTCGCCATAGCCAAGGGACCGCAGACCGTAGTCCTGAATCGTTTGCAGACAGCTCATGCGCCGGCCCTCCGCTGGGCTTCGCCGCCGGTGGTGGCTTGGCCGCGTGTCAGTCGTTTCATCAGACGGTCCAACGTGATCTCGGAAATGCGGGTGAAGAGAAGGTAGAACACCAGCAGCGCGAGGAAGTACCACATGCGCCAGTCAGGGTGCGGGTAATCGGTAAAGCGCGGCGTCTTGGTGCCGCCCAGCTCACGCGCCCAATAGACGATATCCTCCACCCCCAGCAAAAACAGCAGCGGCGTGGCCTTGATCAGTACCATCCACAGGTTGCTGAGACCCGGCAGGGCATAGACCCACATCTGCGGCACCAGGACGCGCCAGAAGGTCTGGCGGTGGGTCATGCCATAGGCTTCGGCGGTTTCAAGCTGCGCCTTTGGCACGGCCCGCATGGCCCCGAAAAGCACATTGGCCGCAAAAGCGCCGAAAACGATGGCGAAGGTAAAGACGGCGAGGCTGAAACCATAGGTCTCATGCACCCATTGCGCGGCATTGCCCAGGGGCATCTTGGCCTCTTGGCAGACCACGAAGTCGCTGCCTTGGCGGATCGGCATGTCCCAATCCGGGCAGAGCACCTTGTGGCGCAGGTATTCGATGCCCTGATCCAAGGCGATGACGAAAAACAGAAAGAAAGCGATATCGGGCACACCGCGCACCAGCGCGATATAGCCCTTGCCGAACCAGCTGAGTGGCGCAAACCGCGCGCGCGCCATCATGGCCCCGCCAAAGCCGAAGGCCAGCGCCACGGGCGCAGTCACGGCGAGCAGCATCAAGACCTTGAGGAAGGAGATGTAGAACGACATATGAACGCCGGTTGTCAGATAACAGGCGGTCCAGAACCAGTCGTCCAGGATCGATGGATCAGAGCAGAAAGAAAACATGGGCCCCCATGGGCTGGTCCGCGCGAGGGTGCCGCGCGAGGGCTGATCCGCGCGAGCGGTGCCGCGCGAGGAGGGTCAGGCGCGCCACCGGGGCGCGCCTGAGGTTGGATCACTCGTAGACGTTGGTGTCGTCGCCGAACCACTTTTTCAGCAGTTCGTTCAACGAGCCGTCTTCCTTCATCTCGGTGATGACCGCGTCAAAGGTTTCAAGCAGTTCGCCGTCCGACTGGCGCAGCGCCATGCCGATGCCTTCGCCAAGCGGCACGTCATCGCCCACGAACATCAGCTCACCGCCGGATTCCTCGACGACCGGCACAAGGTAATCCTTATCGGCAAAGACTGCGTCGGCTTCGCCATTGCGCACGGCGGCAACGGTCTCTTCCGGGGTCGCGAATTCGATCAGCGTGGCGCCACTTTCGGCAACATGTGCGGCCTGAATGGTGGCTGTCTGACCAGCAACAACGCCGCCTTCGATATCCGCATCTTCAGATGCCGCGACATAGGCGGAAGCGGTGGGAGGGTAGTAGTCCTGCGTGAAGGCCACGACTTCGCGACGCTCGTTGGTGATGCTCATCCCGGCCATGATGTTGTCATAGTTGCCCGACACGAGGTTGGGGATGATGCTGTCCCAGTCGTTCTTGACCCATTCGCAGGTCAGTTCAGCGCGCTTGCACAGCTCGTCGCCCAGCTCACGCTCGAACCCGTCGACTTCGCCGGCGTCGTTGATGAAGTTGTAGGGGGGGTAGGCGCCCTCGGTGCCCATGCGGATGGTCTTGCCATGGGCTTCGGCCATCGCGAAGCCAGCGGTCATGCTGAGCGCGACGCTTGCCAGTAGGATCTTTTTCATTTGGTAACTCCCTTTGGTTCTTGTTTACGCAGGCTGGGTTGCCGAAAGGAACCCACGCAGACGTTCCGATTTGGGCGCGCCAAAGACTTCTTCGGGCGTCCCTTGTTCTTCGATCAGACCTTGATGCAAAAAGACGACATGATCGCTGACATCGGCGGCCAGTTTCATGTCATGGGTCACGATCACCATCGTGCGCCCCTCTGCGGCCAGATCCTTAATAACCTTGACGACTTCCTGCTCCAACTCGGGGTCGAGCGCGCTGGTGGGTTCATCGAACAGCAGCGCCTCGGGCTCCATGCAGAGTGCGCGGGCGATGGCGGCGCGCTGTTGCTGCCCACCGGAGAGCTGGGCGGGATAGACATCGCATTTGTCGCCGATGCCGACCTTTTCCAGATAGCCGCGCGCGGCGCGCTCCACCTCGGCCCGGTCGCGACCCAGCACGGTCAGTGGCGCTTCCATCACGTTTTGCAGGATCGACATATGCGCCCAGAGATTGAACTGCTGGAAGACCATCGACAGGTTGGTGCGGATGCGCAGCACCTGTTTGGCGTCCGCGGGGCAGCGCTGGTGGCCGTCGCCCTTCCAACGCACCGGCTCGCCCTTAAAGATCACCTCGCCCTGCTGGCTGTCCTCCAACAGGTTGCAGCAGCGCAAAAGGGTCGATTTGCCCGAGCCGGAAGACCCGATGAGCGAGATCACATGGCCACGCGGGGCGGTCAGATCGACCCCTTTGAGAACCTCCAGTGCGCCATAGGCCTTGTGGAGGTTCTTAATCTGGATAACCGGGGTGTCTGTGGTCACGGAAACTGTCGCCAATCTGTCATTTCAGTGCGCTATAAAGCGACGAATCGACGGAAATTGCAACGCAGAGTTTGACCCGCGTTGCATCGCGGCATCGGTGCTGACGCTCGGTCAGCTTTCCTTGGCGACGCGCTGGCGCGCCATGGCGCTGTCGGTATCGGTGACGCCAAGGAGGTTCGACACCAGCCGCAGCAGCGCGTCCTCTTCATCGGAACGGCTTCCGTCGGCCAGAACCACCTGCCAAAGCGCTTCGATGACCTCTAGCCGGTGCTCGTAGGGCACCGCATCCTTGATCGCACGGGTAAAGCGCACGGTGTCGGGGGCTTGCGCCTCAAGCGCCTCGGCCTCTTTACGCAGGGCGGTGGCGTCGGTCTCGTTCAGGCCGTAACGCTCGGCCGCGATCCGGTCGATCAGACGCCGCTCGCTCATCGCGTAGTCATTGTCGGACCGGGCAATGCGTACCAAAAGCGCGGTCAGCGCGAGGCGGGCGTCATTGTCGGCCAATGGATCGGGTTCGGGCTGGGTCAGCCGCTTGAGAAAGTCACCAAACATATATGTGTCATCATCCTGCTGCGGGAAAAGGGAATGTCATAGCTCGTTCAAAGCGTTGGCGCGGGCTGCGGCCATATCCTCATCCGACAGGCCGAGGGCGGTTTCGATGGCGACAAGCTGAATTTCCTCGTCATCGTTGCGCGCGCCATCCGAAAGGGCCACCTGCCACATCGCCTCGCCCAATGCCTTGCGGTCGGCATAGTCGACCTCTTCGCGCAGAATGCGGGTGAACTCCGGCGTGCCGGGGGCGTCGCGCTCAAGCGCTTCGCAGGTGGCACGCAGTTTCGCCGCCTCGATGGGTTTCAGCCCAAAGGTCTGCGCCAGAATGCGGTCGATCTGGCCAATCTCAGAGGCGCGGTAGTTGCGGTCGGCAAAGGCCACGCGCACCAAAAGCGCGCCCAGTGCCAGTTGGGCATTGGGCTGCGGCAAAGGTTTCGGCTGTGCCTTGCGGCGGGGGAACAGTCGGTTCAGCATGGGGCTCACTTATCGCAGGAAACAGGGTCGCCATAGAGGAAACTGCGCATCGGGGGCGCAGGTTCCTGCAAGGGGCCAGACGGGCTAGCCGTCATAGCCCTCAACGATCACCAAAGACCCGTCCGCCACGTTCAGCCGGATGTCTTTTGCGCGCTGGTAGCCGGGGCTTTCGTAGCAGGCGACCGCATCGGCGTAGCTGTCGAATTCCAAAACAACGGTGCGGGCGCGCATTTGCCCTTCGCGGATCTGCTGGGTGCCACCGCGAACAAGGAAGCGCGCGCCGTAATCCGCAAAGGGTTTGGCATTGGCGGCACGGTATTTGTCGTAAATCGCGGTGTCGTGGATATCCATGGTGGCGATCCAATAGCCCTTTGGCATCTGTTATCTCTCCTGTTGGGTCAAAGTGGCGAAACGGGCGGTGAGGTTCTGTGCCTCATTGTCGAGCCCGTAGGGGGGATTGATCACGAACATGCCCGAGCCGACCATACCATGACCGGGCCGCGCGGGCGGAAAGCGCACTTCGTGGCGCAGCGCATCGGGGTGGTTGGCGGTAAGCTTGTCGAGCATCGGAAGATGCGCGCGATTGGTCAGGATTGGATACCACAGGGCGATGATGCCCACGTTCCAAGCGCGGTTGAGTTTGGCGATCTGGCGCGGAATGGTCTCGTAATCGGTTTTGATCTCGTAAGAGGGATCAATCAGCAGCATCCCCCGGCGCGGTGTGGGCGGGGTCAGGGCAAAGGCCATCTCGAACCCGTCGCTGAGGTGGCATTTCGCCGGGTAGGGCGACATCGCCAAATCGAGGGCGCTGTGTTCTTGTGGGTGCAATTCGGCCAGATGGATGCGGTCATCGGGGCGCAGCAGTTTCGCGGCCAACAGCGGAGAGCCGGGGTAGGCGCGGGGGCCGTGGGCCTCGCGCAGCGCTTCCAGAACCTGCCTATAGGGATGATCGGGGCCGAACCAATCGCGCACCTTGTCGATGCCCTGCCGCGCTTCGCCAGTCTTTTCCGCCGCCGCATCCGACAGGTCATAAAGCGCCCGGCCTGCATGGGTCTCCAGATAGGTGAGCGGTTTGTCCTTGCGGGTGAGATAGGACAGCATCCACGACAAAAGCGCATGTTTCTGCACGTCTGCAAGGTTTCCGGCGTGGTAGATGTGTTGATAGCTCAGCATGGCCTAGCTGTAGCGGAGTGGTTGGCGGGTGCAACGCGAAAGAGGGGGAGCCAAGGGCCAGCGCCTGTCCGCGGGTGGGCGAACCAAACCGCGATCCATGCCACTTTATGGTGCTACCGTGATGTGTTCTCGCAGAAGTACGCGCCCGTCGCGAAATCGCCTACCCGTCGCACCGCAGGTGCGCCGAATGAATGATGGCACGCCTACGGCGTGGCGGGCGGGCAGGCGATGGCCCGGCGCCTGCGGCTTGATTCCGGGCCTTTTAGTGGTTGCCCGGCAGAAAAAAGGCCCGGCGCAAAACGCACGGGCCTCAAAAGCTTATACCAACCGCGAGACATCCTTCGCGGCGCGCACGAAATCCTTGAACAGGGGGTGCGGGTCGAAGGGCTTGGACTTCAGCTCAGGGTGGAACTGGACGCCAATGAACCACGGGTGATCCGACCATTCGACGATCTCAGGCAGCTTGCCATCGGGGGACATGCCCGAGAACTTCAGCCCGGCCTTCTCAAGCTGGTCCTTATAGGCGATGTCTACCTCATAGCGGTGGCGGTGACGCTCGTCGATGGTGGTGGTGCCATAGGCTTCGGCCACGCGCGACCCTTCGACCAGCGTCGCGTCATAGGCCCCCAAACGCATGGTGCCGCCCTTGTCGTCATCGACTTTGCGCGCCACTTTGTGGTTGCCCTGAACCCATTCCTTGAGGTGATAAACCACTGGCTCGAAACGCTTTTTACCGGCTTCATGGTCGAATTCCTCCGACCCCGCCGTTTTCAGGCCCGCCACGTTCCGCGCCGCTTCGATCACGGCCATCTGCATCCCAAGGCAGATGCCCAGATAGGGCACCTTATGCTCGCGGGCATATTGCGCGGCTTTGATCTTGCCCTCGGTCCCGCGCTCTCCAAAGCCGCCGGGGACGAGGATCGCGTGGAACCCTTCGAGATGCGGACCGGGGTCTTCGCTGTCGAAAATCTCGGCGTCGACCCATTCAACTTTGACCTTGACCCGGTTCGCCATGCCGCCATGGGTCAGCGCCTCGGCGATGGATTTATAGGCGTCTTCAAGCTGGGTGTATTTGCCGACGATGGCGACTTTGACTTCGCCCTCGGGGTTGTAGATGCGGTCGGCCACATCTTCCCAACGCGACAGGTTCGGCTTGGGCGCGGGGGTGATCTGGAAAGCATCCAGAACCGCCTGATCCAGCCCCTCGCGGTGATAGGCGAGCGGAGCTTCGTAGATCGATTTCAGATCCTGCGCGGCGATCACCGAATCCGGGCGCACGTTGCAGAAGAGCGCCAGCTTCTCACGCTCCTTGGCCGGGATCGGCCCCTCGGAGCGGCAAACCAGAATGTCGGGCGCGATGCCGATGGAGCGGAGTTCTTTGACCGAGTGCTGCGTCGGCTTGGTCTTCAACTCGCCGCTGGCCTTGACGTAGGGCAGCAGCGTGAGGTGCATGAAGATACACTGACCGCGCGGCTTGTCTTGGCTGAACTGGCGGATCGCCTCGAAGAAGGGGAGACCTTCGATATCGCCCACGGTGCCGCCGATTTCGCAGAGCATGAAATCGACCTCATCATCGCCGATGTCGATGAAGTCTTTGATTTCATTTGTAACGTGGGGGATCACCTGAATGGTCTTGCCCAGATAATCGCCGCGGCGCTCTTTCTCTAGCACGGTGGAGTAGACCCGGCCCGAGCTGATGCTGTCGGTCTTCCGCGCGGCGACGCCGGTGAAACGCTCGTAATGCCCAAGGTCGAGGTCGGTCTCTGCGCCATCATCGGTGACGAAGACCTCGCCATGCTCGAAGGGCGACATCGTGCCGGGATCGACGTTCAGATAGGGGTCCAGCTTGCGCAGTCGCACCGAAAAACCGCGTGCCTGAAGCAAGGCACCCAAAGCCGCCGAGGCCAGACCCTTGCCCAGCGACGAGACCACACCGCCTGTGATGAAGATATAGCGTGCCATGTGATCGGAGACCCCCGTGAATTCAAAGTTTGTTGCAGGCAAAAACCAGCCAAACGCGTTGCGGAAAACCGCAACACCACGGGATTTAAGCCTTACAGGATTCGTGTGTTTGAGGCAAGGCCCGCCGCAACATACAGTTGCGGAACCGGGCCGTGCCTCAAGGTTTTGTGTTTGTTAGGTTAATCGGCCGCAGGGACCAGCGGTGTGTTGCCATCCGCGGAAGGTGGCAGCAGATCGTCGCCCGCAGGCAGGGCTGGGCTGCCATCTTGGCTCTGGGCGGGTGGTGTCGCGCTCAGCCGGTCGATGACCGACGAGCCTGCGGATTTTTCCGCCGCGATGATGGTCAGTGTGATCGAGGTGGCGATGAAACCGGCTGCAAGCGCCCATGTCACCTTGCCCAGTGCGGTGGCTGCCGCGCGGCCCGAAACGGCACCGCCGCCACCCCCGCCCATGCCAAGGCCACCGCCCTCGGACCGTTGCAGAAGTACCACGGCGATCAGGCCAAGAGCCAGAATCAGGTGAATGATCAGAACGACATTTTCCATGGGTACGACAGCTTTCGGTTTTGGTTGGCGGGTATCTATTCGTCTTTGCCCATGGGGGCAAGGGTGGATTGCCGCCGGGGGGGTGATCGGATCAGGGGGGAAGCGGCCTTGGGGATCAAAGGCACGAACAAAGACCGCCGCATGGGAGCGACGGTCTTTTGAAGCAGTACTCAACCACAATATATAAGAGGGCTATCCTGGAATTAAGGTGGTGCAGACTCGCTTCGTACCCTCACTATAGCATGAAATGCGGCCAAATTCGCCCATATTCTTTGCAGGGAAATGAAGGGATTGCCCGTGATCGGCGATGGACAGCCGAGTGCCGCTGGGGCAATCTGCCGCCATGCCACATGATCATTCGGACCACGACCACCCCCATGCCCTGCTGCCGCCCGAGCCGGCGCTCAGGGTCAAGGCGCTAGAGACACTGCTGACGGCCAAGGGGCTGATTGACCCCGCCGCCTTGGATGAGATCATCGACACCTATGAAAACCGCATCGGCCCGCGCAACGGGGCCGAGGTTGTCGCCCGCGCTTGGAGCGATCCTGATTTTCGCGCGGCGCTGCTTGAGGATGCGACCGCCGTAGTGGCCGAGATGGGGTTCTTCGGGCGGCAGGGCGAACATATGGTCGCGGTGGAGAATACGGAGGAGGTGCATAACATCGTCGTTTGCACCCTATGTTCCTGCTATCCTTGGCCGCTTTTGGGCATCCCGCCGGGCTGGTATAAATCCGATGCCTACCGCGCCCGCGTGGTGCGCGAGCCGCGCAAAGTGCTGGCTGAATTCGGCGTCGACCTGCCCGAAGAGACCGCCGTGCGCGTTTGGGATTCGACGGCTGAGGTGCGCTATCTGGTGATCCCGCAACGCCCGGCGGGAAGCGACGGCATGGAGGTCGCAGCACTGGCCGATCTTGTCACCCGTGACAGTATGATCGGCACCGGATTGGCCAAAGCGCCATGACCCGCGTGCATGACATGGGCGGGCGTTTCGGCCACGGCGCGGTGACGTCCGAGGGCGAAGACGTGGTCTTTCACGCCGATTGGCACCGCCGCGCGCTGGCGCTGACCTTGGCCACGGGAACACTGGGCAAATGGAACATCGACGTGTCGCGCCATGCCCGCGAATGTCTGGCCCCGACCGATTACATGCGGTTCAGCTATTACGAGAAATGGATCGCCGGGGTGGCCGATATGCTGGTCGCGCGCGGGGTGGTCAGCCGTGAGGAACTGTCGGGCAAAGCCGCGCCCACGCCCAACCCGCTGGCGGAAAAGGCGCTGAAAGCGCCCCAGGTGGCCGGGGTGCTGGCCCGCGGTGGCCCGGCGGACCGCCCCTCGGATATCGCGCCGCTCTTTGCACCCGGCGACAGGGTCGTCACCCGCAAGCAGCCGGAAAACACCATTGTTCCGGGCGGGCACACCCGGCTGCCCGCCTATGCCGCGGGCGCTTCAGGGCGGGTGCTGCGGCTGCATGGCACCCATGTTCTGCCTGACAGCAACGCCCATGATCTGGGCGAGGCGCCAGAGCCGCTTTACGCGGTGGCCTTCCCGGCCTCTGAGCTTTGGGCGCATCCCGAACATCCCCGAGATGAGGTCGTTCTCGACCTGTGGCAAAGCTATCTGGCGGCCCCATGAGCGCCCCGGAACCCGTGTTCGAGGCGCCATGGCACGCGCAGCTCTTCGCGCTGACGGTGCATCTGAACGAGAGCGGTCTTTTCGACTGGCCTTTCTGGGCCGACCGCTTTGGCGCGACTTTGGCGCGCCACGGGCTGGCGCGGGCGCTGAACGGCGGGGAGGACTATTTCAACGCTTGGCTCGAAACCCTCGAAACCCTGTTGATCGACGCGGGCCATGCCCGCCCCGGTGATCTGCGCACCCTGCGCGATGGATGGGAGGCCGCCTATCTCAGCACCCCGCATGGCGACCCGGTGCATCTGAAGGCGGGGCAAAGCGTCTAAATCCGCTCCCGCGTTTTTTCGAGTTTCACACGCCTGCCACTGTCGCTATACGGGCGCGGGACATCGCAAAGGAATATATCATGGCCAATGTCGTCGTTGTCGGCGCCCAATGGGGTGACGAGGGAAAAGGCAAGATCGTTGACTGGCTCAGCGAACGCGCCGATGTGATCGCACGCTTCCAAGGCGGGCATAACGCGGGCCACACTCTGGTCATCGACGGCAAGGTCTACAAGCTGCATGCGCTGCCGTCGGGCGTGGTGCGCGGTGGCAAGCTCTCGGTCATCGGCAATGGCGTGGTGCTGGACCCATGGCACCTGCTGAAAGAGATCGAGACGATCGAGGGGCAGGGCGTCGAAATCAGCCCCGAGAGCCTGATGATCGCGGAAAACACCCCGCTGATCCTGCCTTTCCACGGTGAGCTTGACCGCGCCCGTGAAGAGGCGGCGAGCAAGGGCACCAAAATCGGCACCACCGGACGCGGCATCGGGCCGTGCTATGAAGACAAGGTTGGCCGCCGCGCCATCCGCGTGGCCGATCTGGCCGACGCCGCGACACTGGAGGCCCGCGTCGACCGCGCGTTGCAGCACCACGACCCGCTGCGCAAGGGCTTGGGCGTCGAGGCCATCGACCGCGACGCGCTGATCGGGCAACTGCAAGAAATCGCACCGAAAATCCTGCGTTTCGCCGCCCCCGTCTGGAAGGTTCTGGCCGAGAAGCGCAAGGCGGGCAAGCGCATCCTCTTCGAAGGGGCGCAGGGCGCGCTTCTCGACATCGACTTTGGCACCTATCCCTTTGTCACGTCGTCGAACGTGATCGCGGGGCAGGCGGCGACCGGCGTGGGCCTTGGCCCCACCGCCATCGACTATGTGCTGGGCATCGTGAAGGCTTACACCACCCGCGTCGGCGAAGGCCCTTTCCCGACCGAGCTTGAAGATGCGGATGGTCAACGTCTGGGCGAGCGCGGCCATGAGTTTGGCACCACCACCGGGCGCAAGCGCCGCTGTGGTTGGTTCGACGCGGCGCTGCTGCGCCAGACCTGCGCCACCTCCGGCATCACCGGCATCTGCCTGACCAAGCTCGACGTGCTTGATGGGTTCGAGACGCTGAAGGTCTGCGTCGGTTACGAGTTAGACGGCGAGCGGCTCGACTATCTGCCCACCGCCGCCGAGCAGCAGGCCCGTTGCACGCCGATCTACGAAGAATTGCCGGGCTGGTCCGAATCGACCGAAGGCGCGCGCAGCTGGGCCGATCTTCCGGCCAATGCGATCAAATACGTGCGCCGGGTCGAAGAGTTGATCCAATGCCCCGTGGCCCTCGTCTCCACCTCGCCGGAGCGGGAGGACACCATTCTGGTGACCGACCCTTTCGCGGACTGATCTGATGGCGCTGAGCTACAAAGCACGCCGCCGTTGGGCGCTGGTGATCCTGCTGATCGGGTTGCCGAGCTATATCGCCGTGGCGGTCTGGACGGTGGCCCAATTCGACCGCCCGCCGGTGCTGCTTGAGCTTGGCATCTACGTCGCCCTTGGCATCGTCTGGGCGCTGCCGTTCAGATTTGTCTTTCGGGGCATCGGACAGGCCGACCCTGATGCGGAAGATGATCGTTAAAACCCAATAAAAAAGCGCCCTGCGGGGCGCTTTTTCGTATCCAGCGGTGGGCCGTGGTTTAACCCACGGCGCGGTGATCGGGGCGGTAGCCGATTTCATCCGAGACGGTGAAACGCCCGCCTTTGATCTTTTCGATCTTGCCTGCGCGCAGCAACTGGCCGAAAGAGCGCAGCCCGTCTTCGCGGGTGAAATCCGGCAACCCGATCGAGCGGACCTTGCCCATCAACTGCGGGCGAGAGAATTGGTCACGCCCCTCGACGAACGACATGTAAGATGCCGCCGCCTCAAGCAGTTCGGGCAGTTTGGTGGCGCCCATGTCGGCGGCGAAATCGGCAAAGCTTTCGGCATCGGGGTTGGTCTTGACCGGCTCGACCACGGCGGCAACCCGGCGCGGACGCACGGGGCCGGCGCTGCGCAGCTTGTCGACATCAATGCGCTGCTCGGCCACCAGTTTCAGCGGTGCGGAGCGGGCATCGGCCTTGGGCCGTTCGGTCCGGGCCGGGCGGGTGACGGGGCGGCGCGGGCGGACCACATCGGCCAGATCTTCGCGGTAGGCGTCATCCGAGGTCGCGGTGGTGGCGCGGCCCCCCATCGCTTCGTCGGCTTTCTTGGCGGCCACGGCGGCGCGCAGGTGGGCAAAGGCATCGCGGCGCGTGGTGCTTTCGGCCTCATCCATCTTGCTGTCGGTTTCCGCCATCAGGCGCGACATGTCGCGGTCGGCGTCATCGTCGATGGTGGGCAGGCTGTGACGGGCCACTTGGGCAGGCGCGGGCTGCTCTTCGACCGGTTCCCCTGCGGCTTCGACCTCTTCGGGCTCTTCCTGAGCGGGCGCCGCTTCCGGCTCGGCCATCTCAACGGCAGGCGTCTCTTCGGCCTCTTCCGGGGCGGCGCCACCGAGTTCGGCTTCCAAAGCGGCCAATTCGCGGGCCAGTTCGTCTTCATCCTCGGGCGACAGGGAAGAGCTGCGCTTTTCCTCGGTCTTCGCGGCAGGTGCCTCTTGCGGTGCCGGGTCCGAGACCTCTTCAAGATCGCCCCGCGCTACGGCCGCTTCGAGATGCGCGCGCTTGACCTTGATCACGCGCCCTTTGCGCGGCAGGTCGGCGGCGTCGATCTCCGGTGCGGCTTCGGCTTCGGCCTCGGGCGCCTCATCGGCTTCGGCGTCGAACAGGCTCTCATCCGTCTCGGCGCTTTCCGCCTCATCCTCCTCTTCGGCCTCAAGCCGGTTGAGAATATCGGCAAGATCGTCGTCCTCGTCTTCCGCGGCCTCCTGTGCCATTTCGGTCGCTTCATCGGCCTCCAACGCGTCTTCGATGTCACGGCGGGCGGCGGCGATGGCGGCTTGGCTCTCTTCCGGCGCGGCTTGCGTTTCAGCGGTGGCGCGGGCCACGGGCGCAGCTTCTTCTTCGTCATAGCCAGCCGCTTCGTCTTCGTCCTGCTGGGCGACGACGGCACGGATGCGCTGCAGTTTTGCGGCGATGCTGTCGGCGGGCGCGGCACTTGTGGCGGGCATATCTTCGACGCTGGCCTCCTGCGCTTCGTCCTCGAAATGGGACTGCGGCTGCGGGCTGGCGGCAAAGAAGGCTTCGGCTTCGCTGGTCTCTTCTGTTTCGGCAACCGGCGCTGGCTCTGCGGCAGGCGTGGGCTCTTCAACGGCTTCTGCGATCTGCGCTTCCGGCGTGGCGGGCGCTTCCACCGCGGCGGTGTCGGCGATCTCGGCCTTGACGGGGGCAGGCGCCTCTTCCTCAACCCGCGCAGGCTGTGCCGCGGCGGGGGCTCGCGGCGCTGCGGCCTCGGCCTGAACCGGCGCGGCTGCGGGGGGCGCTTGGGCCGGGGCTTCGGCGCCTTGGTTCTCCAGAGCGCTCAGCACGATCTTGCCTTCCTGCTCACGGGCTTGCACCCGGCGGGAGACTTCGCGCTGTGCGATCCGGGCGAGCATCTCGGCATCGGGTTGCGGCGGTTCGGCACCGAAGTAACGGTCATCCGAGGCCAGATCGCGGAAATACTCGGCAATGGCCTTCATCGTGCCGAAGGAATCGTCGAAGCCTTCCAGCGTGCACGAAAAAGTGCCATAGGAGACCGTCAAGATTTTGTTGCTGTTCATCATCGGATGCTCGTCCTCTGCGGTGTTGCAGGTATCGTTTACCACGACGTCCAAGACCAAAGCGGCTCGAATCTGTGCCATTCAACGTATGATTTCAAGGCAAGATTAAGGCAGATTTCAAAAAGGGGCATTAATTGACCAGTTCAGACTACATAGTTCGGGATAGGGGCGCCGTCACGTTGTTCGGCGGCGGGGAGGTCTTTGCAGGGGACATTGAAGCGGCGCTGGCGCTGGCCCCGACCTGCGTGGCGGCGGACAGCGGTGCTGCGGCGGCCGTGGCGGCTGGGGTGGAACTGGCGGCGGTCATTGGCGATCTGGATTCAGCCCCGGCAGAGGTCTTGGCTCAAATCCCGGCCGCGCGGTGCCACCGCATCGCCGAGCAAGAGAGCACCGATTTCGACAAGGCGCTGACGCGGATCGACGCGCCGTTTGTGCTCGGGGTTGGCTTTACCGGGGCGCGTTTGGATCATCAGCTTGCGGCTTTCAACACGCTCGCCACCCATCCGCATCGCTCTTGCATCCTGTTGGGCGCGCATGAGATCGTGCTGCTCGCCCCGCCGCGGATCACGCTGCCGACGGCGGCGGGGGATGTCGTCTCCCTCATGCCTCTGGCTCCGGTGACAGGGCACAGCCAAGGGTTGGAATGGCCAATCGAGGGGCTGAATTTCGCGCCCGGTGGCCGGATCGGCACGTCGAACCGCGCCTTGGGGCCGGTCACGCTTGAGATCGACGGCCCCGATATGCTGCTGATCTTGCCGCGCCGTCTTATGGCGCCACTGGCGGCGCGACTGCTGCGGCCAGAGCACGCGCCGTGGCCCGCTCGCGCATGACGATGTAGAGCCCCGCACCGACGGTGATCAGAATGCCCAGCCCCGCCAGTGGGTTGGGCAGGTCGGAAAAGATCAGCAGCCCAAGCAGCGTGGCAAAGGGAATTTCGAGATATTGCATCGGCGCCAATGTGGCCGAGGGGGCAAAGCGCAGCGACCATGTCATCAAAAGATGCGCCACCGTGCCCAGCACCCCTATGCCGAGCAACAGGGTCCAGTCAAGCGCATCGGGCTGGATAAGCCGAAGCGGCGCGATCTGCGTCATGGTGCCAAGCGCGAGGAGCGGCAGGATCATCACCACCGCCATGACCCCGCTGACGGCCTGCAGGCTGATCGGATCGATCTCTTTCGCGATTTGGCGCGTCACCAGCATGAAGAAGGAAAAGACGACCGCCACGACGACCGGCAGCAACGCGGGCCAGCCGACATTGGCAAAGCTCGGCTGTACGATCAAAAGCGTGCCGAGAAATCCCACGATGCTCGCGCCCAAACGTCTGGGGCCGACCTCTTCGTTCAGGATGAACTTGCCGAGCAGCAGCATGAAAAAAGGCATGACGAATGCGATGGCGACCGCATCTGCGAGGGGCAGGTATTTCAACGCGGTGAACATCGCCGCAATGCCCGCAATATGCAAAAGGGTGCGCAAAAAGGTCAGCCGCAACACCCGGCCCCGCATGTGCCAGATGCGCCCGGAGTACCAGACGAGGGGGATCAGAATCAGCGCCTGAATGGCAAAGCGCAGCAGCACCACTTGCCCCAGGGGAACCGAAGCGCCCAGCAATTTGGCCACCGCATCGCCCACGGGCGCTACGATGCAGAAGCCCATCATAAGGGTTATTCCGACAAGGGGCCGATCCTGTTGCATTGCGTTACGCTAAGGAAGCTTTGTCACAAATGCAATTCTTGGTTGAAGTTCGACCGCTGTTGTCTCGTGTTTTTTCTTAGAGGCAGAGGCAGAGGCAGAGGCAGAGGCAGAGGCAGAGGCAGAGGCAGAGGCAGAGGCAGAGCCCGTCGCAAACGTAGTGAGGGTTTCCCGCCGCCCAGCAGCAGCCGATTTTGTCAGTCCAAAGCTCAGGCGGCGGGGCGGCTCAGATTCACCCGGTTCCGGCCATGGGTTTTCGCCGTAAAGAGCGCCCGATCCGCCCGTGCCATCAAGGCTTCTGCCGACAGCGGGTGGCCGTCCTCTTCCATAGGGCCGACGGAAAGGCCGATGCTGATGGTCACATGGATCGGCTGGGGTGTGCCGGGAACGACAAAGCCGCGATTGCCGATATCGGCACAGATGGCCGCCGCCGTTTTCTCGGCATCCTTAAGGCCGGTGCCGGGCATGACGATCAAGAACTCCTCCCCCCCAATCCGCGCGACAAGATCCATGCCGCGCAGGTTGTTGCGCAGCCGTTCCGCCGTTTGTACCAGCACGGAATCCCCCGCAGCATGGCCATAGCGGTCGTTGATCCCTTTGAAGTGGTCCAGATCGGCGACCATTACCGAAAAGGGGCGGGCGGTTTCGACGGCATGTTCCGCGATATGGTCCAGATGGGGCAGGGCATAGCGGCGGTTATGCAGCCCTGTCAGCGGGTCGAAAACGGCGGCTTTCAGCCCCGTGCGCACCGTATCGCGCAGTTGGTCCGTCATCCGCTTGCGGCGCAAGATCGCATGCAGGCGCAGCGCCATTTCAGCCGGGTTGAAACCTTCGGTCATCAAATCATCCGCGCCCAGATCAAGGGCGGTGGCGGCAAGCGCCGCATCGGGGGCCAGTTGCACCACCAGCAGCCCGGTGTGGCGGGTCTGGGCGTTGGCCCGCAGGGTCGAAATCAAGCGCAAGGCCGCCGTGGCGGGCACGGGGTCATTGGGCAGGACCAAAACGTAAGCGTCAGGCGGCCCATTGGCGGCGGCGCGAATGGCCTCCTCCGGAGTGGCGAGGGTAAGGCGCGCGCGCAACTGGGGGCGGAGGCGGTTCGCCCAATTCACGCTCACCGCGCTGTCGGAATGGATGATCACACAGTGGCTGCGGGCGGTGAATTCCGCCACAGGCTCCGCCAGCCCGAGCGCGCGGGTCGTATCCTCGCGCATTTCCCATTCGTCCGCCGCATTGCGGGCGCGGATGAGGCTGCGGGCCCGGCCCAACAGCAGCGTGCAATCGAGCGGTTTCAGCAGCACATCGCTCGCCCCCGCTTCGAGCGCGGTAAAGCGGTCCACGGCCTGATCGCTATTACCGATGGCCAAGACCGGCAGCTGCGCGGTATCGGGAGAGGCTTTGAGCGCGCGGCACAGGTCCGCCGCGCCGCCACCCGGCAGCGTCAGGGCGCAAATCACCAGATCCGGCGGGTTTTCCCGCAGGCAGGCCAAAGCCTCTTCCATGTCTTCGGCCTGAACGACGTGATAGTATGCCGCACAAAGCTTGACCTTGAGGGCGATGCGATTGGTCGCGATCGCATCTGCAATAAGGATGGTCCCTTGCACGACAGCTCCTTCACCGTACAAATCAGTTTGATGCGAGAGTCTTTGCCCCCTAATGGTTAACAAAGGGTTTCCAACCTCCAGCAAAAGACGGTTTTCCAATGTCCTATACCCAAGACACCGCTGAGACTTTGGCGCTTCAGGCGCTGGGTTGGCTGGCGGCGAATGATGATCTGTTGCCGGTGTTTCTGGGCAGCACCGGCGCCTCCGAGGCGGACCTCAAAACACAGGCCAGCGACCCTATTTTTCTGGGCGCCGTGCTGGATTTCCTGATGATGGACGATGCTTGGGTGATCGGGTTTTGCGATCATCTCGCGATCCCCTATGAGCAAATAATGCAAGCCCGCGCGGCGCTGCCCGGGGGGGAGCAGGTGCATTGGACTTAAGAAATGTTAAAGCGCTGCTGTTCGACAAGGATGGCACGCTTTTCGACTTCGCCGCGACTTGGGAGCCTTGGGCCGAAGCCTTCTTGCTGCGGGTTTGCGAGGGCGATCGCGGGCTGGCCGCACGGGTGGGCGCAGACATTGGCTTCGACCTTGCCACGCGCCGTTTCGCCCCGGACAGTATCGCCATCGCGGGCACGCCGCAGCAGGTGGTCGATGCCTTGGCCCCGCATTTTCCAGAGCGGTTGCCTTCGGAACTGTTGGACATCATCAATGCCGAAGCCAGCGCCGCGCCACAGCGCGAGGCGGTGCCGCTGAGGCCGTTTCTGCAAGGGCTTCGCGACCGGGGCCTGCGCCTTGGCGTGGCGACGAACGATGCCGAACACCCTGCGCGCGCCCATCTGCTGGCGGCGGGGGTGGTCGATATGTTCGACTTTATCGCAGGTTTTGATAGCGGGCATGGGGGCAAGCCGTCGCCGGGGCAGTTGCACGCCTTTGCCACGCATGTGGGGCTGCCCGCCGCCTCTGTCGCGATGATCGGGGACAGCGTTCACGATCTGGAGGCCGCGCGGCGGGCGGGGATGCTGCGGGTCGCGGTGCTGACCGGCCCTGCCACGGCGGAAGACCTCGCCCCATATGCCGATCTGGTTTTGCCAGATATCGGCCATTTGGCGCAGCGCTTAGCCTAAAAGCGCTTTATTCTTTGACCATGCGCGCGCCTTCGAGCAGCCCCTCTTCGAAGGTATCGCCATGCAGGACAGAGATATCGCCCGTGGTCTCCAACACCACGGCGCGCACATCCGAAAAGCGCAGGGCGTTGGCCTCACGCAACTTGGCGATCAGATCGGCGCGCGCGACGCGGGTCTCGCGGAGGGCGGCATCGAAAATCTCACCCTCCCGCATCAGGATCACGGGTTCGTTCTGCACGGCTTGCTCGAAGCTGTCCGAAGCCTGCCGTATCTTCGCGATGACGAATTGCGCGCCGAGGAGTGCAGAGATGGCCAAGGTCGGCTGCGCGAACTCCGGCCATGTGGTGGCCTGACAGGCCCCCGCAAGCAGTGAGCCGGTGGCGACCGTGGCGACAAAATCGAAAGCGGTCATTTTTGAGAAGGTGCGCAGGCCGATGACCCGGACCACGATGATCACCCAAGTCAGCGCGATGGCCGAAAGCATGAGTGCCCGGGCAAGGATATCCAGAGGGAGGTGATCAAAGAACATCAGCCATGCCCCCCGTTGAGGGCCCTGCCACGTTGGATAAAGAACCGCCCCAGCAGCACCACCATCGCCATGGCGATCAGACCTAGATAGCGTTCATAAATGCCATCGATTCCGGTCGGCAGAAAGAAGAAGGGCGGGGCGGAGACGAGCCACAAAATCGAAATGACCTTGAGCGATCTGGCAAGGAAAGTTGATATATCGGCGAACCCACGCGACAGCAGCCAAGGCACGGCGAGCATCATCAGGCCGAGCGCGTAGACCAAGTAGATATGGATCACCACGCCGTCCGAATCGCGGTCTCCGTATTCGTTGCGCGCGCCGATGAGAAAGACAATGAGCCCCAGCATCGCGAGCTCGATGGTGGCGATGCTCCACCACCGGTCGCCAAAATGGACATGGGCGCAAAGCAAGGCGCAGGCGATGAGCGCGGCGGAGAAAGCATAGATGCCGATGTCGACGATGAACTCATAACGGCCCGCGCCCAGATCGCTGATCGTGTCGGCGATCCAGTCGTGATCCGGCACCACGAAATCCGCGATCAGGATCGATACGGCGAAGATCACACAGCCAAGGATGGCCACCCAGCCCAGACAAACCATAAACCCCGGCGCGCTGTGCTGCCGGGGTGCTGTGACGTCATTGTGCATGGTGCGTAACCCTTCTTGGCCGCCTTGGTCGAACCCAATGCATCAATCCGAAAGCCGCGAGCGTTCTTCGGCGTTGGGGCTGCCTGCGGGGGCTTCGTCCAATGTGGCCTCGGGCCGATGCAGGTCTTCCTGAGGTTTCTGGGGCGGTGTCTTATTCTCGTCCTTGGGGTGTTTGGGATCATCGCTCATGGTACATCTCCTCGGGCTGGGGAGAGGCGGGGCATCGCCTCACCTTCCTCTGTCAAACGCGCGGCATATGGCGGCGGTTCCGCCTGCAGCAGGGGGCGCGCCCAAGACAATTTCCCGACAACTGTATTCATCAGGCCAATCTTAACCACTGCCCCCGCAATCTGGGGTTGGGAAAATGGGAATGAGGCAATCATGCACGGGCTTATCAACCGCAGCATCCAAAACTACTTTTGTGCCAATTACGGGCAGAGGCTCTGGGCCGATGTGGCCGCGCGGGCCGGGCTGGATTTCACCGAATTCGAGGCGATGCTGACCTATCCTGATCACGTCACCCCGGCAGTGCTCGAAGCGGTCTGTGCCGTGCTGGACCGGCCCCGGGCCGAGGTGATGGAGGATGTCGGCACCTTCCTCGTGGCGCAGCCGGGCTATGATGCCGTGCGGCGCCTGCTGCGGTTCGGCGGGGTCAGCTTCAGCGATTTCCTGCAATCGCTTGATGATCTGCCGGATCGGACCCGCCTTGCCCTGTCGGAACTGCACCTGCCGCCGGTCGAACTGCGCGAAGACCCCGATGGCCAGTATTCCCTGATTTGTGAGGCACCGCTCGTGGGCTACGGCTATCTGATGATGGGGGTTCTGCGCGCCATGGCCGATGACTATGGCGCGCTGGTGCTGTTGGAACATTGCGGGCGATCAGAGGGCGTCGAGGCGGTGAAGATCGTTTTGGTCGAGGCCGAATTCGCAGAAGGACGCCGGTTCGAGCTTGGGGCGCGGGCATGAGCGGCGCAGGCCACGATCCGGCGGTTCTCGATAAGCTCTGCCCGATGCATCTGCTGCTCTCGGCCAACGGCAGGATCCGCCACGCCGGGCCCACGATCCAGAAACTGCGCCCACAGGCGCCGCTGGCAGGGCGGCGGTTTCTCGATACGGTCACCGTCAAACGGCCCCGTGGCATAGCGGGGATGGAAGACCTGCGCCGGGCTGCTGGGGTCAAGCTGCACCTCGCCTTTCGCGATGCCCCGCGGACCGAGTTGAAGGGCCTGCTGGTGCCGCTGGGGGATCGGCGTTTGATCGTAAACCTCTCTTTCGGGATTTCGATCTTCGACGGGGTGCAGGACTATGCGCTGACCAATGCCGATTTCGCCGCCACCGATCTGGCGATCGAAATGCTCTACCTGATGGAGGCGAAATCTGCCGCGGTGGAAGCCTCGCGCCGCTTGAACCTGCGCTTACAAGAAGCACGGATCGCGGCGGAGGAACAGGCCTTTACCGATACGCTCACAGGGCTGAAAAACCGGCGCGCATTGAACGCGGTGCTGGCGCGGTTGATCTCTGCTGGTGAGGGGTTTGCCGTGATGCAGGTCGATCTCGACCACTTCAAAGCGGTGAACGACCGCTTGGGTCATGCGGCGGGCGATCATGTGCTGCAAGTCGTCGCCCGGATCATGCAGCAAGAGACGCGCCGCTCTGACATGGTGGTGCGTTTGGGCGGGGATGAGTTCACCGTGGTTCTGCCCGATGTGCGCAGCGAGGGCATCCTGCGCGGGATCGGACAGCGGATCATCGACCGGCTGGAAGAGCCCATCTCTTTCAAGGGGGAGGTCTGCAAGGTCTCGGCCAGCATCGGCACGGTTTGGATAAAGCGGGGGGACCGGCGATCTCGCGACGTGGTCTTGGCCAATGCCGATGCGGCGCTCTATGCCTCGAAACACGCAGGCCGGGCGCGGCATACCTTCTTTGACCCCGCCCTGCGCCCGGGGGGCGGGAGGGGTGCCTTGCCGGTCGAAAAGGGCGGCGGCTAATCGCTCGGGGGCGCTGCGGGGCGGGACGGAAGGGCACGGTGGCAGTGGACCGCGCAGATCGGCTGGCGTATCACAAGGGCATGAAATCGCCTCTACATCTGCTCCGCCGCCTGCGCCAACGCCTGCACAACGCCCGCCGCCGCGCGCGCTTTGCCGCCTCCTTGCAGCATCTGCATGGGCCGAGCAAACTCAACACCGCTCCGGACGAGGTGGTGCTGATCGCCTTGGTGCGCGACGGCAGCTATTACCTCGATGCTTTCTTTCGCCATTACCGCGCGATGGGCGTGCAGCATTTCGTCTTTATCGACAACGGCTCGCGCGATGACACCATTGCCCGGATCAAGGCGCAGAAGGGCACCGTGATCGACCGTTGCACCCTGCCGTTGTCCGACTACGAAGACCTGATCCGCCAATACCCCGCGCAGACCTATGGCAAGGACCGCTGGTGTCTCTATGTCGATATGGACGAGATTTTCGATTTCGAAGGGCGCAGCCAAATCGGCATCAAGGGGCTGACCGCCTATCTCGACCGGCAGGGCTATACCGCCTTGGCCGCGCAGATGCTTGAGATGTTTCCCAAAACCAGCCTCGCGGCGGCGGCGGGGATGCCTTACAAACAGGCGCTGCAATCCTTCCTCTACTACGACATCAGCGCGGTGCGCAAAATTGATTACCACAGTCCGGAGATTCCGTTTTCTGCCCTGCTGGCCGACAATGCGCTATCCAACGAGGCGGTGAAATTCGCCTTCGGCGGCGTGCGCGGCAAGGTGTTTGGTGAGAACTGCTGCCTGACGAAACATCCGCTGATCTTCAACGGGCCAGAGGTCACCCCCGCGCCGCATCCGCATTTCTCTTCGGGGGTGCGGGTGGCGGATATGACGGCGGTGATCAAACACTATAAATTCGCCAATGACGCCGCCGCGCGGGATGCCGAGACGCTGGGCGCGGGCAACCTGTCCCATGGCGAAGACGCGCGGCGCATGGCGGTGATCGGGCAGAACCCTGATGTGTCGCTCTTCTCACTGGATGCCCGGCGCTGGAACCGGGTCGAACTTCTCTATCGCGCGGGCTTTCTGGTGCCGTCGGAGGCCTATAGCGCCCATGTCGCCGCTTGGCGTGAAGAGCATGCCGCATGAGCATTGGCGCCGTCGTCATCGGCCGGAATGAAGGCGCGCGGCTAGAGCGGTCCTTGCAAGGACTGGCGGGGCAGGTGGCGCAGATCGTCTATGTCGACAGCGGCTCGACCGATGGCTCCGTCGCCATGGCGCGGGGGCTGGGGGCCGAGGTGGTCGAGCTTGACATGCAGCAGCCCTTCACCGCCGCGCGGGCGCGCAATGCGGGCATGGCGGCATTGGGTGAGGGGATCACGCTGGTGCAGTTTCTCGACGGGGATTGCATCCTGCGCGACGGTTGGCTGGCGGTGGCAGAGGCCCATCTGAGCGCTCATCCGCAGGTCGCCGTGGTCTGCGGCAGACGGCGCGAGGAAAACCCCGAGGCCTCTGTCTACAACAGGCTGATCGACCGCGAGTGGGATACGCCCGTGGGCGAGGCGCGGGCCTGTGGCGGTGACGCGTTGATGCGGTTGGACGCGCTGCGCGCCGTGGGCGGCTACCGGGCCGAGATGATCGCCGGGGAAGAGCCGGAGCTTTGCCAAAGGCTGCGCCGCGCGGGCTGGCAAATATGGCGGCTCGACGCCGAGATGACATGGCATGACGCGCAGATCACGAAGGTGGGCCAGTGGTGGCGGCGCAGCCTGCGCGCGGGCCATGCCTTTGCCGAAGGGGCCGCGCTGCATGGCCACGGGCCAGACCGGCATTGGGTGGCCGAGACGCGCCGCGCGCTGCTTTGGGGGGCGCTTCTGCCCGCCGTGATCCTGCTCGTGGCGCTGGTGCTCCCTCGGGCCGGGCTTGGGCTGGCGTTGCTCTATCCAGTGCAACTGTTGCGGTTGATGCGGCGGGGCGGGGCGGCTTGGGGTTTTTTCACCCTTCTGGGCAAATTCCCCGAAGCCTTGGGCGTGCTCAAATACCACATGCGCCGCGACGGGCGGATCATCGAATACCGGTGAGCCTAGCGCGCCCGCCATGCCGCGAGTGTCAGCCGTGGCAGGATCGCGAAACAACGGGCATAGCGTGGCACCATCCGCTGCGGGTTCTGCAAGGCCCGCCACAGCCATTCCAAAGCCAGCATCCGCATCCACTGCGGCGCGCGGCGCTGCCGCCCGGCGAGGAAGTCCAGCCCCGCTCCGATCGAGGCGAAACCCACCCCCGGCGCAATGTCGCGCCCGCGCGCGGCAAGGATCTCTTGCTTGGGCGCGCCAAGGGCCAGAAAACACAGGCGCGCGCCGCTGTGGGCGATCTCCCGCAGGGCGGTATCCGCCTCGGCACTTTCAGGGTTAAAGCCCATGGGCGGGGCGGCGATATGGCAAATCTCCAGCCCCGGCAGGCGGGTCCGCAGGGCCACTGCGGCCCCTTGCAGCGCGTCTTCGTCGCTGCCGAAAAAGGCCACAGGCAGCGACTGCGCGGCAGCCAATTCGCAAAGCGGCAGGATCAGATCGGAGCCGGGCATCAGTTCGACCGGCCGGTTGGCGAGTTGCGAGAGCCAGACCACGGGGCGGCCATCGGCCACGATGAAATCCTGCGCACGATAGGCGCCGGCGAAGCCCGCATCGCGGGGCAATTTGGTCAGATGGTCAAGGTTGAGCGTGGCAAGGGCGAATCCCTGACCCGTGGCAAAGCGCGCGCACAGCGCCTGAAACAATGCGGCCCGCGTCGCCACATTGACCTCCACAGCGGCGGGGCCCGTGCCATACTTCATGCCGCGCCCTCCGCCGTCACGCCGGGGATGGCAGGCGAGGGAACATAAGCTTCGTGCGCTATACCATTGATATCCTGTGCCATCTACCAATCACGCCCGCGCCAGAGTGAACCTGCGGCAAAACTAGCGGGATGACAGGGCTGGGGCCAGATGGTATTTTCGTCCGGCCCCATCCTGCCGCGCCCCGAGGCGGCTTTCGCGAAGGACGTCATGCCAAATCCCATCGCCTATCTGATGTTGCTGATCTGGCCCTTCGTCTGCCTGGCCCTGTTTCGCAACCTGCCGCTTCAGCGGGCGCTGATCTGGTCGATCCTTGGCGGCTATCTGTTCCTGCCCCCGCTGGCGGAGTTCAACCTGCCGCTGGTGCCGGGTCTCGACAAAGTGTCGATCCCGAACCTGAGCGTCTTGCTGATCATCTGGCTGGGCACGCAGGAGAAATTACAGCTTTGGCCCGCCTCCCGTCTGGCCGGGCTTTTGGTGCTGGGGCTGGTCTTTTCGGCGGTGCCCACGGTGCTGACCAATGGCGATCCGATCCTGTTTCAGTCGATCCGCGGCTTTGAGCCGATCCTTTTCCCCGTCGACACGCTGCCGGGGCTTTCGATCCGGGACATCGGGTCGGTGCTGATCGGGCAGGTGCTGATGCTGGTGCCCTTCCTGCTGGCGCGGCAGTTCCTTGCGGATGAAAAGGGGCTTCGGGAATTGCTCTTGGCCTTCATGCTGGGCGGGCTGATCTACTCTGTGCCATCGCTGTTCGAGATCCGTTTTTCACCGCAGCTCAACACATGGATTTACGGGTTCTTCCAACACTCCTTCGAGCAGATGATGCGCGATGGCGGCTTTCGCCCCATCGTGTTTTTGCCCCATGCGCTGTGGCTGGCGCTGTTCATCTGTATCGCGCTGCTGTCGGCGGTGGCGCTGGCGCGGCAGACCCCGGTGATCGACCGTTGGAAGATGCTCTTGCTGGCGGGCTATCTCGCCGTGGTTCTGCTGCTGTGCAAGAGCCTTGCCTCGCAGGCCTATGCGCTGCTTTTGGTGCCGATGGTTCTGCTGGCCCCGGCGCGGTGGCAAATTCGTCTGGCGGTGGTCTTTGCCGTCGTGGCGGTGATCTATCCGATGCTGCGCAACGCCGGTCTGGTGCCGCTCGACGCGATCCTCGCGCAGGCCGAGGCGATCAGCGCGGACCGGGCGCAATCGCTTGGCTACCGCTTCATGAACGAAGAGCAACTGCTGGCGCGGGCCGCCGAGAAACCGTGGTTCGGCTGGGGCGGATGGGGGCGCAACCTGATCCGCGATGCGACGAACGGCAATATCCTGTCGATCCCCGATGGGCGCTGGATTATCGTTTTCGGCACGTTCGGCTGGCTGGGTTACCTATGCGAGATGGGACTTCTGGCGCTGCCGATCATCCTTGTGGGGCTGCATCTCTACCGGATGGGCGATGCGAGCCTATCCCCATGGCTTCCACCACTCCTTTTGATCCTTGGGATTACCATGATGGACATGTTGCTCAATGCCACGCTGACGCCGCTTACTTGGCTCACGGCTGGGGCGATCCTTGGCCATGCCGAAGGGTTGGCGGCGGCGCGCAAGGGGCGGAACAGGATGGACGCCCCCGCGTTGAACGCAAAGCGGACGGTTTTCTAAACCGCGTCCCATTCACGGCGCTGTGAAGCGATTTAGCGGGAAAGTATCCTCGGGGCACTTTCTCGGCTCATTTTCGCCAGATTTGCCTGTTGTATGCTTCACCCGAAGCTTAAATTGAACCTCGAAGGCGCCGCACAATGGCCAAGCGGGCGGTGGGACATGTGTCGCAATGAATAGCACGGAAAACACTCTTTCGCACGGTGACATCGCCATCGTCGGCATGTCGGTGACGGTGCCCGGCGCCGAAGGGATCGACGCCTATTGGGCGAACCTGCGCGAGGGGGTGAGCGCGCTCAAGCGCCGCGACGCGGCAGAGCTGCGCGCCGCCGGAGAGAGCGCCGAGCGGATGGCCCGGCCAAACTATGTGCCCGTCACCGCCGATATGCCCGGCTTTGACATGTTCGATGCGGAGTTCTTTGGCTTTTCGCCAAAAGACGCCGCCATCCTTGACCCGCAGCACCGCAAGTTTCTGGAGGTGGCATGGGAGGCGATGGAGCAGGCGGGGCATATGCCCGATAGCCTCTCCGGCCCGGTGGGCGTCTATGCTGGCTGCGGCATGGGGAGCTATTTCTATTTCAACATCTGCTCGAACCCGGACCTCGTCGACGATGTGGGGATGTTCCTGCTGCGCCATACCGGGAACGACAAGGATTTCCTGTCGACTCGGGTGAGCCATGTGCTTGACCTCAAAGGCCCGTCGATCAACCTGCAAACCGCCTGTTCGACCTCGCTGGTGGCGATCCACTACGCGGCCCAAGCGCTGCGCGCGGGGGAGATCGACATGGCGCTGGCGGGCGGGGTGACGATCGAACTGCCGCAGGGGCGCGGCTATGAGTTCAAGGAAAACGAGATCCTCTCGCCCGATGGCGAATGCCATGCCTTCGACCACCGCGCGCAGGGCACCGTCTTTGGCTCCGGCGCAGGCGCCGTTGCGCTGCGGCGGTTAGAGGATGCTGTCGCGGACGGCGACCACATCTGGGCGGTGATCAAAGGTTCTGCGGTGAACAACGACGGTGCGGCAAAGGCGGGCTATCTGGCACCTTCGGTGGACGGGCAGACCGCCGCCATCGCCCGCGCGCTGGATGATGCGGGCGTGGCGGCGCAGAGCATCGGCATGGTCGAATGCCACGGCACCGGCACCTATCTGGGCGACCCGATCGAGGTGGCGGCGCTGATCCAGGCCTACCGCGCCGAGACGCAGGCACAGGACTTCTGCCGCATCGGGTCGGTCAAGACAAACATCGGCCATCTCGACACCGCGGCGGGGGTCGCGGGGCTGGCCAAGGCGGCGCTGTCGCTGCACCACCAGCAGATCCCGCCCTCGCTGGGCTATGAGGCACCGAACCCCGCGATCCCTTTTGAGGGCTCGCCCTTCCGCGTCAATGACCGGCTCTACGACTGGCCCGGCCAAAGCACCCCCCGCCGCGCTGCCGTCAATGCGCTTGGCGTGGGCGGCACCAATGCGCATATGATCTTGGAGGAGGCCCCCGCCCGCGCGGCCTCGGAAGACAGCGATTTCCCTTTCCATGTGCTCTGCCTCTCGGGGCGCAGCAAAGCGGCCTTGGACGCCAATAGCGCCGCGCTTGCGGCACATCTGCGCGCCCATCCCGAACAGCCCTTGGCCGACGTGGCATTCACCCTGAAAGAGGGCCGTCGCGGCTTCGACAAACGCCGTGTCTTGGTGGGCGAAAGCCATGCGGAGGCCGCGGCCCTGCTGGAGGCGGGCGACAGCCGCCGTGTCTTTACCCATGACCACCTCGGCCCCGACCCCGAGGTTGTCTTCATGTTCCCCGGCGGCGGCGCGCAATATGCCGATATGGCCCGCGATCTTTACGAGACCGAGCCGGTCTTTGCCGAATGGATGGACCGGGGGCTGGCCCATCTGGCCCCGCAGCTCGACTACGACATTCGCGCGGTCTGGCTGCCGGAGCCTGAGGACCGCGCGGCAGCCGAAGCCAAGCTGAAGCGCCCTTCGGTCCAATTGCCGCTGATCATGATCGTCGAATATGCGCTGGCGCAGCTTTGGCTGTCTTGGTGCGTGAAACCCGCCGCGATGGTCGGGCATTCCATGGGCGAGAATGTCGCCGCCTGTCTTGCCGGGGTGATGCGTTTTGAAGAGTGTATCGACCTCGTTCTGCTGCGCGGGCGGTTGTTTGACGAGGTGCCATCGGGCGGGATGATCAGCATCGCCGCGCCGCTGGACCGGATCACGCCGCTTTTGGGCGAGGGGCTTGATATCGCCAGTGTGAACGGGCCGGAACTGATCGCCGTCTCCGGCTCCGAAGACGCGCTAGAGGCGCTGCAAAAGCGGCTCGGCGCCGCGGGTCTCGACCATCAGCGCATCGCCATCGACATCGCCGCGCACAGCCGGATGTTGGATCCGATCCTCGACCGTTACCGCGCCTTTCTTGGCAAGCTCGATCTGCGCGCGCCGCAGATGCCTTTCTTGTCGAACCGCAGTGGCGAGGTGATCACGGCGCAGATGGCGGCGGACCCCGACTATTGGGTCGACCAGCTGCGCCACACGGTGAATTTCGCCGATTGCATCAACACTCTGAGCCGCGATGCGCCGCGGGTTTTCCTTGAGGTCGGGCCGGGCAAGGCGCTTTCCGCCTTGGCGCAGATGCACGCGGATGTGGCCCCGGGGCAGGTGATGTCTTCGCTGCGCCACCCCGAGCAAGAGATCGCTGATGATGCCTATTTCCTCGGGGTGATCGGGCGGCTCTGGGCCTGCGGGGTCGAGGCCGATTGGGCGCAGATTTGGGGCGAGGCACGGCGCAACCGCGTGGTGCTGCCGACCTATCAATTCCAACGCGCGCGCTATTTCATCGAGCCGGGTGAGGCGGCGGCGCGCCCTGCCGAACAACCGCTCCAGCGGCTGGAGGATATCGGCGACTGGGGCGCGCTGCCGCATTGGCAACCGCGCTATGCCGAACGGGATTTGGACCTCTCCGGCCCGCTGAACTGGCTTGTCTTTGCCGATATGGCGGGGCTGGGGGCCGAGGCCGCGGCACGGTTGCGGGCCGAAGGGCACCGGGTGGTCGAGGTTACGGCGGGGGATGCCTTTGACCGCGTCAGCGCCGATCATTTCACGCTGGCCGCCGAACAGGGGCGGTCGGGCTATGATCAGTTGATCGCTGCGCTTGAGGCCGATGGGCGGAGGCCAGACCGGATCGCGCATTTCTGGCTCGCCGATGATCAGGCCGCCCCGCGCCCCGGCTCCAGCCGGTTTGACCGCAATGTCGAACAGGGGTTTTGGAGCCTGACATGGCTCGCCCAATCCTTGGCCGAGGCCGAGAACCCCGCGCCTCTGCACCTCAGCGTCTTCACCACCGGCGCGGCGCAGCTGGCAGAGGAGGGGCTGGCCTATCCAGAAAAAGCGCTGATTGCCGGCCCCGTCGGGGTCATGGCGCGCGAAGTGCCGGGGCTGACGGCGGCTCAGATCGACCTGCCAGAGGCTGCGCCTGCGGCCCCTTCGGGATGGTTCGCGAAACCGGCGGCGCCCGCGCCGGTGATCGACCCTGCGGACCTCATCGAAGAGCTTTTGGCGGCCCCTGCCAACCTCCAAGTCGCCCACCGTGCTGGCCGCCGCTATGAGCTGGGCTACCGCGCCGCCGCGCTGCCCGAGACCGACCTGCCGGGCTGGAAACCGCAGGGAAGCTACCTGATCACCGGCGGTTTCGGCGGCATCGGCCTGACCCTTGCGGCGGATATTCTGGAGACGCCCGGCACCCGCGTGATCCTGCTAAGCCGCGCGGCCCTCCCGATGCGCCATGAATGGGACAGCTACCTTGCCAGCCATGGCCCGGCGGATGCCACGGCGCGCCGCCTGCGGGCTGTCCTGCGGCTTGAGGCCAAGGCGGCGCAATCGGGCGGGGCGGTCGAAGTGGCCCGCGCGGATGTCGCCAACCTTGCGCAGATGCGCCGGGTGGTCGACGGCCTGAGCGCCCGCCACGGCGGGCTGACGGGGGTGATCCATGCCGCGGGGGTGCTGGACGACGCGCCGCTTTTGGCCAAGACGGATGCGGATATCGACGCCGTGCTTGCGCCCAAGGTGCAGGGGCTGCGGGTTTTAGATCAATTGCTGCCCGATGGCGCGCTCGATCTCATGGTGCTCTTTTCCTCAACCTCTACCGCGACCCGCGCGGCGGGGCAGGTGGATTATGTGGCGGCCAATGCCTGGCTCAACGCCTTTGCGCAATCGCGACGCGGCGGGAAGACCCGCGTGGTGGCGGTGAACTGGGGCGTTTGGGCCGATGTCGGCATGGCAGCAGAGAGCCTTGGCGGCGGTGGCGGTGCCGTGGCGCTGCCCGCCCGCCCGATCAAGGCGGCGCTCTTGGAAAGCGCCGGTTCAGGCCATAGCGGTGCGCCCGAATTCACGACCGAGATTGCAGCCTCACATTGGCTGCTCGACCAACACCGCACCTTGGATGGCCGCGCGATCATGCCCGGCACGGGCTATATTGAGCTTTTGGCCGAAGCGGCGGCGGCGCAGGGGCTGGACGGCTTCACCCTGCAAGACCTCTACTTCCTGCGCCCCCTGCCGCTGGCCGATGGGGCGCGGCGCAGGATCAAGATTACCCTGACCCCGGAGGGCAAAGGTTTCGCCGCCGAGTTGCGCAGCGCCTGTGTGGTGGACGGCAAGCCCGCGTGGCAGTTGCATGTCCAAGCGCGGCTGTCTCCGGCGGGCGGCAGGGCCGAACCGCTTGACCTCGCGGCCATCGCCGCCCGTTGCGAGGAGGTGGCCGAGGCCGCTGCCGGGAGCCATCTGCCTGCCGTTCAAGAGGCGCATTTGAAATTCGGCCCGCGCTGGCATGTGCTGCAACGCACCGCCTTCGGGCCGGGTGAGGGCATCGCCACATTGCACCTGCCCGAGGCGGCGCAGGGTGATCTGACCCACGGCTACCTGATGCACCCCGGTCTGATGGACATCGCCACCGGCTGGGCCATGGCGCTGATCCCCGGCTATGCCGCGCGCCACCTCTGGGTGCCGCTGTCTTATGGGGAGATCACGCTGCACGACCCGCTGCCAGCCGAGGTCCGCTCGCATGTCCGGCTGGCCGAGGGCACGGGGGCCGAGGGTTTGGCCCGTTTCGACATCACGATCACCGATCCGCAGGGCATTGTTCTGGTCGAGGTCCGCGATTTCGCGATGAAGCGGCTCGAAGGGGCCTTTGCCGAGGTGCCTCCGCCCGACGCCCGCGAAGTGACCTTTGAGGATGCCGACAGCAGCGAAAGCCTCAGCCCCGCCGAGGAGCGTCTGGCCCGTCTGGTGCGCCAAGGTATCCGCGCGCAGGAGGGGCCAGAGGCCCTGCGCCGTGCGCTGGCGCTGGAGGCACCGCAGATCATGGTTTCCTCGCTGCCTCTGCAAGGGCTGATTGCGCAGGCCGATGCGCCGCTGACCGATGGCGCCGCCCAAGGGCAGAGCTTTGAGCGGCCCGATCTCGACGGCTCCTTCGTGGCGCCGCGCAATGGGATCGAAGAGCGGTTGGCCGAGATTTGGTCGAACCTTTTGGGCGTCAGCCCCGTGGGGGTCGAGGACAGTTTCTTTGACCTCGGCGGCCATTCCCTGATCGCGGTGCGCCTCTTCGCGGCGGTCAAGCGTGAGTTCAAGGTGGAGTTCCCGATCTCGGTCCTCTTTGAGGCGCCGACCATCGCCAAATGCGCGGCGCTGATCGCGGCGGAGCGGGGGGATCTGGCGCAGCCGGAGGCGGTCGAGACAGACGCGGCGGGCTCGCAACAGCGCTTTGACTACCTCGTGCCGCTCAATCAATCCTCGCAAGACGCGACGCCGCTCTTCGTGGTCGCGGGGATGTTTGGCAATGTGTTGAACCTGCGCCACCTTGCCTTGCCGTTCAGCAATGAGCGCCCGGTCTATGGGGTACAGGCCCGTGGGCTGATCGGGGACGCGGCCCCCCATGAAGTGGTGCAGACCGCCGCGGCGGATTACATCGCCGAAATTCGCGCCTTGCAGCCCCAAGGGCCCTATCTGCTGGCCGGATACTCCGGCGGTGGGATCACGGCCTATGAGATGGCGCGGCAGTTGAAGGCGGCGGGGCAGGAGGTGGCCGTTCTGGCGATGCTCGACACGCCGTTGCCCGTGCGCCCGTCGCTCAGCAAGATCGACAAGGCGCATATCAAACTGGCTGAACTGCGCCGCAAAGGCCCGGCCTATCTGCTGGAATGGGCGCGCAACCGCTGGGCGTGGGAGCGTGCGCGGCGCCGGGCGCCGCAAGACACCGGCGGCGAGGGCGAGGGGGTGTCCTTCAACAGTCTGCGCATTCAGGCGGGGTTCCTCCGCGCGGTGGGGCAGTATGAAACGCCGCAATGGGACGGGCCGATGACCCTCTTCCGCCCGCCGCTGGATCGGCATTGGGCGGTGTCTGACGGGCAGTATGTCACGGCGGAAAAGGAATATGTCTATGAGGACAACCAGTGGCGGCAATACGCGCCGCGCCTGCAGGTGATCGAAGTGCCGGGCGATCATGTCAGCATGGTGCTGGCCCCGAATGTGACCGTGCTGGCCCAAGAACTGGCAGAGGTGATCGCGGCGGCCCTGCCCGCAGGCGCAGGCCACGACAGCACCCAAGCCACGGCGGCGGAATGATGCAGCGACCGCCCCGCCTTCTCATCGTCATCCTCAATTACCGCACCGCAGAGATGACCCTGCGCGCGGCCGAGGCCGCTTTGGCCGATATGCCCGATGCGGGGGCCGAATTGGTGATCGTCGACAACGATAGCGGCGACGGCTCTGCCGCGCTTCTGGCGCAGGAGATCGCCGCGCGGGGCTGGGATGCGGGCAACCGGGTGCGGCTGATCGCATCGCCCCGCAACGGCGGCTTTGGCGCGGGCAACAACCTCGCCATGCGTGCGGGGATGTCCGACGGGGCCGCGCCGGATTTCGTGCATGTGGTGAACTCGGATGCCTTTCTCGACCGCGGATGTATCGGGGCGCTGCTGGATCATCTGCAAAACCACCCCCACGCCGGATTGGCCGGAAGCCATGTGCGCGGGGAGGATGACATGCCCCATGCCACGGCCTTTCGTTTCCCCTCTGCCGCCGGAGAGTTGGAGGCCGCCGCGCGCTTTGGCCCGCTGACGCGGCTGCTCTCTGCCTCGGTCGTGGCGCCACCCTTGCCCGCACAGGCGGCGCAGGTCGATTGGGTGGCCGGGGCCAGTGTCATGATGCGGTGGGACATGCTGGCTGAGATCGGCCTCTTCGACGAAGCCTATTTCCTCTATTACGAAGAAACTGACCTTTGCCTGCGGGCCGCGCGGGCGGGCTGGGATTGCTGGTATGTGCCGCAGGCGCGCTGCGTGCATGTCGGCTCGGTCTCGACCGGGATGAAGGAATGGCGGCGGATGCCGCGCTATTGGTTCGACAGCCGCCACCGCTATTTCGCCAAGAACCATGGCCGCGCCTATGCCGCACTGGCCACCCTCGCACGGCTTGCCGGGGGCGGCTTGCACCATCTGCGCTGCCTGCTCACCGGGCGCCGCCCGGAAGACGCGCCGGGTTTCTATCGCGACCTTGCGGCCCATGCGCTCACCGCGCGGCGCGCGGCCCCCGCCGTTCAAGACCCAAGCCGCAGCCCCGCCACGGAGGACCGTTGATGACCGTCAGCTTCAAGACAGACCCGTTCACCGCCCTCTTGATGGGCGACGAATCCCTCACCATCGCCTGCGGTGACATGCTGCTGGCGGGCGGGCACCGGATCGCTGCCGTGATCACCCGCGACGCCGCGGTGCGCGCTTGGGCCGAGGGGCAGGGGCTGGCGCTTTGCCGCGATGCCGAGGAACTCTTGCCCATGGGGTTGGCCGCCGACTGGCTGTTGAGCATCGCCAACCTGCGGCTGATCCCCGAGGCGGTTCTGGCGCTGCCCAAACGCGGGGCGGTCAACTTTCACGACGGGCCGCTGCCGCGCTATGCCGGGCTCAACACACCCGCTTGGGCGATCGTCAATGGCGAATCGCGGCATGGGGTCAGTTGGCATCTGATCGAGCCCGGCGTCGATACCGGCGACCTGCTGATGCAGCGAGAGGTCGAAATCGCCGCCGATGAGACGGCCTTCAGCCTCAACTCCAAATGCTACGCCGCCGGGATGGAGAGCTTTGGCGAGGTTCTGGCCCAGCTGGAAAGCGGCAGCCCGCAAGGCACCGCCCAAGACCTGAGCCAGCGCAGCTATTTCGCGAAAGACAAACGGCCCGAGAACGGCGGGCTTATTGATTTTAGCAAGACGGCGGAGGAGATCGGCGCGCTGGTCCGTGGCCTTGATTTCGGCAGCTATTGGAACCCGCTGACCACGGCGAAAATTCAAGGCGCGGATGGCGCGGTGCTGTCCGTGTCCCGCGTGGAACGCGCGGAAGGGCAGTGCGGCACGCCCGGCGCGGTTGTTGAGGTCGATGAGGCGCGGGTGATCGTGGCGGCGCAGGATGCGCATATCGCGCTTCACGACCTGCGCGACATGGCGGGCGAAAGCGTTGCTCCCGCGCAGTTTTTTGCCCCCGGGGATCTGTTGACCCAAACGGCTGGCCCGCTCCCGGCACCGGCTGAAGAGGCATATTGGCGGCGCGCTCTGACCGGCTTTGACGCGCTGCCGGTCCCCTTGGCCACCGCAACCGAAACGCCGGGCACATGGGTGGCGCGGGAGATCACCTTGCCGCTGGGGAGCGACCCGCTGCACGAGGTCGCCGCCGCCGCCCTCGTCGCGCTGCGCAGCGCCGGGGCCACTGAAGGCGGCATCGCCTTGCGGCGTGAGGACGCACCCGCGCCGCTTATCGCCGATTGGCTGCCGGTCACCATCACGGCAGAGGCGGAAACACCGGTGGCGGCGTTGCTGGCTCAGCTGGACCCCCAACTCAGCCGCGCAAAGGGGGCCGTCGGTTTCGCCCGCGACCTGCCGCTGCGCGATCCGGCGATTGATGTGGCTGCCACTCCGGAGTTCGCGATCTCCTTTGACGATGAACCGCTTGCGGGGGCGGCACTGACCCTCTGCCTCACCCCAGAGGGCGCGCGGCTTCGTTCCGATAGCGCCCGGCTGTCCGACGCCGCGGTCGACCTCCTCGCCGCGCGCTTCGAGGCGGCCCTTGCCAAGATCACCGCGGCCACGGATTGCGGCGCGGTCTGGACGCTTCCCGAGACCGAGGCGGGGATCTTGGCCCGCGTCAACGCGACGACACGCGACCACGCCCCCCAGACCATCCACGCCGCTTTCGAGGCGCAGGTTGAGCGCACCCCCGACGCGCCCGCGCTGGTTTTCGAGGGTAAGACGCTGAGCTACGCCGCATTGAACGCCCGCGCCAACCGATTGGCACATCTGCTGCGCGACATGGGGGCGGGGCCGGGGATGCCGGTGGCGCTTTGCGTCGCACGGGGGGTGGACCTGCTGGTCGGCACGCTTGGCATTTTGAAAGCCGGGGCCGCCTATGTGCCGCTTGATCCGGCCTATCCCGCGGACCGTCTGGCACATTACCTCTCGGACAGCGGCGCGTCGGTCGTGGTCACGCAATCGGCCCTCACCGCCAGCCTGCCCGCGCATGACGCGCAGGTGGTTGAGCTTGACCGCGACCCGCGCCTTGCCACGGCACCGGCGGCGAACCCCGCCGCCAGCGCCGGGCCAGATGACCTCGCCTATCTGATCTACACCTCCGGCTCGACCGGGACGCCCAAGGGGGTGATGGTCAGCCATGGCAATGTGGCGAATTTCTTTGCCGGGATGGACGACCGGATCGACCATGAGGCGGGGGCGGTATGGCTTGCCGTGACAAGCCTCAGCTTTGATATTTCGGTGTTGGAACTGTTTTGGACCCTCGCGCGGGGGTTCAAACTGGTGCTGGCGGGGGATGACAGCCGGGCGCTCATGTCAAACGGGCCGATTGCCACGAGCGACCGCAGGATCGACTTTAACCTGTTCTATTGGGGCAATGACGATGGCGTCGGCCACAAGAAATACGAACTGCTGCTTGAAGGGGCGGAATTCGCCGATGCCCACGGGTTCAACGCGGTCTGGACGCCCGAACGGCACTTTCATGCCTTCGGCGGCCCTTACCCGAACCCCTCCGTCACCGGTGCGGCGGTGGCGGCGGTGACGCAGAACCTCGACGTACGGGCGGGCTCCTGCGTGGCGCCGCTGCACCATCCCGCGCGGATCGCTGAGGAATGGGCGGTGATCGACAATTTGACCAATGGGCGCGTCGGTCTCGCCATTGCCAGCGGTTGGCAGCCCGACGATTTCGTGCTGCGCCCCGAGAACACGCCGCCCGAAAACAAGCCCGCGATGTATGACGCCATCGACCAGTTGCGCAGGCTCTGGGCCGGGGAGCCGGTAGAGTTCCCCCGCGCCGACGGCACGCCCCACGCGGTGGTGACCCAGCCGCGCCCCGTCTCGGGCAGGCTGCCGATCTGGGTGACCACGGCGGGCAATCCGCAGACGTGGAAGGAAGCGGGGGAGATCGGGGCCAATGTGCTGACCCACCTGCTGGGCCAGTCCGTGGAAGAGGTTGCCGATAAGATCAAGATTTACCACGACGCCCTGCGCGCGGCAGGCCATGATCCGGCGGACCACAAGATCACCGTCATGCTGCACAGCTATCTCGCCGAGACCCGCGCCGAGGCCGAAGAGACGGCGCGCGGGCCGATGAAGGACTACCTGCGCTCGGCGGCGGGGTTGATCAAACAATACGCTTGGGCCTTCCCAGCCTTCAAGAAACCGGCGGGCACGACGAATCCGTTTGAGATCGACCTCGAAGGTCTCTCGCCCGAGGAAATGGATGCGATCCTTGAGTTTGCCTTTCAGCGCTATTTCAACGACAGCGGCATGTTTGGCACCGTGGCCGATGGTCTGGCGCGGGCCGAGCAACTCAAGCGGATCGGCGTGGATGAAATCGCCTGTCTGATCGACTATGGCATTCCGACTGATAAGGTGATGGCGGGGCTTGCCCCCTTGGCCGAGGTGTTGCACCGCGCCAATGCGGGCGGGCAACCGGCGGCAGATGACCACTCCATCGCCGCGCAGATCATCCGCCACGGGGTGACCCATCTGCAATGCACGCCTTCGATGGCGCAGATGATGGTGATGAACGACGAGGCGCGCGGCGCTTTGGCGCGGATCAAATCGCTGATGATCGGGGGGGAGGCGCTGCCCGGCACCCTGCTGCGCGCCCTGCGCACGGCGACCTCGGCGCAGATCCAGAACATGTATGGCCCGACCGAGACGACGATCTGGTCCACGACCCATATGCTCGGCAGTGCAGGGGCCACCACCGCGCCTATCGGCAGGCCGATCGCCAATACGCAGGTCCATATCCTCGACCCCGCGCGGCAGCCGCTGCCCATCGGCGCACCGGGGGAGCTTTGGATCGGGGGCGATGGCGTCACGCAGGGCTATTGGCAAAGGGCCGAGATGACAGCGGCGCGTTTCATCGACGATCCGTTCACCAGCAGGGGCCACCTTTACGGCACGGGCGATCTGGTGCGGATGGACCCCGAGGGCGTGTTGCATTTCGTGGGCCGCGCCGATGCACAGGTCAAGATCCGCGGTCACCGGATTGAGCTGGGCGAGGTCGAGGCGCATCTCGCCGAACTGCCGGGCGTGCGCCATGCCGTGGCCTTGCTGCGTGAGGATGCCGGGCAGGGCGGCGCGCAGTTGATCGGCTATGTGGTCGCGGAAAAGACGTTGGACAGCGAGGCCGCGCGGCGGCAATTGGCTGCGCATCTGCCTGATATCATGGTGCCGCAGGCCATCGTCACCCTCTCTGCGATGCCCTTGACGCCGAACAAGAAAATCGACCGCAAGGCGCTGCCCGCCCCGACCCGACAAAGCGCGCCGATGAATGCCGCCCCGCAGGCCGAGGCGCCCGCGGGCGGCAGCCAAGCGGCGATCGCGCAGGTCTGGAATGCGCTTCTCGGGGTAGGGGAGATTCGCGGCGCGGATAACTTCTTTGCCCTCGGCGGCCATTCGCTGCTGGCGGTACAGGCGCATCGCGACATCAAGGCGGCTTTGGGCGTCAGCGCCCTGTCGATCACCGATATCTTCCGTTTCCCCAGCCTTGCCGGACTGGCGGCACATATCGATGGGCTGGGGGGCAAGCCCGCCGCACCGGCCGAGACGCCCTCTGCTGCCGAGACGCCCGCGCGGTCGGAAACCATGTCGAAACGCCGCCTCATGCGGGCCGCGCGTGGCCGCGGGCGGGGTTGAGGTGACGGCGGAGGGCGAGATCAGGGCGGCTGTTCAGGCTCTTTTCGATCTGCCGGTCGCCGTCGCCGTGACCCGCCCCGGCAGGGCATATCCGCCCTTGCTGGCAGGCGAAGCCGCCCTCATCGCGCGGGCACGGCCCAAACGGGTCGCCGAATTCACCGCCGGACGCCATGCTGCGCGGGCGGCGATGCAGGCGCTTGGCCACTCGCCCGCACCGGTGCTGGCCAGCCCCGACCGCGCGCCGATTTGGCCGCCGGGTCTGACCGGCTCCATCAGCCACCGTGCCGATTGGTGCATCGCGGTTCTGGCGCGTAGGGCAGAGGTGGAGATCCTCGGCGTCGATATCGAAGACGACAGCCCGCTGCCCGCAGACCTGCTCACCGACATCTGCCTTCCGGCGGAAATCACCCGCCTCGGCGGTGCGGACCTTGCCGCTGCAAAACGCATCTTCTGCGCCAAGGAGGCGGCCTATAAGGCGCAGTACCCGGCGACCAAGGCGCTCTTTGGCTTTGATCGGCTCGAGGTCACGCTATCTGCCCAAAACACCACCTTCGACGCGCGATTTACCCAAGATACTGAGTGCTTTAGCCGCGGCGATAAGCTGCCGGGGCGGATTGCGTCGGTGGCGGGCCACCTTGTCAGCGGGGTGGCAATTGGGCAGATTGATCGCAAAGGAGCTTGATCTCATGGTCGCACTCTCACGCCGTCTTTTTCTGGGGGGCGCCGCGCTTGCCAGCCTCGGCGGCGGGTCTTGGGTCTTTCGCCGGGCGCAGTTGCAGGACCGGGCGGAGGAACTCTATGCCACGCCACTGAGCGCGCCTTCGGGTCCGATGCAGGTCTATCATCTGGGGCATTCGCTGGTGGGTCGGGACATGCCCGCGATGCTGGCGCAGTTGGCGGGGGCGGGGCATGGCTATCACAGCCAGACCGGCTGGGGCAGTTCACTGCGCGACCATTGGGCGCCGGATGTGCCTGTGAACGGGTTCGAGCGGTCCAACGATCACGCGCAGCACCGGCCCGCCCGGGCGGCCATCGGCTCGGGCGATTACGAGGCGGTGGTGCTGACCGAAATGGTCGAGATTGCCGATGCCATCCGCTATCACGACAGCCCGGATTTCCTTGCCCATTGGGCGCGGCTGGCCCATGCAGCCCGGCCCGACACCCGCGTCTACCTCTATGAGACTTGGCACCATACGGATGACGGTCACGGCTGGCTGAACCGCATCGACCGGGACTTGGAAAAATACTGGCGGCGGCAGGTGATCTACCCCGCCTTGCAGCAAACGGAGGTGCCCATTCATCTGATCCCCGCGGGGCAGGTCATGGCGGCCTTTGTCCGTGCGGTCGACGCCGCTGGCGGGGTGGGCGGTATCATCAGCCTGCATGACCTCTTTTCGCGCGATGAGAATGGCCGCCCCGATACGATCCACTTCAACGATCAGGGGGCTTACCTCGTGGCGCTGACCCATTACGCGACCCTCTATCACCGCGACCCGGCAGGGCTACCGCACGAATTGCTGCGCGCCGACGGCACCCCGGCGCAGGCCCCAAGCGCGGAGGCCGCGCGGCTGATGCAGCGGATGGTCTGGGACGTGGTTCGCGCCCATCCCGACAGCGGGGTCGCGGCATGAGCGGTCTGGGCGGGCTGTTCTCGGTCCTGATGGTGGGGCACAGTCTTTTCGGGGCCGATGGGCCGGATATGCTGCAAGAGGCGCTGCGCGCCGGGGTGGGCCAAGGCGAGGTGCGCGCGCAGATCATCAACGGCGCGCCTCTGCGCTACAATTGGGATGAATCGGACCGGGCCGAGGGTGTCGATGCCCGCGCGCTGCTGCCCGAGGGGGACGTCACCCATCTCATCCTGACCGAGGCGATCCCGCTGGCCAATCATACCCGCTGGTCGGACACCGAAGTCTATGCGCAGGCCTTCTTTGGACTTGCTGCAGCGGCCAATCCGGAAGTGAAAGTCTATCTGCAAGAGACTTGGCATTCGCTGAAAAGCGGCAGCGGGGAGGCGGTGGCCTATGACGATCACGCCCATATCCCGTGGCGCGAAAGGTTGGACAGCGATCTGCCCGCCTGGGAGGGGATCGTATCGGCGGTGCGCGCCGGGCGCAGTTCGGAGAAAGCCTCGATCGAGGTGATCCCAGCCGGGCAGGCGATGGCCCGGCTCTATGATGAAATCGCCTCTGATAACCTCCCCGGGCTGACCGGGATCGACGCGCTCTTTGCCGATGACATTCACCTGAACGACCTCGGCCATTACTTCGTGGCCATGGTGCAATATGCCACGCTCACGGGCACAGACCCGCTGGGTCTGCCGACGGATTTCAATGACCGCTGGGGCAAGGCGTTCGACACGCCGGAGCCCGATCTTGCCCGCGCCCTGCAGCGGGTGGCCTGGGAGGCGGTGCGCGACTATCAGGGCGGTGCCGTGATGCCGGTGCCCCCCGCGACGCGGCCCGTGGCCAAGGACAACGCCCAGACCGCGCCGATTGCCCCGACCGGCCCGCCCGCGCCCAGCCCGGCCAGCGATGCGCCCGAGGCGGCAAAACCTCTCGATCCGTCAGCCCCTTTTGAAATTACGACCCCGGAAGAGGCCGTCGCCGGCACCCGTGACATGGGCATCGGCCTCGCCGCAATTGCGGATTGGAGCGTGCAGGCTCCATTCCTCGACCTGATGAAAACCGCCCGCCCGTGGCTTGGGCATGTGGCCGGGCGCTTTGGCGGTATGGAATATGCGCAGCTGGTCGAAGGCGGCTATCTCGACGCCGAGGGCTGGCCGGTGAAGATGCCGCGTGAACTTGGCAGCATCGGCACGCTGATCCTGACCGACATGCCGGCGCGGGCAACGACGCTCAAGGGCCGCTATCTGCTACGTTTCAAAGGGCAGGGCGTGATCGAGGTCACGGGCTGCGCCGAGAATGTGCGCTATGGCAGCAACGAGGTGCGGTTCGACTATGCGCCGGGGCCGGGCAGTGTCGACATTCGCATCCAGCGTATGCACCGGAACAACCCGCCGCGCGAGATCACCGTGGTCCGCGAAGACCGCGTTGGCGATTACGATGCCGGGGCGCGGTTCAACCCCGATTGGACGCGGCATTTGACGGGGATGAAGGTGCTGCGCTTCATGGATTGGATGGCCACCAACGACAGCCCCATCGCCACCTGGGAGGACCGCCCGCGGCCCGAGGACGTGACCTATGCCCTGCGCGGTGTCCCGGTGGAGGTGATGGTCGCGTTGGCCAATGAACTGGGGATCGACCCGTGGTTCAACATGCCGCATCTGGCGGATGATGGCTATGTGACCGCCTTTGCAACCTATGTCGAGGAGGCATTGGCGGGCGAGCGCAAAGCCTATGTGGAATTCTCGAACGAGGTGTGGAACTGGCAATTCGCCCAGACCCAATGGGCCGATGAGATGGCGCAGGCCCGCTGGGATGAGGCCGAGAAGGGAATGCAGTTCTACGGTATGCGGGCCGCCGACGTGGCGCGCATCTGGACGGATGTCTTTGGCGGAGAGGCCAAGGCGCGGCTGCGCAATGTGATCGCGAGCCAAACCGGGTGGCTGGGGCTTGAGCGCGAAGCCTTGGAAGCGCCGCTCTACGTGGCTGAGCAGGCAGGCAACAGCGCCCCCGCCACCGCCTTCGATGCCTATGCGATCACCGGGTATTTCGGCGGCGTGCTGGGGTTGGAGAAGAATGCCGGATTGGTCAGCGGCTGGCTGGCCGATAGCCTTGCCAAGGCCCGCGCCGAAGGGGAGGCACAGGGGCTGAGCGGCGCGGCTTTGGCTGATTATATCGCGGCTCACCGCTTTGACGCGGCCACGGCCCGCGCGGCGGAGGCGCTCCGCAGTGGGCTGAAAACTGACACGCTGGCCGATCTCATTGGCCGCGTTTGGCCCCATCACGCTGCCGTGGCCCGGGCGCACGACCTCGATCTGGTGATGTACGAAGGCGGCAGCCATGTGGTTGGCCTCGGCGCGCAGGTGAATGACGAAGCGCTGACCGCCTTCTTCCACCATCTGAACTACACCCCCGAGATGGGCGCGCTCTATGCCGATCTGATGGCGGGCTGGCTGGCCGTGGGTGGGCAGCTTTTCACCCATTACGCCGATGTCTATGCGCCGACGAAATGGGGCTCTTGGGGGGCGCTGCGCTATCTGGCGGATGACAATCCGCGGTGGGACGCTTTGGCCGCATGGAAATGACCAGCGGCGCGTTCCACGGGGTGAGCGTGTTAATCCCCGCCCATGATGAGGCCGACTGGCTGCCCGCCTGCCTCGATGCGCTCTGCGCCTCCGCACCGCTGGCGGGGCCGGTGGAGGTGATTGTCGTGGCCAATGGCTGCTCGGACGATACCGCCGAATGCGCCCGCGCGGCGATCCCGTCGTTCGAGGCGCGGGGCTGGGGGTTGCGGGTGTTGGAACTGGCTCAAGGCGGCAAGCTTGGTGCATGGAACGCGGGCGAGGCGGCGGCGCGGGGGGCGGTGCTGGTCTATCTCGACGCCGATGTGCTGGTTTCACCGCCCTTGCTGAGCCAACTGGAAAAGGCGCTGGCGGGGGAGGCGCCGCGCTATGGCAGCGGGGTGCCACGGGTGACGACCTCGGGCGATTGGGTGACGCGCCATTACACGCGGTTTTGGCGGACGACCGGTTTCATGACCCATGGCGTGCCGGGCTTTGGCGTCTTTGCGGTGAACCGCGCCGGGCGGGCGCGGTGGGGGGCGTGGCCCGATATCATCTCGGACGACACTTTCGCGCGGCTGAACTTTCGCCCCGAAGAGCGCATCGCCGTGCCCGCCCGCTATGACTGGCCGATGATCGAAGGTTTCGCGCCACTGGTGCGGGTGCGACGGCGACAGGATGCAGGCGTGGCCGAAGTGGCGCGGCTGTTCCCTGAATTGATGCGCAACGACGATCCCCATGACCGACTGCGCCCCTTTTGGCAGCGCGCGCTGGCCGATCCCTTGGGCGCGCTGGTCTTTGTGGCCGTGCGGCTGACGATCCATGCGCCGGTCCTGCGCAGTGCGAACCGTTGGGTGCGGGGGCGCTAGCGGGCGGCCTCTTGCATGTGCTGGGCGAGTTTCGCGGCCTCTCGGGCGACATCATGGCGTGCAAAGACCCGGCTGCGGGCCTTCGTGCCCATTTCCTCTAGCGCGGGGAGGGGGGCGTCATGCAGGGCGGCCATCGCTTTGGCCAAGGCCGCCACGTCGCCTGCGGGCACCAGCCATCCGGTCTCGCCCGGCTGCACCAATTCCGGCGTGCCTGCGATATAGGTGGCGATCACGGGGCGGGCGGCGGCCATCGCCTCCATCACCACCATGGGCAGACCTTCGGCGAAACTGGGCATCACAAGCGCATGGGCGGTGCCAAGTTCCGCCGTCACGCGGGCCTCATCGACCCAGCCGGTCAGGGTGACGCGTTCTTGCAGGCCGTGGCGGGCGATCTTGGCCTCGATCGGGCCGCGCAGGGGGCCGTCGCCGATCAGGGTCAGATGCAGATCGGGGTGGCTCTCGCGGAGCCGGGCCATGGCGTCGATCAGGGCAAGCTGGCCTTTTTGCTCTACAAACCGTCCGATAGAGACGAGGCGGCGCGGGCCATCGGACAGGGGGGCGGGGGCCGGGAATTTGGCGGGCTCGATGCCGCAGTGCACGACCTTGATGCGCGGCCAATCCGCCGGGTCCGCCCAACGGCACAGCTGGCTGCGCCCGAACTGGCTGATCGCCACGGCGAAGGCCGCGTGGTGGGTTTTCGCACCGAGCGAAAGGGCGCGCGGGCTGTCAAATTCCTCGGGCCCGTGAGTGGTGAAACTATAGCGCGGGCCGCCCAGCCTATGGCAAAGCATCGCCACCATCGCGGCGTTGGTGCCGAAATGGGCGTGCAGATGCTGGGTGTCACTGCCCTCAAGCCGGGTGCGCAGATAACAGGCTTCGGCGAGATAGATCAGATGGCGGGCCAGCCCCGTCTCGGCCCGTCGGGCGGCTTGCCAGACATCGCGCAGCGCTTGGCCGAACCGCCGGGGCGCGCGCAGCATCATGCGCAGGCTGGCACGGGCGAGGGCGCTGCCACCGGCGGCCAGCACATAGTGGGTCGCTGCCGCCTCGGCCCTGTCCTGCGGATCGACCAAGGGCACATCGGGGCCGCGCATGGCGAAACGGTCCACCTCATGGCCCGCCGCCTCTAGCGCCGCGATCTCGCGCCGGATGAAGGAATGCGAGGGCTGCGGATAGGTGTTGAGGATATAGGCGATCTTCACGGGCGGTGCGGCCTTGGCTTGGGGCTGATAAACCTTGTTACCCGCCCGCTTGCCACTGGCACAAGGGCGGGCAAGGCTTTAGGCTTTCGCAAAGAACTGGCAGAGGCGCAGCAACGGGTGTTTTCCAAGCTTTCCCAAGCGGTAACGGGCAATCGCCTGATGGCACGGGCGCTGCGCTCGACCTCTTGGATCGTCTTGGGCTATGGCGGGTCGCAGGCGATCCGGTTGGCGTCGAACCTGATCCTGACGCGGCTGCTCTTTCCCGAAGCCTTTGGCCTGATGGCGCTGATACAGGTGGTAATCGTCGGGCTGACGCTGTTCTCGGACGTGGGCATCGCGCCTTCCATCGCGCAGAGCAAACGCGGCGATGATCGGGATTTTCTCGATACCGCTTGGACAATCCAAGCAATCCGGGGGGGCGGTCTGTGGCTTGCCGCCACGGCGCTGGCATGGCCGGTGGCGGCATTTTACGATGAGCCTTTGCTGCTGACCTATCTCCCCATCGCGGCGCTGAGCCTGATTGTCGCCGGGTTCAACCCAACGCGGATCGAAACGGCGCATCGGCATCTGCAAATGGGGCGGCTCACGCTGCTGGACCTGACATCGCAGGTGATCGGCATTGTGGTGATGATCCTGGGCGCGGCGCTCTATCAATCGGTGGCGGCGCTGGTGGTCGGCGGCGTGGTAAGCGCCTTGGCGAAGCTGGCGCTGACCCATGCCTTCCTGCCGGGGCCGGGCAACCGCTTTCGCTGGGAGCGTCCGGCGGTGCGCGAATTGGTGCATTTCGGCAAATGGATCTTCCTGTCGACCATGTTCTGGTTCTTTGCCAGTCAGGGAGACAAGGCGATCTTGGGCAAGTTCCTCTCGCTCGAAGGGTTGGGCATCTACAATATCGGTTATTTTCTGGCCAGCTTTCCGTTGCTGCTGGGGCAGAATGTCACCGGGCGGGTGATGATCCCGATCTACCGAGAGGCGGGGGGCGGCGACCATCCCAAGCTCAAGCGGATGCGCTATGGGCTGAGCGGCGGGCTGCTGGCGCTCTTGGTGGTGATGGCGCTGGCGGGGCCGTGGCTGGTCTCGGTCCTCTATGACCCGCGCTACCTGCAAAGCGGCGCGATTCTGGTGATGCTGGCGCTGGCGCTGATGCCGCAGGTGATCGGGATGACCTATGATCAGGCGGCCCTTGCCGCGGGGGATTCGCGGCGGTTCTTCATCTCTTCGGCCTCAAGGGCCAGCCTGCAGGTGGGGCTGCTGCTGCTGGGGGTGATCACTGCCGGTTTGCCGGGGGCGCTCATAGGCTTGGGGGCCGCGATGGTGCTGTCGCATCTGGTCTTGATCTGGCTCGCACGGGCGCATGGCGTCTGGGACGCGCGGCATGATCTGTTCTTTACCCTCTCGGGGCTGGCGCTCGGCGCGCTGGCGCTTTGGTTGCATTGGGACCGGGTGTTGGGGCTGAGCGCCACGGTCTAAGGGGTTCAGCTCTTTTGCTTGCGGGCCATCCGCGCGGCGCGGCCTTCTTTGCCAGCCTTCAAACGCTCCTGCCAGACTTTGCCCAAGGTGCGGCGCTTTTCGCGCGGGCTAAGATCGGGGATCGAGACGACAGGGATCAACCCCGTCTCGCGTGTCATCTGCCGGGCCGAGCGGATCACCGGGCGGCGCAGTTCCAGCAGGAAGGCCACGATCAGCGCCAGCGCCACGCTGGCCATCCCGCCCACCGCCGCGCGTTTCTTGCGGCTGAGCGATACGGGGTAATCGGGCAATTCGGCCTGCTCCAACGTGATCAGCTTCTCGCCCCTTTGATCGGATTCGAGCGAAAAGCCCACCTCCGCCTCGTTCCGGCGGGCGGTGATCACCTCCAACTGATCTTGCAACTGGGTCAGGCGGCGGTCGAACCGGGCCAGCTCCCGCTCAACCTCGGGCGAGGTTTGCAGGCTGGCGGTCAGGGTTTCGCGCTGCTCTTGCAGCAGGTCGCGCTGCGTGGTCAGGCTTTCGAGCGTGGCATCCAGCTCGGCCTGTTCGCGGGCGATGGTGGCGGCGCGGGCATCGGGGTTGACCCGGTCGCGCGCCAGCCGCGTGGCGATGATTTCACGGTCGAGTTCAAGAATGGCGTCGTTGAGGCTGCTGATCTCGCCGCGGCGAAACTCAAGACTGCCTTCAAGCGACAGATCGTTTTCGGTGCGATAACCCGCCAGTTCGGCCTCAAGCTCCGATATGTCGCGGATCAGGTTCTGCTCTTGGCGCTGGAAAAACTCCAAGGTTTCTTGCGTCTGGCTTTGACGTCGGGCGGCGGACATCTGGCGCGTGCGGTCGGCGAATTCGCGGGCCACGGCCTGCGCATCGGCGGGGTTGTCCATCTCGGCGGTGAAGGTCATGACCGAGATGGTGCCGTCATCGGCAAAGCCCTCGCGCGGGGCGGCCACGCCGGTAATGGTGACCGAACGGCGCAGCAGATCGACCTTTTCCGATATGCGCAATGCGGTCAGATCGCCATAAAGATCAAAACGTTGAATGATATCGACCAAGGTGCCGCGCGCCATCAACTGCTGTTCGATCAATTGCAAACGGCGCGCCGAAGAGCCTTCGACCGTGGAGGGGGCCAGATCATTGGCGATTTTTGGCTGCTCGATCTGGATAACTTCGGAAGATTGGTAGACATGCGGCGTCGAAAGCGCCCAATAGACCGAGGCGATGCAGCCCATAAGCGTGATCAAAATGATCACACCCGCGCGGCGGCGGATCATGTCGATGATGTCATCGAATGTATAGATCGGTCCCATGTGCCTCTTTCCAACCTGCTCAAAGCCCCCGACCGTTGCCCGGCGGAGTTTCCCTGCCTAGATCAGATGACTTGGGCGATAATAGGGCGCAAGCAAGGACGGCGACAGGGGGTGTCAGGCATATTTCGGCAGGCTGGAGGCCCGCGCCCGGTTCAACACGATGCCCAGAAGCGGCACCCGACCTTCGAGCATCCGTTCGCATTCGCGCAGGTGACGCGCCATGGTTTGGCTGCCGTCTGAGATCAGCAAAACACCGTCCAATTGCGGCAAGAAGGCCGAGAGATCGTCATGCTCCAGCATCGGCGGCATGTCGTAGAGGACGATTTCAGGCTGGAGCGAGGCGCGCAGACGCAGCAGGGTTTCCGCCGTGGCGCTGTCTTGCAAGATTTCGGCGGCGTTCACTTCGGCCCGGTCGTTCAGGCCGAGGGCGAGCGTATCGCTCACCCGCAACATCCCCTTGCCGAGGTCGGCACGGCCACTGAGCAGATCGCTCATCGCGCCGGGGGCCTGCATGTCAAAGGCGCGGGCGAGACCGGGGCTGCGCATGTTCATATCCATCAACACGGTGCGCGAACCCGGCACCCGCGAAAGGCTCAGCGCCAGATTGGTCGCCGAAAAGCTATTGCCGCAGCCCGAGGTGGGGGCGGTGACGGCGATATTGACCCCGCGATGCTCTAACGTGGTTTGACGCAGGCGCGTGCGCAGCAGGTCAAAGGCCCGCGCGGCGGCGCTGTTGCGGTGATCATCGACCAGCGGCATGTCGCCGCCGGGGCCGGGGGTGGCGATGGGCAGGTCTTGCCAGCGCGGTGCGCGCGCGTCCCCGATGTAGCGGGACACGGCAGGGGCGGCGGGCAGGCTGTCTTCGAAAGTCAAATCGCCTTCGGTGAAATCGCCGTCGAACTCATCCTCATGGTCGATCACGGTGCGGCGCGGGCGGATGCTGTGGCGCATCCCCGGGCCGCCGAATTGCGCCGTCACATCGCTGTTGTCCGCGCCGAGGGCATCGGATGCGTAGAGGTCTCTCATCGTCTTCCCTTTCGATTTCTTGAACATAAGGCGCTGAATTTCTCACTATTGCCGGGCGCGGCGAGCATCGCTCAGCACCCGGTCCGGCGCAAGACGACGCCAACGGTTTTCAGCAGAATGGTCAGATCCATCGGCAGCGACAGGTTGCGGCGATAGGCGGCGTCGACCTCATTGCGGTAGGTGAAACGGCTGTTGTTGCGCGCCGAGACCTGCCACAAACCGGTGATGCCGGGGCGCAGCGCGAAATAGGCTTTCGCATCGCCGTACATTTCAAGCTGGTCGGGCATCATGGGGCGCGGGCCGATCAGGCTCATGTCGCCTTTCAGCACGTTCCAAAGTTGCGGCAGCTCATCCAGCGAGGTTGCCCGCAGGAAAGCGCCCACCCGCGTGATGCGCGGATCGTCTTTCAGCTTTTGCATCTCATCCCATTCGGCGCGCATCGCCGGGTTCGCGGCGAGGTAGCCTTCCAGGACCGCGTCGGCATCGCGCACCATGGTGCGCAGCTTCAGGATGGAGAAGCCTTTGCCCCCCCGGCCAAGGCGCTTTTGCGTATAAAAGGGCTGACCGCTTTCGATCCACAACGCCAGCGCGCAAAGCGCGATGATCGGCAGAGCGATGGGCAGGGACGCGAGGATCAGCAGCCGGTCGAGCAGCGGTTTCGCGTAGCGGCCATAAAGGCCGGTCGGACGCAGACGAAGGGCCGCCAGCGCGCGCGGCGTGGGCAAAACGGCAGCCCCCGCCATGGCAGGCTGCGCGCGGCCCAGCACCGGACCGGCGATCACTTCCATCGAGCCATAGGCATGGCTGTGTGCGTCAAAGTACTTCATTCCAAACCCCCCGGGGTTCCATCGCATTCATTCGGACCGATCCGGTCCACGGCGCTTTCACACCGTTCCAACTCAACAGCCTATCCGGCCTATACGTTCAGGTAGGATATGTATGATTTGTTACCACCTTTTCGCCTTATTCGATCCTTTTTCTGGGAAACAGATTGTTTCGCGAGGTGGCGGGTTGGTGGGGAATTTCCAGCGATTTGGGGGCGTTGTGGGAGGTTCATGGGGCGGGGAGGAGCATGCGGCCTGCGATGCTGTAGAACGCATTTGCGGCGGAACTAGGTTGTTAAGTAATTGATATTGATAATATTTATGGATTCCCGGACTTCAGGGAGCGGGTGCATCATATCCTTCAGCAGCAAGATTTCCGCCAGCCTATGCGCGTTTGGACGAGGCGAAAACCGAGGCGCAAACCGCCGCCCAACGCGCAATTCTCACAATAATGTCAGCGCGATAAATGGGCGACAGTTGGGCGCGGACAGCGGATTGGCGTACCTAAAAAGCCCCAGACCGACGCCGCGATTCCGAGGGGATTCTTCGAAGCCTCTGGGGTTAATCTCTGCTTTTGGAGGGGGATAAAGTGGCAGCCCGTAGGGGAATCGAACCCCTCTTTCCAGGTTGAAAACCTGGCGTCCTAACCGATAGACGAACGGGCCACTCTTTGTCAGGTCAGTGCAGCGTTTGGTGTGTGCTGCTCTGTCTGTGAGCGGACGTTTAAGTAATACTGCGGGGGGCTGCAAGCGGAAAAATGAAGTTTCTTCAGAAAAAGTTTTCAGGCCCGTGCGGCGTCTTCCAAACGCAGTTGAACGGTCCGCCGACCGCGGAAATTGTTAATGTCGAGACGGCCTGCGAGGTGGAAACGCGCGCCGCCGTGGTTTTCCAGCGCGGGCCCGAGAGGGCCATCATAGGCGCCAAAGGAAATCGCTTCGAGGTTCGCGCCCAGCCCGTCGCCAAAGCTCACTTTCAGGTGGTTCTCGCCCACCCGTTTGGCAAAGCGGATTTGCATGTCCGCAAAGGCATAGCGCGGGGCAGGGGCGCCGGCGCCGAAGGGGCCGGCTTGGTCGACCATTTCGGCCAGTTCCACGGTGGCCGCGCCGGGCATCATCATACCGCAGAGGTTGAGGTCAGCAGGTCCGGCCAAATGCGCGCCCTGTTTGGTGAGCAATTCGCCCAAGCGCGCCATCGCCGCTTCGATTTTGTCTTCCGCCACGGTCAGCCCTGCTGCCATCTTGTGCCCGCCGCCCTTGATCAGCAGCCCTTCGGCGGCAAGGCGTTGGATCGGCGCGCCGAGGTCGATGCCGCTGATCGAGCGGCCCGAGCCCTTGCCGATGCCGTCTTCGATGCCGATGACGATAGAGGGGCGGTTGGCGGCTTCTTTCAGGCGTGAGGCGACGATGCCCACCACGCCGGGGTGCCAGCCGGGGCCAGCGGCCCATGCCAGCGGTCCGTCAAAGCCGCGTTCTTCGGCCTGTGCCATGGCGCTGGCGCGCACGGCGGCCTCAACCTCGCGGCGGTCGGTGTTGAGCTGGTCGAGCCGTTCGGCGAGGGCCGCGGCCTCATGCGGATCGGCAGTGGCCAAAAGCCGCGCGCCAAGGTCGGCCTGCCCGATGCGCCCGCCCGCGTTGATGCGGGGGCCGAGCAGAAAGCCAAGGTGATAGGCCGTGGGGGCGGTGTCCATCCGCGCCACATCCGACAGGGCGGCAAGACCGGGCCGGGCGCGCCGGGCCATGACCTTGAGCCCCTGACGCACGAAGGCGCGGTTGACGCCGGTGAGCGGGGCCACATCGGCGACGGTGGCCAGCGCCACCAGATCGAGCATCGCCATCAGGTCCGGCCCCTTGCGCCCCGCTTCGCGCAGTTGCCGCCCCACTTCGACGAGCATCAAGAATACGACCGCAGCGGCGCAGAGATGCGCCAGCGTGCCGTCTTCGTCCTGTCTGTTGGGGTTCACCACGGCCAGTGCATCGGGCAGCTTTTCGCCGCCCAAGTGGTGGTCAAGCACGATGACATCCGCGCCCTTGGCGGCGGCGATGGGGCCATGGGACAGCGTGCCGCAGTCGACGCAGACGATCAGGTCATGCTCGGCGGCGAGGGCGGACATCGCCTCGTCATTCGGGCCATAGCCCTCGTCGATACGGTCGGGGATATAGAGGGTTGCACGGTGGCCCATGTCGCGTAGCCAGACCAGCAGCAGCGCGGCGGAAGAGCCGCCGTCCACGTCATAGTCCGCGAAAATCGCAATGCGCTCGCGGTTTTGCAGGGCCGAGAGAAACCGCGTTGCTGCCGCCTCCATATCGCGCATGGCGCGGGGATCGGGCAGCAGGTCGCGCAGGGCGGGGGCCAGAAAGCCCGCCGCTTGGGTATCGACCACGCCGCGGCGCGCCAGCACTTGGCACACCGGGTCGGGCAGGCCCGCGCGCTGCACCAGCAGTTCCGCCGCGCGGGTCAGTTCCACGTCAGGACCGATCCAGCGCCGCCCGGTCAAAGATGTTTCGACACCGAGAAAGCTCATGCGGACCTCATTTGGCCGTTATGGAAGAGGGTGGGGAGGGCCAGTCTGGCCCTCACTCCGCCGGGGTGCGGTAGTTGATGCGACGGACCGAGCCGGTGCGCGAGCGCATGATCAGCGTCTCGGTGGTCAGCCAGCCCGGCTCGCGTTTCACGCCCGGCAGGATGTTGCCGCCGGTGACGCCTGTCGCGGCAAAGATCACGTCTTGGGTGACCATTTCGTCGCGCGAATAGATGCGGTCGAACTCGGTGATCCCGGCCTTGGCGGCGCGGCCCTTTTCGTCTTCGTTGCGGAACAGCAGGCGGCCATACATCTGCCCGCCCATGCATTTCAGCGCCGCGGCGGCCAAGACGCCCTCGGGCGCGCCGCCTTGGCCCATATACATGTCGATGCCGGTTTCGGGGTCGGCGCAATGCATCACGCCCGCCACGTCCCCATCGGTGATCAGACGGATGGCCGCACCGGTGGCGCGGACCTCGGCGATCATATCGGCGTGGCGGGGGCGTTCGAGGATGCAAACGGTGATGTCGGACGCCGCGCAGCCCTTGGCGCGGGCCAGCGCTTCGACACGTTCACCGGGGCTCATGTCGAGGGTGACGACATCGGTCTCGAAGCCCGGGCCGATCGCCAGCTTGTCCATATAGGTGTCCGGCGCGTGCAGCATGGAGCCGCGCGGGCCCATGGCGATCACGGTCAGCGCGTTGGGCATGTCCTTGGCGGTCAGTGTGGTGCCTTCCAGCGGGTCGAGCGCGATGTCCACGCCGGGGCCGTTGCCGGTGCCGACCTCTTCGCCGATATAGAGCATCGGGGCCTCGTCCCGCTCACCTTCGCCGATGACCACGACGCCCGCGATATCGAGCATGTTGAGCTGCTCGCGCATGGCGTTCACGGCGGCTTGGTCGGCGGCTTTCTCGTCACCCTTGCCGATAAGCTTGGCCGAGGCCAGCGCGGCGGCTTCGGATACGCGGGCGAGGCCCAGAGAGAGCATACGGTCTTGGAATTCGGCGGAAGCGGTCATGGAGTGTCCTTGGGTGCAATGTGTTTTCTGTCCTGTACCCTCGCGCGGGCCTCGGGGCAAGTTTTGGGTTGGGGGAGCGGCTGCCACTTCGGCCGAAACTGCCACCCCGGCCCGGGATCAAGCCGCAGCCGCCGGGCCATCGCCAGCCCGCCCGGTCACGCCGAAGGCGTGCCGTCATTCACGGCGCACCTTTGGCGCGACCGGATAGGCGATTTTGTGGAGCTGGGTGCGATCCCTCGGGCGCACACCATGGCTGAGCCATAAAGTGGCAGGTACCGCAGTTGGATCGCCCACCCGGGGGCGGGCGATGGCCCTCTGCCTCAGACCTCTTCGATGCGCAGCGCCACCGGTTCACCGGCCAGCACGCCGGTTTTGTCCATATTCGCCAGCGCTTCCAGCAGCGCGTCGCGGCTGGTCTTGTGGGTCACGATCAGCACGGGGGCCGAGACATCGGCATGTTCATACTGGCGCATCCGGTAGATGCTCACACCCGCTTCGCCTAGCACTGTGGCGATCTTCGCCAATGCACCGGGTTTGTCGACCAGCGCCATGCGCAGGTAGTAGGGGGCAGGGCGCTGGCTGCTGGCGGGGGTGGTTTGCTCAAGCGTTTCGGCAGGCTGGCCAAAGACCGGCCCGCGCAACCCGCGCGCGATGTCGCAGACATCGGCCATCACGGCGCTGGCCGTCGGCCCTTCGCCCGCGCCTGCACCGCGCAGCACGATCTGGCCCACGGCATCGCCTTCGATCACCACCATATTGGTGCCGCCATCAAGCTGCCCCAAGGGCGAGGTTTGCGGCACAAGGCAGGGCATCATCCGCTGTTCCAGCCCGCGCCCGGTTTTCTGGGTCACGCCCAGCAATTTGATCTTATAGCCCATATCGGCGGCGGCGCGGATGTCTTCGATGGCGACCCGCTCGATCCCCTCAAGTTGGATGCCGTCAAAGTCGATCTTGGTGCCGAAGGCGATAGAGGACAGGATCGCCAGCTTATGCGCCGCGTCGATGCCGCCCACATCCAATTGCGGGTCGGCTTCGAGATAGCCCAGCCCATCGGCCTCGGCGAAAATCTCTTGATAGGTTTTGCCCGAATCCTCCATCCGCGTGAGGATGTAATTGCACGAGCCGTTCATCACCCCCATGATCCGGGTGATCTCATTCCCGGCCAGCCCCTCCATCAGCGTCTTGATGACCGGGATGCCGCCCGCCACGGCGGCCTCATAGCGCAGCGCCACGCCCGCGCCCTCGGCCTGTTCGGCCAGCGCTTGGCCGTGCATTGCCAGCATCGCCTTGTTTGCGGTGACCACATGTTTGCCCGCCGCCAGCGCGGCTTCGGTCGCGGCCTTGGCGGGGCCATCCGCGCCGCCCATGAGTTCCACGAAAACGTCCACGTCGTCGCGGGTCGCCAATTTGACGGGGTCATCCTCCCAATCATAGGAAGACAGCGACAGCCCGCGATCCTTGTTCCGGGTGCGGGCAGAAACCGCCGAAACCGTCATCGCGCAGCCGGTGCGGGCCTCTAACAGGGCGGCCTGCTGGCGCAGAATGCGCAGCACACCCACGCCCACGGTTCCCAATCCGGCAATCCCGAGGCGAAGCGGCTTAGACATGGCGGTGGTCCTTCTGGTCTGATCCGAAAGGCCCGGCAGGCGGGGCCGGGCATAGCCGCGATGTAGCGGGTTCGGCGCCTGCGTGCAACGCGCATACGCATCACGGGGATGCCCGTTTATTCAGCGCTTTCGCTGTCCTCAGCGGCTTGGCGTGCGCGCCGTAGCTTGTCGGCACGCGCTCTGAGCCGCGCCACCCGTGCGGCAGTGGCGGATTGGGTGCTCGTGCGGCTCAGCCGCGCCGCGCGGGCTTCGAGATTGGCCGCGCGCCCCGTGAGCGCCGCCTCGGTCCGCGCCGGGTCAATCCGCCCGGCGGTGGCCTTGGCCAAAAGCGGGTCGATCGGGACCAGATCGGGGTAGGGGGCGGCCTCCAGTTCAGGCGTGATGGTGCGGTCGAGCGCGGGAAACTGCGTGCAGCCCGCCAGCAGCGAGACGCCCAGAAACAGGGCGATGGTTGAAAGGGGGCGGGGGAGGCGCGCTTGGGTCATGCCTCGTTCTGCCCCAGCCGTGATCTTCGCGCAAGCGGGGTTTGCTTTTGAACGCTCGTTCATTAAATTGCCGCCATGGCAAGAACCACAGGCTCCCACTCCGATATCACCGGCCCGCGTGTCCGCGCAGCCGCGCTGCGGCTTTTCGCACGGGGCGGCTATGCCGCCGTGTCCATGCGCGCCATCGCCGCCGAAGTCGGTGTGCAGGCCGGGGCGCTTTATAACTACACGCCCGACAAGCAGAGTCTGTTGTTCGACCTGATGCAGGCGCATATGACCGACCTGCTGGCCGAAACACCCCATGACCCCAGCCGCTCCGCCATGCAGCAGTTGCAGGATTTCGTGGCCTTCCACATCCGGTTTCACGCGGATCGGCCCGATGAGGTTTTCATCGCCTATATGGAGCTGCGCAACCTCACGGAGGAGAATTTCGCCGTGATCGAGCGCCTGCGGCGCGACTACGAAGATCGCCTTGAAGCGATCCTGCGCGCCGGGGTGGCCAGTGGCGATTTCGCCGTCGCCGATACCAAGATCGTGACGCTGGCGATCATCGCGATGCTGACGGGGGTGAATACTTGGTATCGCGCGGGCGGACGGCTGTCGCTGGACGAGGTCGTAGCACAATATTGGGATATGGTGCGCAAAGCCGTGACCGCCTGAGCGGCCACGGCCCTTTGGGTCAATGCGCGGGGCGGATGAAAGTCCCGTTGTTCAGATCCCGCATCGCCTGTTGTATCTCGGCGCGGGTGTTCATCACGATCGGCCCGTGCCACGCCACCGGCTCTTCAATCGGCGCGCCCGAGATCAGCAGGAAACGCACGCCTTCCTCACCGGCCTGCACCGTCACCTCATCGCCGGTGCCAAAGCGGATCAGCGTCCGGTCGCCCGACATGTCGCGGATGTTGACCTCTTCGCCGGCGACCTCTTTCTCAAGCAGCACGCCCGAAGGGGCGGAGGCATCTGCGAAAGCGCCCGCGCCTTGGAAGACATAGGCAAAGGCCCGGCGGTAGGTGTCGATGCGAAAGGTCTTTTTCACGCCCGCAGGCACGAAGACATCCAGATACTGCGGATCGGCGGCGATGCCGTCGACGGGGCCGCGTTTGCCCCAGAACTCGCCGGTGATGATCTTGACCCTCGTGCCGTCGTCATCGGTCACCACCGGGATATCGGCGGATTTCATATCCTGATAACGCGGTGCGGTCATCTTCTGGGCCGAGGGCAGGTTGCCCCAAAGCTGGAAGCCGTGCATCTGCCCCTTGTCGTTCCCGCGCGGCATTTCTTGGTGCAGGATGCCCGACCCGGCGGTCATCCATTGCACGTCGCCCGCGTTGAGATCGCCGGTATTGCCGAGCGAATCCGCATGGGCCACGGTGCCTTCGAGCACATAGGTGATCGTCTCGATCCCGCGGTGCGGGTGCCAAGGGAAGCCCTTTTCGAAGTCGCGCGGATGCTCGTTGCGAAAGTCGTCGAACAGCAGAAAGGGGTCAAGCTCCGACGGGTCGTGGAAGCCGAAAGCGCGGTGCAGTTTCACCCCGGCGCCTTCCATCGTGGGCGTGGCGCGGCGGGTTTCCAATGTGGGTCTGAGGGACATGATGCTCTCCTTTGCGGTTGCTTAGAAGATAGGCGGTGGCGGTCACCTCAACAATTGGCCCCGGCGAACGGAGGCTGTGCAAATTTGCGCAGCTTCAGCAATTCGGCACATTCACCGCCAATCCGCCGAGGGAGGTTTCCTTGTACTTCTCGCTCATGTCCGCGCCCGTTTGGCGCATGGTTTCAATACAGGCATCGAGCGGAACCAGATGCGTGCCGTCGCCGCGTAGCGCTAGAGAGGCCGCCGAAACCGCCTTGATCGCGCCCAAGCCGTTGCGCTCGATACAAGGCACCTGCACCAGCCCTTTGAGCGGGTCGCAGGTCATGCCGAGGTGATGCTCCAGCGCGATTTCGGCGGCGTTTTCGATCTGCTGCGGGGTGCCGCCCATCACGGCGCAGAGCCCGGCGGCGGACATGGCGGCGGCGCTGCCGACTTCGGCCTGACAGCCCGCCTCGGCGCCTGAGATCGAGGCGTTGTATTTCACCAGCCCGCCAATCGCGGCGGCGGTCAGCAGGAAGTCTTCGATATGCGCCTCTGACGCGCCGGGGACGTGGTCGAGGTAATAGCGTAGGGTGGCGGGCATCACGCCTGCGGCCCCGTTGGTCGGCGCGGTCACGACCTGCCCGCCAGCGGCGTTCTCTTCGTTGACGGCCATGGCATAGACGCTCATCCAATCGTTGATCGTATGCGGCGCGGATTGGTTCTGTCCGCGCTCCGCCATCAGCGCGTCGTAAATGCCCTTGGCGCGGCGTTTCACCTTGAGCCCGCCGGGCAGGGTGCCCTCGGAGGTCAGCCCCCGGTCGATGCAGTCACGCATGACCTGCCACAGCCGTTTGCTGCCGGTGCGCAGGTTCTCGGCCCCGCCGCGGGCCTCTTCATTGGCGCGTTTCATGTCTGCGATGGTTTTGCCGGATTTGGCCGACATCTCAAGCATTTCCGCGGCGGACTTGAAGGGGAAGGGCACCGGCGCGCCCTCATCCGTGTCCTTGCCCGCGGCCAGTTCCTTTTCGGTCATCACGAAGCCGCCGCCGATGGAATAATAGGTCTCGCGCAGGGCAACGTCGCCTTGGGCGTCGGTGGCCATCAGCATCATGCCGTTGGCATGGCCTGTAAGCTTGGTGTCATAGTCAAAGATCATGTCGCGCTCAGGGTCAAAGCGCAGTTCTGGCAGGCCGTCGACGCTGATGCGGCGGGTCTGTTTGATCTCTTCCAACACCCTCTCGGCGGCTTCGGCGTCATAGTCCTCGGGCGTGAACCCGGCAAGGCCGAGGATCGTGGCGCGGTCGGTGGCATGGCCCACGCCCGTGAAGGCGAGACTGCCATGCAGCGAGGCGCGCAGCCCGGCGAATTGAAAGGGCGATGCGCGCATTTGGTCAAGGAAGCGCCCGGCCGCCACCATCGGCCCCATGGTATGCGAAGACGAGGGGCCGATGCCCACTTTGAACATGTCGAAGACCGAAAGAAACATCAGGTGGCGGACCCTTTTATGGTTGCGGGTGGCGGGCGCGGTGAGACGGGTATCGCCCAGACCTTTGGCGCATTGCAAGCGGCCTGGGCCCGATCCAACCATTTCCCGCCGTCCTGCGGCGCGCCGAAAGCGACAGGCCGTGCGCTCTGCCCGTCCTGTCGGTCTGCGGCACCGGCAAAAACCGCCGACTTGCCCCTCGCACCCTATGCCAATTCGCCCTATAACGCGGCAAACGCCTGCAAGGGAGCACCCGATGTCCGGAGACCTATCACCGATCGACAAGGCCAAATTCGTGGCCGCGAAACGGGCGTGCGACTTCGTGGAAGACGGGATGCGCGTGGGGCTTGGCACCGGGTCGACGGCGGCGTGGCTGGTGCGCTGTCTGGGCGAGATGGTACGCGACGATGGGCTGCGGATCAAAGGGGTGCCGACCTCCTCGCGCACGGCGCAACTGGCGCGGGATGTGGGGATCGAGGTGATCTCGCTCGATGAGGCGAAATGGCTCGACCTGACGATTGACGGGGCGGATGAATTCGACGGTGACCTGAACCTGATCAAGGGCGGCGGTGGGGCCCTGCTGCAAGAAAAGATCGTGGCGACGGCCAGCGACCAGATGGTGGTGATCGCCGATATCGGCAAGGAGGTGCATCATCTGGGCGCATTCCCCCTGCCGATCGAAGTGATTCCCTTTGGCTGGCAGACCACGCAGGCGCTGGTCGAAGAGACATTGATCTCGATGGATGTGCTGGGCCAAAGCTCGACCCTGCGGATGAACGGCGAGGTGCCTTTCATCACGGACGAGGGGAACTACATTCTGGACCTGCGGCTGGGGCGCATCGGCAACGCACGGCAATTGGCGCTGGTGCTGAACCAGATGCCCGGCGTGGTGGAAAACGGTCTGTTCATAGATATCTGTGACGCGGTTGTGATCGGCTACGGGGATGGCAGGGTCGAGGTGCGCGACATAAATGAAGGCACCGTGGCGACCGACCGCTTGGAATTCGTCGAGACCGACAACCTGTTTTCCGACCTGAGCGATTAACGCACCCAGAGTGAGACACGCGCGATCCCGCGCGAGACCCAAAACGACTGAGAGAGGCGCCCAATGGCCAAGAATGAATTCGACTACGACCTGTTTGTCATCGGTGGCGGCTCGGGCGGTGTGCGCGCGGCGCGTGTCGCGGCGGGTGAACATGACGCCAAGGTCGGACTGGCCGAGGAAGACCGCTATGGCGGCACCTGCGTGATCCGGGGCTGCGTGCCGAAAAAACTGATGGTCTTCGCCTCGGGCTATGCCGATGTGGTGGATGAGGCGAAATGCTTTGGCTGGGATCTCAAGGCCGGGCCGTTCGACTGGCATGACTTCAAGGGCCGTCTCAACACCGAGTTGGACCGCCTCGAAGGTGTCTATCGCAAGCTTTTGAAGAACTCCGGCGTCGACACATTCGACACCCGCGCGCGGATCAAAGACCCCCATACCGTGGCCCTGTCCGACGGCACCGAGAAGACCGCGAAACACATCCTCATCGCCAGCGGTGGCCGCCCCGTGCGCCCCGAGATCGAGAATGCGGAATTGGGGCTGGTCTCTGACGATCTGTTCCATCTGGAAAAACTGCCCAAGTCGATCCTCATCATCGGCGGCGGCTATATCGCCTGTGAATTCGCCTGTATCCTCAATGGTTTGGGTGTCGAGGTGACGCAATACTACCGCGGCGCGCAGATCCTGCGCGGCTTTGACGACGAAGCCCGCGGCATGGTGGCCGAGATGATGCAGGAAAAGGGGATCGACCTGCATCTGGGCACCAATATTCTGGAAATGTCGCCCAGCCACGAAGACGGCAGCGGCCCGATGAAAGTCAAGCCGACCAACGGCACCGAAAAGATGTTCGACCAAGTGCTCTTTGCCACGGGCCGTCGCCCCAACAGCGATGACATGGGGCTGGAAGAACTGGGGGTGAAGCTGGGCCGCAGCGGTGCGATCGAAGTAGATGAATACAGCCAGACGGCGGTGCCTTCCGTCTATGCCATCGGCGACGTGACCAACCGCATCAATCTCACCCCCGTGGCGATCCGCGAAGGCATGGCCTTTGTCGAAACCGTCTTTGGCGGCAACCCGACGCCGGTGGATCACGATCTGGTGCCCTCGGCCATCTTCACGCAGCCCGAGATGGGCACCGTGGGGCTGAGCGAAGAGGCCGCGCGGGAGGCGGGGCCGATCGAGGTCTATGCGACCTCCTTCAAACCGATGCAGGGCGCCTTTGCGGGCAAGGCGGACCGGGTGCTGATGAAGCTCATCGTCTGCGCCGAGACGCGGGTTGTGCTGGGCTGTCATATCGTCGCACCCAATGCGGGCGAGTTGATCCAGATGGTCGGCATCGCGGTCAAGATGGGCGCCACGAAAGAGCAGTTCGACGCCACCTGCGCGGTGCACCCGACCATGTCCGAAGAACTGGTGACGATGCGTAATCCGACCCGCACGGCTTGAATATCACGCGAAAGCGTACAATTTTTGGAACGATAGGCCGCATGGGCGGCCCAGAGGGGAACATATCAATGGCAGGAAATTCGCAAGGCCCCTGGGGGGGCGGCGGAGGCGGCAACCGGGGCAACGGCGGAGACCGGGGCAACGGGGGGCGCAACGACGGGCCGCAGGGTCCACGCGGGCAGGGCGGTGACCGCCCCCAGATGCCCGAGATCGACGATCTGGTGCGCAAGGGGCAAGAGCAGCTGCGCGTCTTGATGGGCGGCCGTGGCGGCGACCGGGGCAATGGCACCGGCGGCGGCGGTCGTGGCTCTGGTGGGCCGGGCGTGACACGCTCGACCCTTGGCATCGCGCTTCTGGCCGGTGTGGCGCTTTGGGGCTTTGCCAGCTTCTACACCGTGCGGCCCGAACAGCAGTCGATCGAACTGTTCTTGGGTGAATTTTCCGGCATCGGCACCGAGGGTCTGAACTTTGCCCCATGGCCGCTCGTCACGGCAGAGGTTTTCGACGTCACCACCAACCGCACCGAGGAGTTGGGCGTGCGGCGCGGCACGGGGGGCAACGAGGGCTTGATGCTGACCACCGATGAAAACATCGTCGATATCGACTTTCAGGTGGTCTGGAACATCAAGAACGCGCGTGATTTCAAATTCTCGCTGCGCGACCCCGAAGCCTCGGTCCGGGCGATCTCGGAATCCGCCATGCGCGAAGTCATCGCACAGTCCGAACTGGCGCCGATCCTCAACCGGGACCGTGGCGCGGTGGCGGATCGGGTGAAGGAACTGATCCAGACCACGCTCGACAACCGCAAGACCGGCATCAACGTGCTGCGTGTCAACGTGAACAAGGTCGACCCGCCCAGCCAGAGCGTTCAGGTCACCGATGCCAATGGCAACACCACCACGCAGTCGGTCGTCGATGCCTTCCGCGACGTGCAAGCCGCCGAGCAGGAGCGTGACCGGGTCGAGCGTCAGGCCGACGCCTATGCCAACCGCCGCACCGCCGAGGCACGCGGTGAATCCGCGCAGCTTCTGGAAGCCGCCGAAGGCTACCGTGCCCGCGTCGTGAACGACGCGGTGGGTGAGGCCAGCCGCTTTGAAGCGGTGTTGGAAGAATACCGCAACGCGCCTGATGTGACGCGCAAACGTCTGTATCTTGAGACCATGGAAAAGGTGCTGGGCGACGTGGATAAGGTCATCCTCGAAAACGGCAGCGGCCAAGGTGGGCAGGGCGTCGTTCCCTATCTGCCACTCAATGAATTGCGGCGCGGCGGAGGGTCGAACTGATGCGGAAAACAAGTCTTATCATCCCCATCGTGGTGATCGCCATCGTGGGTATCCTGTCGGCTGTCTTTGTGGTGGATGAGCGTGAGAAGGCGCTGGTGCTACGCTTTGGCCAGATCAAACAGGTCCGCAACGAGCCGGGCATCGGGTTCAAAGTCCCGCTTTTGGATGAGGTCGTGCGCTACGAAGACCGCATCCTGTCGCTGGAAACCCCGGTGATCGAAGTCACCCCCGCCGACGACCGGCGCCTTGAGATCGACGCCTTCGTGCTCTACCGCATCGACGATATGGTGCAGTACCGTCAGGCTTTGGGTGCAGGCGGCGAACGTCAGGCCGAAAGCGAAATGGGCGGCATCATGGAAAGCCAAATCCGTGCCGTGCTCGGCTCGCAGGGGGTGACCTCAAACACCATCCTGTCGCCCGAACGGGCCGACCTGATGGAGCAGATCCGTGTTCGCGCCGATGCCCGCGCAGAGGCGCTTGGCCTCAAGGTGGTGGACGTGCGCCTGCGCCAGACAAACCTGCCCGAGCAGAACTTTGACGCGACCCTGCAACGGATGATCGCCGAGCGGGAGCGTGAAGCGACCGATGAGCGCGCCCGTGGCCGCGAAGCCGCGCAGCGCGTCATCGCCCTTGCCGACCGGACCTACGAAGAGATCCTCTCGGAAGCCCGTCGTGACGCGCGGATCATCGAAGGTGAGGCGGACGCTCAGCGGAACAACATCTTCGCGCAGGCCTATGGCAAGGATCAGGAATTCTTTGAATTCTACCGCTCGCTCAGCGCCTATGAGCAGGCTTTGCAGGGGCAGAACTCGACCATGGTGATGTCGCCGGATAGCGAGTTCTTTAACTACCTGCGTTCGGATCGCAGCGCCACGACCTCGGTCGATGCGTCTGCACCGCCGCAGCCCTCCGCTGCCGATGCGCCCGCGGCGGAGCCTGCGCCCGAGGCGGATCGCGCTGATGCGGCAGAGGATACGCAGGAAGAAGCCGCCCCCGCGGCCCCCGTCACGACAGCGCCCGCCGCACCGGAGGCTGAGACGGATCAGCCAGCGGCAGCGCAAGAATGACGCTGGTTTTACTGGCTCTCGGGTCGGTTCTGATATTCGAGGGGCTGGTGTACGCACTGGCCCCTTCGTTTTTGGAACAGATGCTCGAAATGCTCCGCCGCATCCCAGAGGCGGCACTGCGCCAGCTTGGCGCGCTGGCGGTGGTGGCCGGGTTGATCTTGGTCTGGCTGGCCTTTCAACTGGGGCTTTGACGCCGCACAGGCGGGGTGGATGAGCGTCCGTTTTGCCCTTGCCCTCTCGGGCCGAGGGCGCAAATCCTCACGCGCCTACCCGTTGAAATGCCCGTGATCGGCCCCATCTTTGCTGTTGCAGCGCGTCCTTTCGGAATGCACTCTGCCCACGTTGGCAACAACAGGAACAATCAGGAGACGATGAATGCAGGCCAAGGCGGTTTCCCTGTCCACAACAGCACAACACACCCAATGGATGCGAGCGATGGCAATGGGGGTGATGGCGCTGACCCTCCTGATCCTGCAAGCCAGCATGGCGCTGGCCAAACCCGAAAGCCTTGCCCCGCTGGCCGAGAAAATCAGCCCTTCGGTGGTCAATATCACCACCTCCACCACGGTTGAGGGCCGCACCGGGCCGCAGGGCATCGTCCCCGAGGGCTCTCCCTTTGAAGACTTCTTTCGCGAGTTTCAGGACCGCAACAATGGCGAAGGCAACCGGCCCCGCCGTTCTTCGGCGCTTGGCTCGGGTTTTGTGATTTCCGAAGACGGCTATGTGGTGACCAACAACCACGTCATCGAAAGCGCAGATGAGATCACCATCGAATTCTTCTCGGGCGAAGAGCTGGTCGCCAAGGTCATCGGCACCGACCCCAAGACCGACATCGCGCTTTTGAAGGTCGAAGCCAAACAGCCGCTGCCCTTCGTCTCTTTCGGCGACAGCAACGCCGCGCGTGTGGGCGATTGGGTCATCGCGATGGGCAATCCGCTGGGGCAGGGCTTCTCGGTCTCGGCGGGCATCGTTTCGGCGCGCAACCGGGCGCTGTCGGGCACCTATGACGACTACATCCAGACCGACGCCGCGATCAACCGGGGCAACTCGGGCGGGCCGCTGTTCAACATGGATGGCGAGGTGATCGGCGTGAACACCGCGATCCTGTCGCCCAACGGCGGCTCCATCGGCATCGGTTTTTCGATGGCGTCGAATGTCGTCACCCGCGTGATTGACCAGTTGCAGGAATATGGCGAGACCCGCCGTGGCTGGCTGGGCGTGCGCATTCAGGACGTGACCGACGATGTGGCCGATGCCATGGGCCTCAAGAAAGCCGTCGGCGCCTTGATCACCGATGTGCCCGAAGGGCCTGCGCGTGAGGCGGGGCTCAAGACCGGCGACGTGATCAAATCCTTCGACGGTGTCGAAGTGGTCGATACCCGTGGTCTGGTCCGTCAGGTGGGCAATAGCCCCGTGGGCGCGACGGTGCGCGTGACCGTGCTGCGTGATGGCAAGACCCAGACCATCAAGGTCGTGCTGGGGCGCCGCGAAGAGGCCGATGGCGCTGTGCCTGCCGCTATGGACGAAAACGCCGATGACGGCACCGAGGCAGAGCCGCAGTCGACCATGCTGATGGGCCTGACCCTGATGCCGCTTACGGATGATCTGCGCGCGGAACTCGGGGCCGATGACGATATGACCGGCCTTGCCGTGACGGATGTGGATCAAACATCTGAGGCCTTCGAGAAGGGCCTGCGCATGGGCGATATCATCACCGAGGCGGGGCAGGAGCAGGTGTCGAGCATCGCCGATCTTGAAGCCCGGATCGCTGCGGCGAAAGAGGCGGGCCGCCGCTCTCTCCTGTTGCTGGTACGCCGGGGTGGCGACCCACGTTTCGTGGCGCTGTCTTTGGCGGAGTGATCTGCCGGAACGGTTGGGAAAGGGCGCCTGCGGGCGCCCTTTTTCGTTACAGGGTCAGCCGTCTTGTCGAGGCACCGCCACCAGTCCAAGAGCCCGTGCCGTGCTCAGCGACAGAACCTCGCTGTTCGGCCCCTGCCGAGCCTGATAGCGTCGAACCGCCGCCCGTGTTGCTTTGTCCATCTCGCCAGTGATTGGCCCGGCGTAAAACCCCCGCGCCTCGAGTGCCCGTTGCAGGCTGCTGTTGAACTCGGGCGTCAGCACGTCGGGGCAGGGGGTTTCGAACCAGTTGTCGACCCGTGCGCGCACGATCTCTTGCCGGGTCTCGGTCTTGTAGACTGGCGGATTGGCGATGCTGCCATCGGGGTTCATCTTGGCCGGAGTCACTTCGACCTGTTCGGTCACCGTCTCGATCACCGCGGGGCTGACCGTGCGGCCCCAGCAGCTTCCCTCCGGCGCGCCCGCGGGGCCGTTGCGGGTGGCCTCCAGCACCCCCGGCTCAGGGCGGGGCGTGGCCGGTGCCGTTGTCTCGCAACCCGCCAAGGCCGCGACGGTCAGCAGCAAAGCGGCGCGGCGCCGCGCGGTTCTGGGGGGGAGGGGCTGTGTCATGCCGGTCTCTCGGGCTCGCCTGTTGTTCGCGGGCAGACTAGCCGGATGCGTGGGCCTTGCCCACCGCAATGTCGGGCGCGCCGTGACCTTGCGAAAAGGGGGCTGGAACCGGCTGCCATAGCCCGTTAAACAAGGCCGAACTTTTAGGACGAAAGGGCATCATCATGGCCAAAATCACCTATGTCGAACACTCCGGCACCGAACATGTGGTCGAGGTGGCCAATGGTCTCACCGTCATGGAAGGCGCGCGGGACAATAACATTCCCGGCATCGAAGCCGACTGCGGCGGCGCCTGCGCCTGCTCCACCTGCCATGTCTATGTCGATCCGGCTTGGGCCGAGAAACTGCCGCCGATGGACGACATGGAAGAAGACATGCTCGACTTCGCTTTTGAGCCTGATCCCGCGCGCTCGCGTCTGACCTGCCAGATCAAGGTCACCGACGCGCTGGACGGTCTGCGCGTCCAGATGCCGGAAAAGCAAATCTGATGCGGGCGATCGGCGCGGCACTGCTGGCGCTGATCGCAACCGGCGCGGCGGCGGAGACGATCACCGCCGCGCATTACATCGCGCCCACCGGGCGCTACGTCCACGGCATTCTTGGCGACGCGCTGGAATGGGGCGGCTTGCAGGTCTCTCTGGCGGATGGCGGCGCGCGGCGTTTCCCTCTGCCGCGCGACCATGTTTTCGAAGATATCGCCCCCCGGCTCGTGGATGTGACCGGCGATGGCGCGCCCGAGGTTCTGGTGGTCGAGACGGACGTGAGCCGCGGCGCGGCGCTGGCGATCTACGGCCCCGAGGGCAAGATCACCGAGACCCCGCATATCGGTCAGAGCAACCGGTGGCTCGCCCCCATAGGCGCCGCCGATCTGGATGGCGATGGCGCGGTCGAGATCGCCTATATCGACCGGCCCCATCTGGCGCGGGTGCTGCGGGTCTGGCGCTTTGCCGAAGGGAGGCTCAGCGAAGTCGCGCAAATGACGGGACTGACCAATCATCGCATCGGAGAGCGGCATATCTCGGGCGGTCTGCGCGATTGCGGTGCGGGGCCGGAAATGATGCTGGCGGATGCCGATTGGCAGCGTGTGGTGGGGGTGCGCCTGACTGGCGGCCAGCTTGCACGGCGCGATATCGGCCCCTTCGCGGGGGCCGAGAGCTTTGCCAAGGCGCTGGCTTGTGAATAAGGGGCGGCTGCGGCTTTGGTAGAGCCGCTACCCGTCAGCTCAGCGCGCGCCAGCCGATGTCGCGGCGGCAGAACCCTTCGGGCCAATCGATGCCATCGACCATCGCATAGGCACGCTCTTGCGCCTCGGCCAAGCTGGCCCCGCGTGCGGTCACGTTCAGCACCCGCCCGCCATTGGCCAAGATCGCCCCGTCCTGCGCCTTGGTGCCCGCGTGGAACACCATATTGGCACTATCCTCGGGCAGGGCGGAGAGGCCCTTGATCTCACTGCCCTTTTCATAGTCGCCGGGGTAGCCTTTGGCGGCCATCACCACGGTCAGCGCGTGATCCTCGGCCCAGTTCACCTGCATATCGGCCAGCGTGCCCTTGGCCGTGGCCTGCATCAGGTCGAACGCCTGCGCGCCGAGGCGCATCATCAGCACTTGGCACTCCGGGTCGCCGAAACGGACGTTGTATTCCACCAGCCGCGGCTGGCCGTCCTTGATCATCAGGCCAGCGTAGAGCACGCCCTGATAGGGCATCCCGCGTTTCGCCATCTCGGCCATACAGGGGCGGATGATCTCATCCAGCGCGCGTTCGGCGATCTCGTCGCTCAGCACCGGGGCGGGGGAATAGGCGCCCATGCCGCCGGTATTGGGGCCGCTGTCGCCTTCGCCGACCCGCTTGTGGTCTTGGGCCGTGCCGATGGGCAGCACCGTCTCCCCGTCGCAGAGCACGAAGAAAGACGCCTCTTCGCCCTCCATGAACTCTTCGATCACCACTTCCGCGCCCGCCTCGCCAAAGGCGCCGTCAAACATCTCATCCACGGCGGCCAGCGCTTCGGCATCGGTCATGGCGATGATGACACCCTTGCCCGCCGCCAGACCGTCGGCCTTGATCACAATCGGCGCGCCTTGCGTTTCGACATAGGCGCGGGCGCTGGCGGCATCGGTGAAATGGCCATAGCCCGCCGTGGGGGCCGCGCAGGCGTCGCAGATTTCCTTGGTGAAGGCTTTGGAAGCCTCCAGCGCCGCCGCCGCTTTTGAAGGGCCGAAAACGTCGAAACCCGCCGCGCGCAGATCGTCGCCCACACCCGCGGCAAGGGGCGCTTCGGGGCCGATGATGACGAAGTCGATGTTGTTGCCCTCGCAAAAGGCCACCACCGCCGCACCATCCATGATGTCGAGCTTGGCGCATTGCGCAATCGCGGCGATGCCCGCATTGCCCGGTGCCACGATCAGCTTGTCGCATTTGGGGTTCTGCATGACCGCCCAAGCAAGTGAATGTTCGCGGCCACCGCTGCCGAGGATCAGGATATTCATGCCGCGCACTCCCTTGGACTTCTTTGCTCCGCGTTCTAAGCTGGGGGGGCCACAGACACAAGGTGCCCAGATGGATCTGTTCGACGACCCCGCCCCCGGTGGCAACAGCCCCGAATTCACGGTGACCGAGCTTTCGGGCGCGATCAAACGGGTGATCGAGGGGGAGTTCGGCCATGTGCGGATTCGCGGTGAAGTGGGCCGCGTCAGCCGCCCGCGCTCGGGGCATGTCTATCTCGACCTCAAGGATGACCGCTCGGTCATCTCGGGCGTGATCTGGAAGGGCGTGACCGCGCGGCTTGAAACCCAGCCCGAAGAGGGGATGGAGGTGATCGCCACCGGGCGCATCACCACCTTTGGCGGGCAGTCGAAATATCAGATCGTCATCGAGGATATCAAACCGGCGGGCATGGGCGCGCTGATGGCGCTGTTGGAGAAACGAAAGGCGGCGCTGGCGGCGGAGGGGCTGTTCGCCCCCGAGCGCAAGCGCCCGCTGCCCTACCTGCCTGAGATCATCGGCGTGGTAACTTCGCCCTCGGGGGCCGTGATCCGCGACATTCTGCACCGGCTGCGGGATCGTTTTCCGCGCAAGGTGCTGGTCTGGCCGGTCGCCGTTCAGGGCGCGAAATGCGCGCCCGAGGTGGTGCGCGCCATCCAAGGGTTCAACCGGCTCACCCCCGGCGGCGCATTGCCCCGGCCCGAGTTGATCATCGTGGCCCGTGGCGGTGGCTCGGTCGAAGACCTGTGGGGCTTTAACGAGGAAAGCGTCGCGCGCGCGGCGGCAGCCTCGGAGATCCCGCTGATCTCTGCCGTGGGGCATGAGACGGATACGACGCTGATCGACTTCGTCTCGGACAAACGCGCGCCCACGCCTACGGCGGCGGCGGAGCTTGCCGTGCCGGTGCGGCATGAATTGGCGGCATGGCTGGAGGGGCAGGGCGCGAGGATGCGTCAGGCGCTGAGCCAAGGGCTGACCCGGCGCGGCCAGCGGATGCGGGATCTGGCGCGGGCCTTGCCCCGGGCCGACACGCTGCTGGAGGGGCCGCGCCAGCGTCTTGACCGCGGGGGGGAGAAACTGGCCCCCGCGCTGATCGCAGGCGTCCAAGGCCGCCGCGTCAAGCTGGCCGATATGTCCGGCGCGCTGCGCCCCGGCACCCTGCGCCGCCAGTTGGAGGCGGATCGCCAACGTCTGGCGCAGCTCTCGGCACGGCTCGACCCTGCGTGGCAACGCAATTTGGCCGGGCAGCGCGAGCGGCTGGCCGCGCGGGTCGACCGGTTCCACCCCGAGGTGCTGCACCGTCAGATCCTCCGCCGCCGGGAGCGGCTTTTGGACCGCACCCAAACCTTCCGCCCCGAGGTTTTGCGCCGCGACCTGTCGCGTCAAGACCAGCGGTTGCAAGAGGTGCTGGCCCGGCTGGCGCGCGCAGGCCGCGCCGATCAGGACCGCCGCCGCCGCCAGATCGACGCGATGGGCCGCACGCTTGGCACGCTCGGCTATCGCGAAACGCTGGCCCGTGGTTTTGCCGTGGTGCGGGGCGATGGTGATGTGGTGACCAGCGCAAAGGCCGCCAAGACCGCCATGCATCTGGAGATCGAATTCGCCGACGGTCGCTTGCCGGTCAAAGGCGAGGGCTGAACTGGCCTAGACCCCGACCTGCGGCCCAAGGCACAGCAGAGGCTCGGTCATCTCCCGCGCCTCATAAAGCGCGGTTTCGGTCGGATCATTCTCGAACCGCGCGACCAGCCCGGTCGGGCTTTCGCTAAAGCTCCAGCATTGCGGGGCGGGGTCGTCTTCATAGACAAAGCAGATCAGCCCTTCGGCCTCATACCAGCGCCCCTCTTTGCAATGGCCATCCAGAAAGGACCACTGCACGCGCCGATTCTCGCGATAGATTTCCGCTCCATAGGGCGCGCCGGACTGGCCGAAATAGAGCGTCTTGCCTTGGGTATAGGCTTCGAACTCCGCCGCCGACATCTCGGCCAAGGCAGGCAGGGGAAGGAGAGTGCAGATCAGGGCGAGGGCAAGTCTCATACCACGAGCCTGCCAGAAGCCCGCGCCCCGCGCCAGTGGGATCAGCCGCGACCCCACCGGGCCACGCGGCGGTCCATCACGCGCCGCCAAAGCGGGGGGACAAGGGCGATCACCGCCATCACGGGCAGGGAATAGGGCAGTTTTGGCATCTCTGGCGTCACCTCCAGCGCCGGGAAGGCGCGGGCGGGGCGCATGTGGTGGTCCGAATGGCGCGGGGCATTCAGCATCATCGCGGCAGAGTACCATTTCGGCGCGTTCCAACTGTGCTGCGGGCCCATCGGCTCGAAGCGGCCATCGGGGCGTTGCTCTCGCCGTAGCCCATAGTGCTGCACGTAGTCCGACAGCAGCAGTTGCATCTGCGCATAGGCCGTCAGCCCGACATAGGTGAGCAGCCCGGCGACCCCGCCGAGCAGCAGTGCCGTGAGCAGCTCCAGCGCCGCGCCACCGAGGTAGAGCGCATAAGGGTGCAGCCCCTGCGCCCCCGTCTTGCGCGCGCGCTGCGCGCTGTCGGCCTGCCACCCGGCGCGAAACTCCCCCCAGCTTGCGCTCAGCAAAAACCGCCAGAACCCCATGCCCTCGGGCGCGGAGTTGGGATCAGCCGGGGTGGCGGCGGCGGGATGATGCACCCGCAGATGGGCCGAGACGTGATGCCCGTGCAGCAGCGAGATATAGACTGCCGTGCCGATCCGCCGGGGCAGGCGGCGGCTGGCATGGATCAACTCATGGGCGTTGGAATTGCTGATCTGACCCAGAAACAGGCCAAGCGCGGCAAAGATCACCGCGCGGTCCAACCCCTCAAGATGCGGGGCTGCGCCAATCGCCCAGACCCCGAGCGGAAGCAGCAGGAAATGCGCGGCGGCCAAGGTCAGCGTCAGGGCGCGGCCCGAGTTGTCGGACAGGCGCAGCGCGCGGCCCAACCGGTCCATGAAGGCCGCATGCACCGTGATCGACAACAGCGCCAGCACGGGCCAGACCCCACCACAGAGGGCGGCGGCGGCGATCAGCACCGCCGGTGTCAGACTTGCGATCACATACCACAGCATGCGTTTTCCCCTGCGACCCCGCGCCAATCGGCTCGGCCCCCGCATTCTGCCCGCCGCAGGGGCTGTGCACAACGCAAACACCCGCGCGATTGTCGCTTTTTGATCGCGCCTCGGCCTTTGGATTTGCTACCAAGGCGGAAAGCAAGGCGGGGGGAGAGATATGGCGCTGGACGATCACGGCAATGCAGCGGCGGGGGCGCCGCGAAAGGGCGTTTGGAAATCCGGCAAGGGCAAGGGGCGGCATCACCCCAAGGGGCGGCAGTTGCAGGATACGGCTTGGGCGGAGGTCCGCGCGCTGTTGGGCGACCGTCCGCGCGCCCGCGATCTGCTGATCGAGTTTCTGCATCTGATCCAAGACCGCTTTGGTCATCTGTCGGCCGCGCATCTGCGGGCCTTGGCCGAAGAGATGCGCCTGTCGATGGCCGAGGTCTATGAGGTTGCCAGTTTCTACGCGCATTTCGACGTGGTGAAAGAGGGCGAGACCCCGCCGCCCGCGCTGACCATCCGTGTCTGCGATTCGCTGTCTTGTGAACTGGCCGGGGCGCAGGCCTTGAAAACCGCGTTGGAGGAGGGGCTGGACCCGACCGAAGTGCGCGTGCTGCGCGCGCCCTGCATGGGGCGCTGCGACACGGCACCGGTGCTGGAGCTGGGGCATAACCATATCAACCATGCGACGCCCGACAAGGTGCGCTTGGCGATTGAGGCTGGGGATACCCATGCCCGTCTACCTGACCGTGAGGCTTATGAAACCTACGCCGCCTCAGGGGGTTATGACACGCTGTTGAACCTGCGTCAGGGGGGCGATTGGGAAGCGGTGCAAGAGCAACTGCTGGAGGCTGGGCTGCGCGGTCTTGGCGGGGCGGGTTTCCCCTCGGGCAAGAAATGGGGCTTCGTGCGCGGCAACCCCGGCCCGCGCTATCTGGCGGTGAATGGCGATGAGGGCGAGCCGGGCACCTTCAAGGACCGCTGGTATCTCGAACGCCGCCCGCATCTCTTCCTCGAAGGGATGTTGATCGCCGCTTGGGCGGTGGAGGCCGAGAAGGTCTTTCTCTATATGCGCGACGAATACCCGGCGGTGCTGGAGATCCTGCGCCGCGAGATCGCGGCTCTGGAAGGTGCGGGCCTCATCGCGCCCGGCTATGTCGATCTGCGCCGCGGGGCGGGCGCCTATATCTGCGGCGAGGAAAGCGCCATGATCGAAAGCATCGAAGGCAAGCGCGGCTTGCCGCGCCACCGCCCGCCCTATGTGGCGCAGGTGGGGGTCTTTGGCCGCCCGACCTTGGTGCATAACATAGAGACCCTGCATTGGATTGCCCGCATCTGTCGCGAAGGGCCGCAGGTGCTGAACGGTGTGGAAAAGAATGGCCGCAAGGGGCTGCGCAGCTATTCCGTCTCGGGACGCGTGGCGCGCCCGGGGATGTATCTGCTGCCTGCGGGGTCAACCATCACCGACATCATCGCGGCGGCGGGGGGCATGATGGAGGGGCATCTGTTCAAAGCCTATCAACCGGGTGGGCCGTCCTCTGGCCTGTTGCCGGCCTCGATGGATGACCTGCCGCTCGACTTCGACACGCTGCAACCGCACGGGTCGTTTATCGGCTCGGCGGCGGTGGTTGTCCTGTCGGAGCATGACAGCGCGCGGGCCGCCGCCCTCAACATGCTGCGGTTTTTCGAGGATGAAAGCTGTGGCCAGTGCACGCCCTGCCGGGTCGGCTGTGAAAAGGCAGTGAAGCTGATGCAAGAGGACCGCTGGGACCAAGGGCTGCTGGAGGCGTTGTCGACCGCCATGGTCGATGCCTCGATCTGCGGGCTGGGTCAGGCGGCGCCGAACCCGATCCGGCTGGTGATGAAGCATTTCCCTGACGAAATTTAACCCCGCCCCCTCCCGGCGGGCTTGATCTGCCCGGGCGCCCTTCCATCTGCCCGGGCAAGCCTATAGATCAAGACGAAACTGCATGGGAGACGCCGATGGCCTTCTTCACGAAGCTCAAGGACCGCTTGTTCAAATCCTCGTCCAAACTTGATGAGGGGTTGGAGGCAATCGTCAGCGATGGCGGCGAGGCGGAGGCCGAAGCGGCCCCCGTGGATGCGGTGATGGACCAGCCCGGCGCGGCTTCTGACGTGATGCCCGATGGGCAAGAGGACAGCGGCCCGATGTTGGCGGCAGAGGGGAAGAGGGCGGAAGAGCCGACCCCCGCGCCCGAACCCGCCCCGGAGCCCGAGCCGCTTCCAGAACCCGAGCCGCAGCCTGCGCCCGAACCGCACCCCGAACCGTCTGAGCCTCAGCAGGAGCCCACGCCCGCGCAGGAACCCCCTGCCGCTGACCCTGAGCCTGCCCCGGCACCGGAAGAAGTTCCCGCGGCGACCGACCTGCGCCAAGCGATGACCCCCGTCGCCCCGGTGCTGGACGAAACCGCAGCCGAGGCCACCCCCGCCAAAACGGGCATCCTGGGCCGCCTCATGGGGCGCGGCGCCGCACAACCCGTGCTGCGCCGGACACTGGATGACGAAATGCTCGAACAGCTCGAAGAGCTGTTGATAAGCGCCGACATGGGCGTCGACACGGCGCTGCGGGTCACCGCAAATATGGCCGAGGGGCGCTTTGGCAAGAAGCTCTCGGTGGCAGAGATCAAGCAACTGCTCGCCAGTGAAGTCAGCCGCATCATGGAGCCTGTGGCTCGGCCCCTGCCGCTCTATCCCAAGACCCCGCAGGTGGTGCTGGTGGTCGGCGTGAACGGCTCGGGCAAGACGACGACCATCGGCAAATTGGCCTCGCAATTCCGTGCGGCGGGCAAGAAGGTCGTGATCGCCGCGGGGGATACCTTCCGCGCCGCGGCGGTGGAGCAATTGCAGGTCTGGGGCGAACGCGCGAACGTGCCGGTGCTGACCGCGCCCGAGGGCAGCGACCCGGCGAGCCTTGCGTTTGACGCGATGGGCCGCGCGCAGGAAGAGGGGGCGGACCTGCTCCTGATCGACACGGCGGGCCGTTTGCAGAACCGGGGCGACCTGATGGAGGAATTGGCCAAGATCGTCCGCGTTATCCGCAAGAAGGACGAAACCGCGCCGCATAACACCCTATTGGTGCTGGATGCGACGACGGGGCAGAACGCGGTCAATCAGGTGAAAGTCTTTCAAGAGATTTCCGATGTCAGCGGTCTGGTGATGACCAAGCTCGACGGCACCGCCAAGGGCGGCGTGCTGGTGGCGTTGGCGGATCGCTTTGGCCTGCCCATCCATGCCGTGGGCGTGGGTGAGCAGATCGACGATCTGTCGCCGTTTGACCCCGATGAATTCGCCGCCGCCTTGGTAGGCACGGATGGCTGAGAGTACACTGGCCGCCGAAAGTGGCGGCCCTGTTCAGTCATGGGTGCCAAGCTTTCGTTCGATCCAGCGCAGAACGGTCAGAACCAGCACCACAATCCCTGCGGTCAGACAGGCCAGCAGGATTTGCCCCGCGCCGCAGGACAGGCCGATGGCCCCGGCCAGCCACATCGACGCGCCGGTGGTGATGTTGCGCACCTCACCGTTCGAGGTGAAGATGATCCCCGCTGCAAGGAAGGCCACGCCCGCGGTCACCGCTTCGATCAGGCGCAGCGGATCGAAACGCATCTGGTCGCCTTCGCCAAATTGCAGACTGCCAAGCTCTTGCCCGATGATGATGAACAGACAGGCGGCGATGGCCACCATGATATGGGTCCGCAGCCCCGCAGGCTTGTCGCGCCGCTCACGCTCATATCCGACGATGCCCGCCAGAAAGGCCGCCATCAGCAGCCGCGCGGCAGCAACAGTGACCGGCACTTTTGAAAAACTGTTGGTGAGATCCGAGATCAGGCTTTCGAACATGGAAATTCCGTTAGTGCTAAAGGCTTTGAAATATAAACTTCTCGCTCAGGGGGGAGTTCCGCGATGACCGATTGGATCCTGTCGATCGAAGGCACCCCCGCGGGCCATACCGCGGCCCTGTGGCTCGCGCTTTCCGCCGCCTTCCTGCATGCGGTTTTCGGCGCATTGCAAAAGGGGCGGCATGATCCGTGGCTCACGCGCGGGGCGATCGACGTCTCTTATGGCGTGATGGCCGCCCCCTTCGCCCTGTTCGTCGTGCCATGGCCCGAGCCGCATATGTGGGTGATCTTCCTCGGCGCTTTCGTGATCCATGTGATCTACAAGCTGTTGCAGGCATGGGCCTATACCAAGGGCGCCTATACGGTGGTCTACCCGGTGGTGCGTGGCACGGGGCCGCTCTTTGCCGTGGTCGGCGCCTATCTGATCTTTGGCGAGCGGTTCAATGCGGTGCAATGGCTGGGTGTGGCGGTGCTCTTGAGCGGTATCTTCGGCCTTGCCCTTTATAACCTGCGCAATCTGGTCGCGGCGCGGGATACGCTGCACGCGGCCTTGGGCCTTGCAGTGCTTACGGGCTTGTTCGTGGCGCTTTACACCACATATGACGCATATGGCATCCGCGCCACGGCGGATCCCTTCACCTTCCTCGCATGGTTTTTCATGATCGACGGGCTGGTGATGCCAGTGATCGCATGGCGGCGCTGGCATAGGATGGAGAACCCGCCCGAAGTGGCGCCGCTGATGCTGCGCGGCTTTATCGGGGGGATCATCGCATTCGCGAGTTTCGGGTCGGTCATGCTGGCCACGCGGCTCGACAAGGTGGGCGAGGCGGCGGTGCTGCGCGAGACCTCGACCGTCTTTGCCGCGCTGATCGGGGTGCTGGTGCTGAAAGAAACCGTCGGCCCGCGCCGCATCGCGCTGATGGCGCTGATCGCAGCCGGGGCGGTGATTGTTGAAATGGGCGGCTGAAGGAACAGGCATGTCAGAACCAAGAGAGATCAACCCAATGCTGCGGGCGGGCTTGGAATACGGGCCGGTGCTGGCCTTCCTCGTGGCCTATCTGTGGCTCAAGGATAACACCTATACCTTCGGCGGGACGGCGTATGACGGCTTTATCGTCGTCACCGCGATGTTCGTGCCGCTGCTGGTACTCTCGACCGGCGCGCTTTGGGCGCTGACGGGCAAGCTCAGCCGGATGCAGGTCGCTACCGTGGTGCTGGTGGTGATCTTTGGCGGGCTGTCGGTCTGGCTGAACGACGACCGCTTCTTCAAGATGAAGCCGACGCTGATCTATGTGCTTTTCGGCGGCCTTCTGGCGGTCGGCCTGCTGCGCGGGCAATCCTACCTGAAATACGTCATGGAAGAGATGATGCCTCTGCGCGATGAAGGGTGGATGCTGCTGACCAAACGGCTGATGTACTTCTTCTTTGGTCTGGCGCTGGCGAATGAGGTGATCTGGCGGTTCTTTTCGACCGACACATGGGTCTATTTCAAGACCTTCGGCCTGACGGCGGCGATTTTCGTTTTCTTCATGGCGCAGGGCAAGCTGTTCGAAGCCTACGGCGAGAAGAAAGACCAAGGCTGACCCGAATTTAACGAGTGCCCCGCGCGAAACTGTTGACCTGTAGCGTCGCGCGGCGTAATCCACCCCGCGTGGCGATTTGTTACCGGATTGTGGGCCACGTTAAACATGCCGCTAAAAGGTCAGGATGAAAGACCCCTTTCGCTTGGCCGCGTCTGGGGTTTTTTTATGCCCGCGAGGTCGGGCCGGAAGGATGAGAGAGATGAGCAACGACCGTCACCCGCGCACCCAAGCGATCCACGCAGGCACCCGCCGCAGCCAATATGGCGAGGTGAGCGAAGCGATCTACCTGACCCAAGGTTTTGTCTATGACAGCGCCGAACAGGCCGAAGCGCGTTTCGAAGAGATCGGCCCGGATGAGTTCATCTATGCCCGCTACGGCAACCCCACGGTCGCCATGTTCGAGGACCGCATCGCCACGTTGGAAGGGGCCGAGGATGCCTTTGCCACCGCCAGCGGCATGGCGGCGGTGTCGGGCGCGCTGATCTCGATGCTGAAGGCGGGCGATCATGTCGTCTCGGCCCGGGCGCTGTTCGGGTCTTGTATCTATGTGCTAGAAGAGATCCTTGGCCGCTACGGGGTGGAGGTCACTTTCGTCGACGGCAGCGATCTCTCTGCTTGGGAGGCCGCGATCCGCGAGGACACCCGCGCGGTGTTCTTTGAATCCGTGGCCAACCCCACGCTTGAAGTGATCGACATCGAAGCCGTGTCCAAGCTCGCCCATGCCAAGGGCGCGCTGGTGGTGGTCGACAATGTCTTTGCCACGCCGGTCTTCTCGCGCGCGATCTCGCAAGGGGCGGATGTAGTGGTCTATTCCGCGACCAAACATATCGACGGGCAGGGCCGTGCGCTTGGCGGTGTGGTGCTCGGCAGCCGCGATTTCATTCGTGGCACGCTTGAGCCTTACATGAAACATACCGGCGGCTCGATGAGCCCCTTCACAGCTTGGATCATGCTTAAAGGGTTGGAGACCATCGACCTGCGGGTGCGGGCGCAGGCGGCCAGCGCACAGGAACTGGCCGAAGCGCTGAGCGGTCACGCAGCCTTGGCGCGGGTGCTCTACCCGGGTCTTGCGGGCCATGCGCAGAACGCGCTGGCGATGCGCCAGATGGGGGCAGGGGGCACGGTGCTGTCCATCGACCTCAAGGGCGGCAAGGCGGCGGCTTTCGCTTTCCTGAACGCGCTGAAGGTGGGCGTGATCTCAAACAACCTTGGCGATGCCAAGACCATCGTCACCCATCCGGCCACCACCACCCACCAGCGTCTACCGCAGGAAACCAAAGACCTTTTGGGCATCACGCCGGGGCTGGTGCGGATCAGCGTGGGGCTGGAATATAGCGGCGATCTCAAGGCCGATCTGCTGCAGGCCTTGGACGCGGCGGCGCAAGCCTGACCTGATGTGTCGCGGGCGCGGTGGCATTTTGGCCCCGCGCATCATACATTGAGAGCGACAGACCGGAGGGCCGCGCAATGAACATCGTGACTGAAATGTCCGAGACACCGGACCGGGAGGCGGCGCAGTCCGCGCTCGCCACGCTGCGCGCTTGGGCCGAAACGGCCACCCCGGCTGAGATTGCGGCGCTGGACCCGGCCATGGCGCGGATGCTGGCTCCTGCCGAATATCCCGCCCTCAGCCGCGCCTATCCCGAAGATTTCACCGCGGGCGACAACTACCGCGCCAGCCTGCCGGATCTGCAAAACGGCCCCTCCAGCCTGATCCGCGGCGCGCAGCAGTTGATCCAGCATGTCGGCATCTCGAACTTCCGCCTGCCGATCCGCTACCGCAGCCGCGAGGGCGGGGATCTGCGGCTTGAGACCTCGGTCACCGGCACCGTCTCGCTCGATGCGGAAAAGAAGGGCATCAACATGTCCCGCATCATGCGCAGCTTCTACCGCCATGCCGAAGCCACCTTCAGCTTTGAGGTGATCGAAGCGGCGCTGGATGATTACAAAGCCGATTTGGAGAGCCTGGACGCCCGGATTCAGATGCGCTTTTCCTTCCCGATGAAGATTGGCAGCCTGCGCTCGGGCCTCACGGGTTATCAGTATTACGACATCGCGCTTGAGCTGGTCGAACAGAACGGCGAGCGCAAGAAGATCGTGCATCTCGACTATGTCTATTCCAGCACCTGCCCCTGTTCGTTGGAACTGAGCGAACACGCGCGCCAGACCCGAGGGCAGTTGGCGACGCCGCATTCGCAGCGCTCCGTCGCGCGGATATCGGTCGAGACGCGGGACGAGGGCGATTGCCTGTGGTTCGAAGACCTGATCGAGATTTGCCGCCGTGCCGTGCCGACGGAGACGCAGGTCATGGTCAAACGCGAAGACGAACAGGCCTTCGCCGAGCTGAACGCCGCCAATCCGATCTTTGTCGAGGATGCCGCGCGGCTCTTTTGCGAGCAACTCTTGGCCGATGGCCGGGTGGGCGATTTCCGCATCGTCGCCAGCCATCAGGAAAGCCTGCACAGCCACGATGCGATCAGCGTGCTGACCCAAGGTGAGACCTTTGCAGCGCAGAGCATCGACCCCAAGCTTTTCAACACGCTCTTTCACGTCGGCTGATCCGGCACGGGCCCGACAATCGCGCGTAGGTTGTCCGCGTCTCGCGCTGCGCCCCTTTGGGGGGCATTCCGCCAGTCTTAGCGCAGAAATGGCGAATATCTCCCTGCCAGCCCTGCAAAGCCCGACCATCGGCTATGCGAAAACGTCGGTTCTGCTGCGGCGCAGCATTGCCTATCTAGCGGTCATCGAAATACTGGAAATTGCAAAGGCAATCAGATGACCTACCAGAGCACTGCTCACCCCGCCCACTCCGTCTCTCCCCTCGAAGGGCTGCGGCGCGCCGGCGCCGGTCTGCGCCGCTTTTTCGCGGGGATCGGCCATGGCATCATGATGGGCTCCACCGCCCAACGCCGTTTTGAGCAGGTCCAAGCCCTGCAAGCGAAAAGCGACGAAGAACTGGCCGCCATGGGCATCAAGCGTGACGACATCGTTCACCACGTTTTCAAAGACCTCTACTACATCTAAGACGACACGGACCGGGGCCAAATCACGCCCCGGTCCCGTCTCGGCTTGACAGCGACGAGCGGCCAAGCCAACGCTGCGCGCATGTTGGATATACGACCTGTCGGATATGTCGTGGGCCTTTTGGTGGCCGTGCTTGGCCTTGCCATGATCATTCCGATCTTGGTCGATCTGGCCGAGGGCCGGGGCCATTGGTGGGTTTTCGTCGAAAGCGCCTTGATCACGACGCTGGGTGGCGGGATGATCGCCCTCGCTAGCGCCAATGGGGTCCGTGAAGGGCTCACCATTCAACAGACATTCATGCTGACCACCAGCGTCTGGTTGATGCTGCCGCTCTTCGGGGCGCTGCCTTTCGTGCTGGGCGCGACCGAGGCCAGCGTGACCGACGCGATGTTCGAGGCGATGTCGGGGCTGACGACGACCGGGGCCACGGTGCTGACCGGGTTGGAAGACCTGCCCAAAGGGCTGCTGATCTGGCGCGGGATCCTGCAATGGCTGGGCGGCATCGGTATCGTTGTCGTCGCCATGGTCTTCCTGCCCGAGCTGCGGGTCGGTGGTATGCAGATCTTCAAATCCGAATCCTTTGACACCTTTGGGAAAATTTTGCCCCGCGCAGGGCAGATCGCGACGCAGATCTCGGTGATCTACCTGTGGCTCACGCTGGCCTGCATGCTGAGCTATCTGGCCCTTGGGATGACCACCTTTGACGCGACGGTTCATGCGCTGACCACGGTCTCCACGGGTGGTTTTTCAAATTACGATGCCTCATTCAGCACCTTTTCCGGCGCTGCCGAATATGTTGCCGTGATTTTCATGATCCTCGCCGCGTTGCCCTTCGTGCGCTATGTGCAGCTGATCAACGGCAACCCCGTGGCCCTGCACCGCGACCCGCAGGTGCGCGGCTTTTTCATGACGATGACCTTTCTGGTGGTGATCGTCTTTTTCGTTCTGCGCAGCGCCACGACCTATGATTCCGAGCGGGTTGTGCGCGAAGCATTATTCAACATCACCTCGATCATCTCGGGCACCGGCTATGCTTCGGCAGACTATATGCAATGGGGCAGCTTTGCGGTGGCGCTGTTCTTTTTCATCGGTCTGATCGGCGGCTGCGCGGGCTCGACGACCTGTTCGATCAAGATCTTCCGCTATCAACTGCTTTTTGCGTCGATCCGCGCGCAACTCCGGCGGATCCGCTCGCCCCATGGCGTGTTTACCCCACGCTACGATGGCCGCCCGGTGGGGGCGGACGTGCTAAGCTCTGTGATGGCCTTCTTCATGTTCTTCGTCGTATCGCTCGGCCTGATCTCGGTCGCGTTGAGCCTGACGGGATTGGACTTCGTCACCTCCGTTTCAGGGGCGGCGGCGGCGCTGGCGAACATCGGCCCGGGGTTGGGAGAGATCATCGGCCCGGCGGGGAATTTCAGCAGCCTTAACGACACGGCGAAATGGATTTTGATCATCGCCATGTGGATCGGGCGGCTGGAGCTAATGGCGGTCTACGTCATGTTCACCGCCAAGTTCTGGCGCGCCTGAAACGTGAAAGGGCGGCGCCGATGGCACCGCCCTTTGATTTGCTCGCGACAGGCGCTGCGCCGCCCGCGTTACTCCCAACAGCTGACCAAGACGGTCATGCCCTGCGCGCGCAGGGTCAGGTCGCGCGGCGCGATCGGGCCTGTGGCCCCTTGCGCCTGTGTGCTGCCCAGACCTGCGTCTTGCGCGGCCTTGAGGATCACATCGCCATCAAGGGCAAAGCTTACGTCTTCGGGGAGTTTGCGGTCAGCATCGCTTTGGGGAAGCAGCATGCCCACGACATGGCCATTCTCGTCGAACACCGGCCCTCCGGCATCACCCGGCTGGGCCTTGACCGACAGGCGTTTGAGGGTCTCATCCCCGTCCAGCCCCTTGAGGTCCGACAGGGCGCCAAAGGTCAGGGTCGCGGCGCTCAGCACCCCTTCGTAGGAGTAGCCCGCGACGGAGATTTCCGATTGCAGGCGCGGGGCTGCGTTGCTGAACTCGGCCACGGCCAGCGGGGCGAGGCGGCTCTCGGGTTTGAGCAGGGCAAGGCCGCGCGCCTCATCGGTGGCGACCACCGTGGCATCGGTATCGGCGTCCAGCGTCACCCGCCCGCAGGAGGCCACGACTTCGCTGGTTGTGACGACCGCGCCATTGCCATCAATGAAAAAGCCGCTGCGGGCGATCTTGGGTTGGCGGATTTGCAGACCGGCGACCAGATCAATCGCCTGCGTATCGTTGTTGCCAGCGGCGGCGTCGAGCACGCCGGGCAGGCGCGTGAGGCTTTTCGACATCTCGGCCACCACACGGCGGCGGCGGTCTTCGTCCCCGGCAGGCCAGATCAGGGTGAAGCCCTTGATCCGACCATTCTCAAGCGAGACCTGTGTCTGGCTGATGATGCTGCCGTTCTCGCCGATCAGTTCAAAGGAATTGCGCTTGCGTTCGCGCGGGCCATCCAAGGGGACGATCTCAAGCGTTTGCATGATGTCGTAGAGGCCGTAGAGCGTATCTTGATTGCCCGGCTGGCTGATCAACAAGACCCGCGCGCCGATGTTGCCGCTGCTGTCGTAATGGGCAAAGGGCGGCTCGTAGCGGGCGAAGTCGACTTCGGCGGTGGGCATCATGATCTCGATCCCGGCCTTCTCGTCGCGCACCAGTTGCAGGCCCAGCCCGTCGAGCACGGCATTATACTGCGCCATCAGCGCGGCGCGCTGGCGGGTGGTCAGTACGCCGGTTTCGTCATATCCGTTCGCCGCCTGCCATGCCCCCATAGAGGCGCGGGTGCCCCGGCCGAAAGCGCCATCAATCGCGGCGTCGTAAAATCCGGCCCATTGCAGGGCGATTTGTAAATCCTTGCGCTCCTGCGCCGAAAGGGCGCGTTCCGAACGGCGCGCTTCTGCCGGGGTCTCATCCGGTTCGGGCGGGGTGGGGGCCGGGGCGCTCTCGGCCTCTGCGGCTTCGGTTTCACCCTCCGTCCCTGCGGGATCAAGCGGGGTTGTCGTGACATCGGGGGTAGTGCTGGCTGCGGCGGCTTCCTCTGGCGCATTGCCATCTACGCCCACGGGCGCGTCGATCACGCCGGTCTCCAGAACGTTGTCGCCGACGGGCCAGAACTGCTGCTGGAAACGGCTGGATTGCTGGATGAAGCTGTCGCGCGGCACCAGACCGTCGCGCACATAGCTGCGCCGCACCAGTTCCGCGTCTTCGCGCCGGTAGGGGCCCACGGCAATGCCGTACCAGCCGCCGCCCAAGGCAAAGCCATTCACGTCATCCAACAGGGTCTCATAGGCGCGGGCCCGGTCCGTGGCCTCAGCCAAGGACGGCTGCGCTTCGATCTGAACCCAAACGACATCCTCTGCCGATTGCGCCCGCGCAAGGCCAGCCCAGATCAGGCTCAGGGCCAAGAAGATCGCCACGGGGGCAGGTAGAATTCGCTTCATCGTCACTCAACTCTCGCAAAACCAAATCCGAGCCAGACTACGCCGGAAAGCGGCGCGAATGCCATGCAAAAGGGGGCGAAATTCTGATAAAGCTGTGATTGACCCCCATGGTTTGCAGACGTAGGAAAGGCGCGCATCATTAAGGGGCAATCACCATGTCTGACGCAGCGCAGAAACCACGCTCTTTCCAAGAGATCATCCTTGCTTTGCAAAGCTATTGGGCGCGGCAGGGCTGCGCGGTGCTGCAACCCTACGACATGGAAGTGGGCGCGGGCACCTTCCACCCGGCCACCACGCTGCGCAGCCTGGGCACCCAGCCTTGGGCCGCGGCCTATGTTCAGCCCTCGCGCCGCCCCACGGATGGGCGCTATGGCGAGAACCCGAACCGTTTGCAGCATTATTACCAGTATCAAGTGCTGATCAAACCAAGCCCCCCCAATCTGCAAGACCTCTACCTCGGCTCGCTCGAGGCCATCGGCATCGACATGGCGCTGCATGACATCCGCTTTGTCGAAGACGATTGGGAAAGCCCGACGCTCGGCGCTTGGGGACTGGGCTGGGAGGTCTGGTGCGACGGCATGGAAGTCTCGCAGTTCACCTATTTCCAACAGGTCGGCGGCCATGACTGCCACCCTGTCTCGGGCGAGTTGACCTACGGGCTGGAGCGGCTGGCGATGTATGTGCTGGGCGTCGATCACGTCATGGACATGCCCTTTAACAGCCCCGACGCGCCGATCCCGCTGACCTATGGCGATGTGTTCAAACAGACCGAAGAGGAATTCGCGCGCTGGAACTTCGACACGGCCAATACCGAGGTGCTGCTCGATCAGTTCAACGAGGCCGAGGCCCATTGCAAATTCATCCTCGAACAGCCCGCCGAAGACCCCAAGACCGGCAAGCGCATCGTCATGGCACATCCGGCCTATGACCAATGCATCAAGGCCAGCCATATCTTTAACCTGCTCGACGCGCGTGGCGTGATCTCGGTCACCGAGCGGCAGGCTTATATCGGGCGGGTGCGCGGCTTGGCCAAGCAATGCGCCGATGCCTTCGTCCAGACCCGCGCCGGCGGCTGGACGCCCGAGGCGGACAGCGCGGCATGAGCGGGAAGATTGTTGGCATCGTGATCCTCGTCTCCGCAGTGATCGCCGGTGCGGCGCTCTATTACCTTCAGATCTACGGCTTTTACCACGATGTGCCCGAGGCCAAGGTCGAACTCGTCTCTCTGACGACGCAGGAGCCGGAGGAGATCGCGGCGGCGAAGCTACAGGCCATCGACGCCGACAGTTCCCCGATCCGGTTCCGCGCCTGTTTCGAGCATGACATCAGCCTTGCCATGGCGACCGAGACCTATGAGATGACCGACCATACCGATCCGCGCAACGCGCCTGGCTGGTTCGATTGTTTCGACGCCCCCGCCATCGGGGCCGAGATCGCGGCGGGCAGCGCGCTGACCTTCCTCGGCGGCAAGAACGTGCACTACGGCGTCGACCGGATCGTGGCGCTGACCGACGACGGGCGCGGCTATATCTGGCATGAGCTGAATGACTGCGGTGAGAAGTCCTATGACGGCACCGTGGTGGGCGAAGCCTGCCCCGAACGCCCCGCCGACTGATCTTATCGCCACCCGCGGCCCCTTTCGGCGGAACTTTTTGGCGCTGCTGAACGCTTGTCCCCACATAGATCGGGGGCGAAAATGTCAGAGAAAACACATGAGGGGCTGAAATGGGTGATGCGCGCGGGCTATGGCGCGCGCGGGGTGATCTATACGATCGTCGGCGCGCTGGCGCTTTTGGCCGCGCTCAAAAGCACCCAAGCCTCGGGGACGAAAGACGCCCTCGCGGCGCTGCGGGATGAGCCCTATGGCATCCCCGCGCTATTTGCCATCGGCATCGGGCTGCTTGCCTATCTGGTCTGGCGTGTGGCCGCGGGCGTGAAAGATGTCGAAGACCACGGCACCGACGCCAAGGGGCTGATCGCGCGGCTGGGGCAGATCACGACCGGGCTGATCCACGGCGGTATCGGCGTTTCGGTTCTCGCTCTGGCGATGAGCGGCAAGAACTCCGGCGGCAATTCCGCGCAAGACTGGACGCAAAAGCTGATGGCCATGCCTGCCGGGCGCTATGTCGTGGCCGCCGGTGCGCTGATCCTTTTGGGCGCGGGGATTTACTACGCCTACAAAGGGCTGAGCGGGAAGTATAAGGGCCATTTGGCGCGCACCCATTTCACCGAAAGCATCGACCCCATCGTGAAAATTGGCCTTGTCGTCTATGGCGGCATTCTCGCGCTGGTCGCCTTTTCGCTGGGCTATGCGGCGCTGACCGCCAATCCCGAACAGGCGGGTGGTCTGGGCGAGGCGCTGCAAGACCTGCGCGGCATGGCCTTTGGGCGCTTCCTTCTGGGCGGGGCCGGGCTGGGGTTGATCGGTTTCGCGGTCTATAACTTCGTCGAAGCGGGCTATCGCGTGGTGCCGAAATTCTCTGACCCCGATATCCGCACCTTGTTGGATTAAACGCGGGGCGGGGGGCTAGACCCTCCGCCTAGCACTCGTTATCCAAGCCCCCGATGAGACGCCGCCGTCGCGGCAAGAATTGGGGGCCGCCCGTGCCAGATCTGCTGATTGAACTGTTTTCCGAAGAAATTCCTGCGCGGATGCAGAAACGCGCGGGCGAAGACCTGCAAAAGCTGGTGACCAATGGTTTGGTCGAGGCCGGTCTGACCTATGGCTCCGCCGCCGTTTTCACCACCCCGCGCCGACTGACATTGGCGCTTGGCGACATGCTCGCCGCCAGCCCCCGGCAGGTCGAGGAGCGCAAAGGCCCGAAGGCCGATGCACCAGAAAAGGCGATCGAAGGTTTCCTGCGCGGCGCGGGCCTGACCCGCGACCAGCTTGAGGAACGCGACACGCCCAAGGGTAAGGTGCTCTTCGCCAAGATCGAAAAGCCGGGCCGCCCGGCGGCCGAGATCGTGGCCGAGGTGCTGGAACAGACCATCCGCAACTTCCCCTGGCCCAAGTCGATGCGGTGGGGCAGCGGCAGCCTGAAATGGGTCCGCCCGCTGCATTCCATCCTCTGTGTCATCAGCGATGAGGCCGGGGCCGAGGTCGTGCCGTTGACCATCGACGGGATCACCGCCGGAAATACCACGCGCGGCCATCGGTTCCTCGCGCCCGATGAGATCGAAGTCTCGGGGTTTGAGGATTATCAAGACAAGCTCGCCCGCGCCTTTGTCGTGCTCGACCCCGCCGCGCGGGCCGATACGATCTGGCATGACGCCACCAACATGGCCTTTGCCGCCGGGCTTGAAGTCGTCGAAGACGCAGGGCTGCTGGCCGAGGTCGCGGGGCTCGTGGAATACCCCGTCGTGCTGATGGGCCGGATCGGCGAGGATTTCCTCGGCCTGCCGCCTGAGGTGTTGCAGACCTCGATGAAGGAGCACCAGAAGTTCTTCTCGGTCCGCAACCCGAAGTCGGGGCAGATCGAGCGGTTCGTCACCGTCGCCAACCGCACCACCGCCGATGAGGGTGCGACGATCCTTGCGGGCAACGAAAAAGTGCTCGGCGCGCGGCTGTCGGATGCGAAATTCTTCTGGGACAACGACCTGCGCAGCGTCACCACCGGCGCGGGGATGGAGACATGGGTCAAGGCGTTGGAGAACGTCACTTTCCACAACAAGCTGGGCACGCAAGCCGAGTTGATTGACCGCATGGCGACGCTCTCGCGCGAGTTGGCGCCGCTGGTCGGTGCCGATGCCGATGAAGCCGAAAAGGCCGCCCGCGTCGCCAAGGCCGACCTCAGTTCCGAGATGGTCTACGAATTCCCCGAGTTGCAGGGCCTGATGGGCAGCTACTACGCCCGCCGCGCGGGGATGTCGGACGCGGTGGCGGATGCGGCCAAGGACCACTACGCGCCGCTCGGGCCGTCCGATGATGTGCCGACGGCGCCTGTGTCGATTGCCGTGGCTTTGGCCGAGAAGATCGACAAGTTGACCGGGTTCTGGGCGATTGATGAGAAGCCGACCGGGAGCAAGGATCCCTTCGCGCTGCGCCGTGCGGCATTGGGCGTGATCCGGATTTTGGTTGAGAATGATGTGTCTCTATCGCTAAACGACGTGCTGGCGCAAAGCGCCGAGATCGTCGGCAAGCGCGACGCGGGTCGGGCCGATACCGCGGACATTTTGGGCTTCATCCACGACCGCCTCAAAGTCTACCTCCGCGACCAAGGCATCCGTCACGACATCATCGACGCCTGCATCGCGATGGACGGCAGCGACGATCTCACCCTGCTGGTCAAACGCGCCCGCGCCCTGTCGGAAACGCTCAAAACCGACGATGGCGAAAACCTGATCCAAGGCTTCAAACGCGCCAACAACATCCTTAGCCAAGCTGAAGAGGCCGACGGCGTGGAATACTCCTTTGGCGCCGATCCGAAGTTTGCCGAGACGGAGGCCGAGAAAGACCTCTTCGCCGCACTCGACAAGGCAGAGGCCAAGATCACCCCGGCGATGGCGGCGCAGGATTTCTCGACCGCGATGGCGGCCATGGCAGAATTGCGCGGGCCGATCGATGCGTTTTTCGAGGCGGTGCAGGTCAACGCCGAGAACCCCACGGTGCGGCGCAACCGGCTTAATCTGCTGAGCCGCATCCGCACGATCTGTAGCGCCGTGGCGGACTTGACCAAACTGGACGGCTGACCCCAGAGGGGGCGAGATCCCTTGCCCCTTCTGCATCAACCCCTATGCTGCACCGGAACGATTAAGGTGCCGCAGTGCAGAACGACCCCCATACCACGCTGGTGACCCCCACCGCGCCGATTGCCAATACCACCCACGGCGGGCGGGCGAAATGTTTGCAACGTCTCGTGCGGCTTGACCTGCCCGTGCCGCGCACCATCGCGCTGTCCTTTGATGCGGTGCAGCAGATCGCGCGGGGGCAGATGCCCGACGTGCAGGCGGTGGTCGATCAGTTCCCGAAAGGCGCGCTGCTTTGCGTGCGGCCCTCCAGCCAAGACCCCGATTGGGGCGGGCCGGGGGCGGTGCTGAACATCGGGATCAACGACGCGCTGTTTGAAAGCTATGCGGGCACCATTGGCGAAGGGCCAGCGGCGGCGCTTTATTCGCGTTTCGTGCAGTCCTACGCGGTCAATGTGGCCCGTCTCGATCCGGATATGTTCGACGATGTGAATGGCGATGGCCGCGCGGCGCTGATGGAATCCCTGCGTGCCTATGAGGCCGAAACCGAAGAGCGTTTTCCCCAAGACCCGGCAACGCAACTGGCCGCCGTGCTGCGCTCGATGGCGCGGGCGTGGAACGGCACCTCGGCGCGGCTGCTCAGGCAGGCCAAGGGCGCGCCCGCGGATGCGGGGCTGGGGCTGGTGGTGCAAGAGATGGCCTTTGGCGTGGGGCAGGGGCAATGCGGCTCGGGCGTGTTGCAACTGGTCGACAGCGACACCGGCCTGCCGCAGATCACCGGGCGCTATCTGAGCCAGAGCCAAGGCCGCGACGCGCTCGAAGGCGATGCGGCGGCGATGTATCTCACCCGCGATCCACGCGGGCCATCGCTTGAAGAATTGGTGCCCGAAGCCTTTGCGGAGTTGAAGGATCACGCAGCACTGATGCGCAAGCGTCTGCGGGCCGAGATGCAGGTCGAATTCGTGATCGATCAGGGCAAGCTGCATATCCTGGACGGTGTGAAGGTCGCGCGTTCCTCTCGCGCTGCTGTGCGCATCGCCGTGGCGCTGGCCGATGAGGGGATCATCAGCCGCGAGGAGGCGCTCATGCGGGTGCAGCCGCGCACGCTCTCGGAACTGCTGCACCGCCAAGTTGACCCAAGCGCCAAGCGGGACGTGATCGGGCGCGGCATCGCCGCCAGCCCCGGCGCGGCGACCGGGCGGATCGTCTTTTCCGCCAGTGACGCGCAGGCCAGCGCCGCACGCGGGGAGCCTTGTATCCTCGTCCGGCGTGAGACGTCCCCCGAGGACATTCGCGGCATGCATGCCGCTGCCGCCGTCTTGACCGAACGCGGCGGCATCACCAGCCATGCGGCGGTGATCGGCCGCGGCATGGGGCTGCCTTGCGTGGTCGGTGCCTCGAACATGCGCTTTGTGGTGACCCAACGGCAGATCATTGCCCCCGACGGGCGGGTCTTTGTCGAAGGCGATCAGGTCACTGTCGATGGCTCCACCGGGCAGGTGCTGGCGGGGGCGGCCAAGATGCAGGAGGCCGCGCTCGACGATACCTTCAACCGGCTGATGGGCTGGGCCGAGGACGTGGCCGACATCGGCATTCGCGCCAATGCCGACACGCCGACCGACGCCCAGACCGCGCGCAACTTCAACGCCCATGGCATCGGCCTGTGCCGGACCGAGCATATGTTCTTCGAGCCCGGGCGCCTGACAGTGATGCGCGAGATGATCTTTGCCGAAAGCGGCGAGGACCGCCGCGCCGTGCTGGAACGTCTGCTGCCCATGCAGCGCGAGGATTTCACCCAGCTTTTCCGTATCATGCAGGGCCAGCCGGTCTGCATCCGTCTGTTCGACCCGCCGCTGCATGAATTCCTGCCCTCCGACAAGGCCGGGCAGCGCGAATTGGCCGAGGCGCTTGGCCTTCAGATGTCCGATGTGACCCGCCGCGTGGCGGCGATGACAGAGTATAACCCGATGCTCGGCCTGCGCGGCGTGCGGCTCGGGGTCACCGTGCCCGAAATCTATGAGATGCAGGCCCGCGCCATTTTCGAGGCCACGATCGAGGCCAGCCGCGATGGCGAGCCGGTGGTGCCCGAGATCATGATCCCGCTGGTCAGCGCCCGGCGCGAGGTTGAACTGGTCAAAGCCAGCGTTGATGCCGTGGCCGCCGCCGTGCGCAGCGAGCGTGACGCGAGCTTTACCTACCGCCTCGGCGTCATGGTCGAGACCCCGCGCGCTTGTCTGCGTGCTGCCGACATCGCGCCGCATTGCGCCTTCCTCAGCTTCGGGACCAACGACCTGACGCAGATGACCTACGGCCTTTCGCGCGACGATGCGGGCCGCTTCATGTCGAACTACGTGCAACAGGGGGTCTACCCGGAGGACCCGTTCCATGTGCTTGACACCGATGGGGTCGGCGAATTGCTGCAACTTGGGGCGGAAAGAGGGCGCAGGGCGCAGCCCGGAATCACCCTTTCCATCTGTGGTGAGCATGGCGGCAACCCCGAATCCATCGCCTTTTGCCGCGAATCGGGGTTCGATTATGTTTCCTGTTCGCCATTTCGCGTACCAGTTGCACGTTTGGCCGCTGCCCAGCTCGCCATTGCCCACAAGATCGGGTAGGGGCGGCGGGCTCCGGCCCAATTTATACCATAATTCGGCGAGTTTCTGCACATAACGTCTGGTTGGGTTTACCGCCGGGAACCTTTTGGCTATCCGCCCCGCAGCCCTAACAATGATGCGAGGCGCATAATGCGTTTTATCCGGTCGATTTCTTTTGCTCTTTCCGTGGCGCTGTGCAGCAGCCCTCTGGCGGTTCAAGCCAGCTCTGAAAGCGCAAGCGATCTTGCGCAGATTGAAATTCAAGGTCTGAAGTCCGCCGGTGCGGCGCGGCTTCAGGAGATGGTCGCACAGCCCGTGTCGGCCAACGCGACAGACGTGAAATTCTCCACGGCGTGGATCGACAGCCAGCCCAAGGCCGAAGGCAACGCCGAGTTGCAGTGCCTTGCCGAAGCGCTCTACTTCGAGGCGCGGGGCGAGACGGTCAAAGGCCAGTTCGCCGTGGCCGAAGTGATCATGAACCGCGTGAAATCCGCCCGTTTCCCCGGCACCCTTTGTGGCGTGATCAACCAAGGGACCGGGCGCAAGTATCAGTGCCAGTTCACCTACACCTGCGACGGCCACAAAGAAGTCATCAATGAGCCGCGCGCCTTTGCCCGTGTCTCGAAAGTCGCGCGTGCGATCATCGACGGCAGCGCGCCGAAGCTGACCAATGGGGCGACCCACTATCACACCACCGCTGTGAATCCCAATTGGGCACGGGTCTATACCAAGACCGCCCGGATCGGTCAGCATCTCTTCTATCGCCATACATGGAAGACCGCCTCGAACTGAGGGGCGGGATATGCCTTCGGGTGCTGGTCTGCCGCCGGTGGGCCTGCTAAATGTGCATCGAAGCGCCCCCGGTGGGGCCATTACCCTGATCCGATAGGCGCTGCCGATGTCCGACGACGAAATTCGACTTGCCTTTGCCCACCCTTCCGAGCGGGCAGAGACGATGGCCGGCCCTGAGCCGCGCGACCGTATTTCCCTGCGCGATCATATCGTTGAGGTCGAGATCGGCGCCTTTCAGGCCGAGCGGGACGTCACCCAACGGGTCTGTTTCAACGTGGTGGTCGAGGTGGCCCCCCTGACGGGTGTGGTGGATGATGATGTCGACCGGATCCTGTCTTACGACCGCGTGACCGAAGCCATCGCCGCCGAGCTTGGCGCCGAACGGCTCAATCTTTTGGAAACGCTTGCCGAACGGGTGGCCGATCGTATCCTGATCGAGCCGCAAGCGGTGCGGGTCTTCGTGCGGATCGAAAAGCTCGACCGTGGCCCCGGGGCCCTTGGCGTTGAGATCGTGCGCGCGCGGGAGGAGGCCGCTTCGCAGGACGCGGGCCAAGAGGCGCCGCAGCCGCGCGTGGTTTATCTCTCCAACGCGGCGATTGCGTCAGCGCGGTTGCCGGGATGGCTGGACCAATTGAAAGCCGCTGCGGAGCCGGTAATCCTCTGTGTTGGCCCCTCCGACACCCCTTTGCCCCAGGCCGAGGATGAGAAAGCGCAGCGCCACATCGACCTCTTAGCCATCGAACAGAACGCTTGGATGCTCTCGGCCCGCGATCCGCGCGGCGCGGTTGTCGGCAGCCGGACCGAATTGGACTGGGCGATGAAAAACGGCCAGATCAGCATCTGGGCGCCTGCGCGCATCGTGCTCGACGCGGTGGACGGCCCCACGGCCCCGCCAAGCGCAGCACCCGCCCTAGCCGCGTGGTTCGCCGAGAGTTCAGCAGCCTGCGAATTGGTCCTGATCGGCGCGGAGCGGCCTAGGGGCGCAAAACTGCCGCTACGCCTGCTTGACGTCGAAACTGCGGAGATCGTCTGATGACCGACTACCACCGCCCCTTGGTTCAGATCGGCCCCGCACGGCCCGAAGCTGCGCTGACCCTCGCGGGCGGTTGGGGCTGGTTCACCCATGTTGAAGTCCTGTCGCGGGGGCAGACGCCGCGCGTGATCCCGGCAGAGGCGCTCCCCTTAGCCGCGCGCGATGCCCTGACCGCGCCGCGCCCGGCCATCGCTGGCTTGAGTTTCGACCGCCCCCGCGTGATGGGCATCCTCAATGCCACGCCTGACAGTTTCTCCGACGGGGGGCGTCATGCCGATCCGCAGGTCGCAGTCGCCGCAGGGGTGGCGATGCGGGCGGCGGGGGTCGATATGCTCGACATCGGCGGGGAATCGACCCGCCCGGGCGCGCATACCGTGCCGCAGGACGAAGAAATTGCGCGTGTCCGGCCAGTGATCGAAGGGCTGCGGGCCGCCGGGGGAGGGGCAATCAGCATCGACACCCGCAAGGCCGCCGTGGCCGAAGCCGCCGTGGCGGCGGGGGCGGATCTGGTCAATGACGTGGCGGGGCTGACCTTCGACCCGGCGCTTGCGCCCTTCTGCGCAGCGCGGGGGGTGCCGGTCTGTGTGATGCACGCCCAAGGCGACCCGGCCACGATGCAGCGCGATCCGCGCTATGGTGACGTGCTACTTGATGTCTATGACTATCTGGCCGAGCGGATCGCGGCGCTTGAGGCGCAGGGCATCCCGCGCGAAAATATCATCGCCGATCCGGGCATCGGCTTTGGCAAGACGCTGGATCATAACCTCGCGCTGCTTGCACGCCTCAGCCTGTTCCACAGCCTCGGGGTGCCGATTTTGCTCGGCGCGTCGCGTAAACGTTTCATCGGCACGATCGGCGGCGGTGCGGCGGGGGAAGAACGCGCGCCCGGCTCCATCGCGGTGGCCCTCGCGGCGCTGAACCACGGGGTCCAAGTCTTGCGCGTCCACGATGTGGCGCAAACCCTTCAATCCATTTTACTTTATCGTTCGGCACTGGCAGGTAAACAGGTATGACAAAGCTCTTTGGTACAGACGGCGTGCGGGGCACCGCCAATATTCACCCGATGACCGCCGATATGGCGCTGCGCATCGGGGCCGCTGTCGGGCGCTATTTCCGGCGTGAGAAGAGCGGCGTGCACCGTGTCGTCATCGGGAAAGACACGCGGCTTTCGGGCTATATGTTCGAAAACGCGCTGACCGCAGGGCTCACCAGCACCGGCATGAACGTGTTGCTTCTAGGGCCGGTGCCAACACCGGCGGTGGGGCTTTTGACGCGCTCCATGCGGGCCGATCTGGGGGTAATGATCTCGGCCAGTCACAACCCGGCCAGCGACAATGGCATCAAGTTCTTCGGCCCGGATGGCTTCAAACTTTCCGATCAGGTCGAACAGGAAATCGAAGCGCTGGTCGCCGAGGGGGTCGAGCCATCGGCACCGGATCAGATTGGCCGGGCCAAGCGGATCGACGACAGCCGCTTTCGCTATATCGAGCGGGTCAAATCCTCTTTCCCGCGTCAGATGCGCCTTGATGGGCTGAAGGTGGTGATCGACTGCGCCCATGGGGCGGCCTACCATGTGGCGCCGATGGCGCTGTGGGAATTGGGCGCGAATGTGATCCCCGTGGGTGTTGACCCGAACGGGTTCAACATCAACGACGGCTGCGGTTCCACCCAGCCGCAATCGGCGGCGGAGGCCGTGGTGGCCAATGGCGCCGATGTGGGCATCTGCCTTGATGGCGACGCCGACCGGGTGATCCTGATCGACGAGAACGGGCGCATCGGCGACGGCGACCAGTTCATGGCGCTGATGGCCGCGCGCTGGTCGAGCGAGCAGCGCTTGAAGGGCAACGCGCTGGTCGCCACGGTGATGAGCAACCTCGGGCTGGAGCGATTCCTCAACGACCGCGGCGTGCAGTTGGAACGCACCGCCGTCGGCGACCGCTATGTGGTGGAGCGGATGCGCGAAGGGGGCTTTAACCTCGGGGGGGAGCAGTCGGGCCATATCGTGATGACCGACTATGCGACCACGGGCGACGGGCTGATGGCCGGGATGCAGTTTCTGGCCGAGATGGTCCGCTCGGGCAAGCCTGCCTCGGAACTGCTTTATCAATTCGACCCAGTGCCCCAGCTGCTGAAAAACGTGCGCTTTTCCGCCGGCCAGACCCCGCTGGAAGACGCGCAGGTCAAAGCCGCCATTGCGCAGGCCGAAGCCGATTTGGCGCAGAGCGGGCGGCTGTTGATCCGCAAATCGGGTACGGAGCCCCTGGTGCGCGTCATGGCCGAACATGAGGACGCGGCGCTGATGGAGCGTGCCGTCGACAGCGTGGTCGAGGCGGTGAATACGGCGGTGGGCAGCTGAGCTGTTCTACCCGCGCTGGAACAGCCGTTTCAGCGCGCCGTATTGGCTAAGCCCAACCCCTGCAAGGATCAGCGCCATCGCGTAGAGCAGCGACATCGGCAGCGGCTCTGACAGCACCAGCGCGCCCAGTAGGACCGACCAAACCGGCACTTGGTAATTCACCAGTGACATGAAGACCGGCCCCGCGGTGCGCACCACATAGACCCGCAAAAACGCCGCGCCCGCGGTGGGGATCAGGCCGAGAAAGACCAGCACGGCCAGTATCTTGGGCGCGGGCAGGGGCGGCGGGCCCTCGCTGAGGACGGCGGCGGGTAGCATGACCGCAGCGCCGATCAGCATCAACACCGTCCCCAGCCCAATCGGATCGACCGCAGGCAGCCGCCGCATGAGGATCGAGCTGACCGCATAGCAAGAGGCCGCGGCGACGCAGGCCATTCGCCCCGCCGTCTCCATCGCGGCGCCAGTGCTTTCAAAGGCTTGCCCGCCGATCAACACGATGACGCCGACAAAACCGATGACAAAGCCGCCGACCTTGCGCGGGGTCATGCGCTCTCCCGGCAGCAGGAAATGGGCCATGGGGAGGACGATCAGTGCCACGGAGGCCATTGTCACCCCGGCAAAGCCCGAGGTCACATATTGCTGCCCCCATGCGAGCAGCGAAAAGGGCAGGGCTGCGCTTATGATGCCGATGGTCACCAGCACGAGGATGTCGGAGCCAGAGGGGCGCGCGGTGAAAAGCGCGAACCCCCGCAGGGCCCAGAGCGCCAGCATCACCACCGCCGCCAAACCGATCCGCGAAGCGGCGAGCCAGAAGGGCGTGATCCCGGTGAGCGCCACTTCGGTAAAGAGAAAGGTGCCCCCCCAGACAAACCCCAAAAGGGCGATCAAAAGCCAGCTTGTCAGCGTGATTTGAGGCGTGGTGTTCATCGGGGCTCCGGGTGTAAAGGCAAAGACCCCGGCGCAAGGCCGGGGTCGATGTCGTCTTATCTATGGGGAGACTTGGCTCAGTTCTTGGCCTTGTCCACCATCTTGCCTGCGGAAATCCACGGCATCATCTCGCGCAGCTTTTCGCCAACCTGTTCGATGCGGTGCTCGTCGTTGATGCGACGGGTCGCTTTAAACGAAGGCTGGCCCACGGCGTTTTCTTGCATGAAGTCACGCACGAACTTGCCGTTCTGAATGTCCGTCAGCACGTCTTTCATGCGCTTCTTGGTCTCGTCGTAGGGCAGAATGCGCGGGCCGGAGACATATTCGCCGTATTCCGCGGTGTTTGAGATCGAGTAGTTCATGTTGGCGATGCCGCCTTCGTAGATCAGGTCCACGATCAGTTTCACTTCGTGGAGGCACTCGAAATAGGCCATCTCGGGGGCGTAGCCCGCCTCGACCAGCGTCTCAAAGCCCATGCGGATCAGTTCCACCAGACCGCCACAGAGCACGGCCTGTTCGCCGAAGAGGTCGGTCTCGCATTCCTCGCGGAAGTTGGTCTCGATGATGCCGGAGCGTCCGCCGCCGATGGCGGAGCAATAGGAGAGGCCGATTTCCAGCGCTTTGCCGGAGGCGTCTTTGTCGACGGCCACGAGGCAGGGCACGCCGCCGCCCTTGGTGTATTCGCCGCGCACCGTATGGCCGGGGCCCTTGGGGGCCATCATGATGACATCGACGCCTTCCTTGGGCTCAATCAGGCCGAAGTGCACGTTCAGACCGTGGGCGAAGGCAATGGCGGCACCCTCGCGGATGTTGTCATGCACGTATTTCTTGTAAGTTTCGGCCTGAAGTTCATCGGGCATGGTGAACATGATCAAGTCGGCCCAAGCGGCGGCTTCGGCGATGCCCATGACCTTGAGGCCTTCGCCCTCGGCCTTGGCGGCGGATTTGGAGCCTTCGCGCAGGGCGACGACGAGGTTCTTGGCACCGGAATCGCGCAGGTTCAGCGCGTGGGCATGGCCTTGGGAGCCGTAGCCGAGGATCGCCACCTTCTTGTCCTTGATGAGGTTCACGTCGCAGTCGCGGTCGTAGTAAACGCGCATGATCTTGTCCTTTGGTTTGTCTCGTTCTGGGTCTCACCATAGTGGAGTTGCGCCCAGTAGCCATTGTCATCGCAGAGGTATTTGTGAAAGGATGAAGATAGTTATTCGTGACAATGCTCAAAAACGGAAAAATCATGCTTGATGATCTGGATCGCCGTATTCTGCGCTACTGGCAGGCAGAGCCGAGTCTCAGCCCCGGGGAATTGGCGGAGCGATGCAATGTCACCTCCGGCAAGGCGGCGCGGCGGATTGCGCGTCTGCAAGATCAGGGGATCGTGCAGGGCAGCGGGGTGGTGATCGATTGGGCGGCGCTTGGCTATGCTTTGGAAGTGTCCTTGCGGGTGACTTTGGACAAGACGCAGGCGAATGCTTTTGATGTCTTCATGGCAGAGGCGCGGCAGGTGCCTGAGGTGATCGAGTTGCAGACCTTTTTGGGGCGGGTCGATCTGCGGCTGTCGATCATTGCGCGGGACATGGGGCATTATCAGCAGATTTACCGCAGTCGCATCCTGACTCTGCCGCATATCGCCGAGATCGAGGCGCTGATGCATGTGGCGCGGATCAAGACGCAGGAGGGGCTGCCGCTGTGATTGATCTTGATGACATTGACCGGGCCTTGCTGCGGGCGCTGGCGCGGGACGCCAATCAAAGTGCCAGTGCCTTGGGGCGCCGTTTTGGCCTGTCGCAGCCTGCCACATGGCGGCGGATCAAGCGGCTGGAGGAGGGGGGCGCGATTGCCGGGCGGCGGTTGCGTTTGAATGCCGAGGCTTTGGGCTTTGGTGTGACGGTGTTTTTGGGCATCAAGCTGGCCACGCGCGGGCGGGTGAGTTTGGAGGACTTTGAGCGGGCGGTTTCGGCCATTCCCGAGGTGCAGACGGTGGAGCATGTTTTGGGGCTGTTCGACTACCGTCTGCGGGTCGTGGCGCGAGACTTGCCGGACTTCGAGCGTGTGCTCAGGCGGCGGATCATGACCCTGCCGGGCGCGGGGGAGGTGGAGGCCAATGTGCTGTTGAGCGAAGAACGCCTGCCGGGGCCGCTATAGCCGCATTTGCCTTTTGCCGCGGCGGGCCATATCCCTTTGCTTCGAATGATGGAGGAAGAACGATGGCATTGCTCGACATGGTAGACCCTTCGGGGCTTGATGAATTCAGCGTGGTCTTTACCGACCGGTCGCTCAACCACATGTCGGCGGAGTTTCAGCAGGTCATGCGTGACCTCTCGGGCTGGCTAAGCGAGGTGTATAACGCCGATGCCGTGGCGCTGGTGCCCGGTGGCGGCACCTACGCGATGGAGGCCGTGGCGCGGCAGTTCGCGCGGGGGCAGGATGTGCTCGTGGTGCGCAACGGCTGGTTCTCTTATCGCTGGAGCCAGATCATCGAGAGTGGCGATCTGACCAAGAGCGCCGAGGTGATGAAGGCGCGGATGCAGGGCAATGCCAGCCCCGCGCCCTTTGCGCCCGCTCCCATCGACGAGGTCACCGCCGCGATCCGCGCGCAGAAGCCGCAGGTGGTGTTTGCACCGCATGTGGAGACAAGCTCGGGCATGATCCTGCCGGATGACTATATCAAGGACATGGCCACGGCGGCCCATGAGGTGGGCGCGCTGATGGTGCTCGACTGCATTGCCTCGGGCTGTGTCTGGGTGGATATGAAGGCGCTCGGCGTCGATGTGCTGATCTCGGCCCCGCAGAAGGGGTGGAGTGCCGCGCCCTCGGCCGGTTTGGTGATGATGTCGGCCCGGGCCGAGGCGCGGCTGAACGAGACCACGTCGGACAGTTTCGCCATCGACCTGCGCAAATGGCGCGACATCATGAAAGCCTATGAGGCCGGAGGGCACGCCTATCACGCCACCATGCCGACGGACGCGCTGCGCGCTTTCCGCGATACGGTGAAAGAGACGCGGGACTATGGGTTCGATCGGCTAAAGGAGGCGCAGTGGCGTTTGGGCGAGGCGGTGCGTCAGGCATTGGCCGCCCGCGGCGTGACTTCGGTCGCCGCAGAGGGTTTTGCCGCGCCGGGGGTGGTCGTGTGCTATACCGCCGATCCCGATGTGCAAAACGGCAAGGCTTTCGCCGCCCATGGCATGCAGATCGCCGCCGGGGTGCCGTTGCAGGTGGGGGAGCCGGATGATTTTCGCACCTTCCGTCTGGGGCTGTTCGGATTGGACAAGCTCTATGATGTCGACGCGACCGTGGCGCGGCTGACGGCGGTGTTGGACGAGGTTCTGTAAGCCCCTCTGCGCCGCAATTCAGCGGCGCAGGCCCAGCCCCATTTGCATCAACATCTTGCGCACCGGGGGCAGGGCATAGAGGGCGTTGAGCCCCGCCGCGCGCGCGTCTCGGGCGAGCGGGCTGCTGGCTTGGCTGGCGCGGTTCAACAGGTCGATGCCCCGGACCCTGAGCGCGATATCGGCGTGGCGGGCCTTGTGATAGGCCTCCCGCATCTCCGCATCGCCGAGGCGTTCGGGCGCGGCGCGGGCCAGATCCAGCAGCGTCGCCATATCGGTCAGCGACATGTTCAACCCCTGCGCGCCGATGGGGGGCATCACATGGGCGGCTTCCGCCACGAGCGCCAGCCGTTCGGCGGAAAGACGTTTTGCCTCTTGGCTGATGATGGGCCAGAGGGCGCGGGGGCTGGCGAGGGTGAGCGGGCCGAAGAGATTGGCCGACCGCGCGGTCGCTTCGGCCTCGAAAGCGGCGGGGTCGAGCGTGGCGCGGGCTTGGGTTGCGGGGCCATCGTCCATCCAGACCACGGCGGAACAGGGCATGCCATCGCGGTCCGGGAGGGGCACGAGGGTGAAAGGCCCGCCCGCGCGGTGTACTTCGGTTGAGACATTCTCATGCGGGATCGGGTGGGTCACGCAAAAGGCCAGTGCCTTTTGCCCGTAGCGGCGGGTGGTGACCTCGATCCCGGCGGCCTCGCGCATTGGGCTGTTGCGCCCGTCAGCGGCGATCACGAGCCGGGTTCTGATCCGGCTGCCATCGCTCAGCCCGACACGCGCTTCGCTTTGGCGGGTGAAAAGCGTGGTGGTGCCGGTGCCGGGGCGGAAATCGACGTTGGGCACCTCATTCAGCCGGGACAGAATTTCGCGCCGCAGCAGCCAGTTGGGAAAGTTCCAGCCGAAGGGTGCGTCAGAGATATCGGCGGCGTCGAACGCGCGGGTGACGCGGGGGCTCGGGTCTTCGCCGCCCGCATCGACGATGCGCATGATTTGCAGCGCGGCGGCATGGGGGGCAAGACGATCCCATAGACCGGCGTCTTCCAGCAGCCGCCGCGCCGGTTGCAGCAGCGCGGTGGAGCGCATGTCGGCCCCCTTGGCGGCGCCATCGGTGACGGGCGGGGTGGGGTCGACGCAGATCACATCGAAGCCCGCCGCGCCAAAGGCCGCCGCCGCGGTCAACCCGGCGATGCCGCCGCCGGAAATCAGGATATCGCAATCGAAGGTCATCAGCCGGCCACCCGTGTTAAGAATTCGCAAAGATCTTGCGTATGGTAGTGGATGTGATCGCCTTCGCCACGTTCCGGAGCCACATGTACCGTGCGCATACCCAAAGCATGGGGCGCGGCGAGGTTGCGCGGATCATCCTCGAACATGGCGGCGGATGCGGTCTGGAACCCGTCGATGCCAAAGACCTTGTCATAGGCGGCGGCTTCGGGTTTGGGCAGGAAATCAGCGTGTTCCACACCGTAGATCGCGTCGAAAAGCCCTGAAAGGCCGCGGGCCTCAAGCACCCGTTCGGCATAGGGCGCGCAGCCGTTGGTATAGACGATACACCGCCCCGGCAGCACGCGAATGGCCTGAGCGAGCAGGGGATCGGGGGTGAGCCGGTCCATCGGGATGTCATGCACCTCGGTCAGGTAGGGGCCGGGGTCGACACCGTGTTCGCGCATCAAGCCGGCCAGTGTGGTGCCGTATGTCTGCCAATAATGCTGGCGCAGGTGGTTTGCCTCGGCCCGGTCGACCTTGATCGCGCGCATCACCCAATCGACCATACGCGCTTCGATCAGGTCGAAAAGCCGCGCTTCGGGCGGGTAAAGCGTCTGATCGAGGTCGAAGACCCAAGTGGTGACATGAGAAAAAGCATCGCGCGGCATGGCGCAGAGGTAGGCCGAGACGCGCGCCCGCGCAAGCCCTGCCGGGTTGCGCAAATGGTCGCGGTGAGTAAGGTGGCACAACTTTCAAGGACTGATAGCTGATGCCCGACCCCAAGACCGGCCCGACCGACGCCTATTCGATGATTCTGGAGGCCATCGACATTGGCACCTATCGCCCCGGTGACCGCTTGGTGGAGAGCGAATTGGCCGAGCGTTTCGGCGTGTCGCGCACGCCGATCCGTGAGGCATTACAACGGCTTGAGACGCAATCCTTGCTGATGCGCGATGGGCGCAGCCTGATCGTGGCCTCGCTGGATCACAACCAGATGGCCGAGCTTTACGTTGTCCGGGGCGAGTTGGAGGGGCTGGCCGCGCGATTGGCCGCGCGCCATGCCACCGCCGAGGAGGTGCGCGTGCTGCGGGAGATGGTGGATGCCGACAACGCGCTGGCAGGCAATCCCAATGCGCTGGCGCGGGCGAACAAACGGTTTCACAAGCAAATCCATCTGGCATCGCACAACCGCTATTTGGTGCAGCAGCTCGACCTCGTGCACCGCTCCATGGCCTTGATGGCGACCTCATCCCTCGCGGTGGAGGGGCGTGGGGAGATTGCGCAGGCCGAACATGACCGCATCGTGCAGATGATCGAAGCCCGCGATGAGGATGGCGCGGATGAGGCGCTGCGCACGCATATCTCCGTCGCCTTCATGACCCGCTTGAAGCAGGAAGCGGTCCGGCGCGAGGATGATTTTTGATCTTCCTGCGCGGTCTCACATAGCGCGGCAGAGTGTGGCCATGGGCGGTTTTGTCCCAGAAATGTGGGCTGCGATAGAGCTCAAACAGCGCTTTGGCGGCGGCCAAGGCTCCCAATGCGAAATAGAGCGGGCAGGTGATGACCCAAGGCAGCAAATGCCGCTGACCCCGGCCTGAGACCGCGATGGTGGCGGCGCAGAAGTTCAGTAATTCCGATAGAATGAAGAGGGCGAAGATCACTCTCAGGACGGGCGGGGCAAGCCAGTGCGTAACCGGGTGGTACAGCCCGAAAAAACTCAGCCACAGCGACCAGAGAAGGGGCGCGAGGGCGAATTGCGAGACCGTGGCGAGAAAGATCGCCTGCACGCCGATGAACCGCCGCAGCCCGAGGTCATTCAGCAGGGCACGCGGCCTTTGCATATGGACCGCCCAAGTGATGAGGTAGCCCTTCAGCCATCGGGATCGTTGCCGCACCCAAGGCCACGGGCGACAATTGGCCTCTTCATAGGTGGTGGTGCGCATCAGTTCGGTCACATAGCCGCGCCGCGCCAGCCGGAGACCCAGATCGGCATCCTCGGTCACGTTATGGGCGTCCCAAGCGCCGAGCCGTTCGAGGATGTCGCGCCGGAAAAACAACGTGGTGCCGCCCAGCGGGACAACCAGCCCCAGCCGGGCCACGCCTGGTAGGATCACCCGCCACCACGTCGCATATTCGATCGAAAAGCAGCGGGCCATCCAATTGCCGCGGCTGTTGTAGAAATCTAGAACCCCCTGCAAACAAGCGACATTTTCGGGTGCGTTGTGAAAGCGGGTGACAATCTGTTCGATCTGGTCCGGCTCCGGCGCATCCTCGGCATCCCAAACGCCGATGATGCTGCCGCGGCAGAAATCAAGCGCGTAGTTCAGCGCGCGGGGTTTGGTCTTGAGCGCCCCGGCGTCGGGCACTTCGATCACGCTGATCCATGGCGGCAGGGGGGTGCGGGCGATGGTCGCACGGGTGAGTTTGTCACTCGCTTCGAGGACCAGAACCGCCTCCAACAGCGATTTCGGGTAGGTGAGCCGCGAAAGCCGCGCGATCAGCGCCTGCGCGATCTCTTCCTCATGCAGCAGGGGCACGAGGACCGAGACTTGGGGCAGGCGGAATCCCTTACTCTCTTGCAAATGCGGCGGTAACCGGGGGGGCTTGGGCCGGGCGAGCGCGGCCCAAAGGGCCGTGGCCTTGAGCCCGCTGGTCAGCAGCAGGGTAAACGCGCCCCAGAGGAGCGCAATGGCAAGGACCGCAGCGGGGAAAAGCACCAACAGGCCGAGGAGCGACAGCAAAACACCCCGCAAGGCAAACCGCCGCTTGAGGCTGCGTAGCCCCCAGTTTCGACAGCTTTCCGCCTCCGCCACACGGGTGACGGCACGTTCCGCCAGTTCGGCAGCATAGAGCCTGCCGATCTGGGTTCGTACCTGTCTGGCATCGGCGACGACCAGTACCAGAGTCTTCCCCCGCTCCCCCAAGGCATCGCAAAGCTGAGTGAATTCAGCGGGGCGACCGCTGGCCACGAAAAGCCGGTCCCCCAGTTCCAGCCATGGCACGGCCTCGAATTGCAGGCACAAATGCGCGGGTATCCGAGCGGCAAGCCGTTGATCGCAGGGGCTGCGGTCGAGGTCGACCGGCTGGGCGCCATGTTGGCGGGCAAGCGCTTTGACGATGTCATCGGGGGCGATCAAGCCTTCGGTGGCCAAAACTTCGCCCAGAGCGGCGTCGATGTGGCGCTGCAGGTCAAGCCCGTGCAGTAGATCGCGCGGGCCAATGACCCCTGCGGCGATCAAATGCTCGCCCAACCGCATTCGGCGGGCGGGCGCGGTGGCCATCCGCGGCGCTGAGAGTTTCAGGCGAAGGTTGCTCATTCCGTGCCCCGTCGAGGTTCCGGAATGAGACTGGCAGGCGACCGTTAATCGAGAGTTAAAAGTCGCCTGCGCAATCAGTGCATGTAGAAAATTTTACGCGCTGCGCTCGGCCATCGCCTCGCTGAACCGCTCGAACAGGTAATAGCTGTCTTGCGGGCCGGGGCTGGCTTCGGGGTGGTGCTGGACCGACCAGATCGGGCGGCCATCGACGCGGATGCCACAGTTCGACCCGTCAAAGAGCGAGACATGCGTCTCGCGCACGCCCTCGGGCAGGGACTGGCCGTCGACCGCGAAACCGTGGTTCATCGAGGTGATCTCGACCTTGCCTGTGTCATAGTCTTTGACCGGATGGTTGGCGCCGTGATGGCCGTGGCTCATCTTGACCGTGGTCGCTCCAAGCGCCAGTGCAAGCATCTGGTGGCCAAGGCAAATGCCAAAGACGGGCAGATCGGTCTTGTCCAGAACCTCGCGGATCATCGGCACGGCATAGGCGCCCGTCGCCGCCGGATCGCCCGGACCGTTGGAGAGGAAGACGCCATCGGGCTCATGGGCCATGATGTCTTCATAGGTCGCAGTGGCGGGCAGCACGGTGACATCGCAGCCCGCAGAGGCGAGGCAGCGCAGGATGTTGCGTTTCGCGCCATAGTCCACGGCGACCACCTTGTGCTTGGCTTCGGTTTGGGGCGCGTAGCCGTCGGGCCAGGCCCACCGCATCTCGTTCCAGCGATAGGTCTGGGCGCAGGTCACGTCCTTGGCCAGGTCCATCCCTTCGAGCCCGGCAAAACCGCGCGCGGCGGCGACCAGCGCTTCGATGTCGAAGTTTCCATCCGGGTCATAGGCGAGAGCGGCGTGCGGCGCGCCTTGCTGGCGGATCGCGCGGGTCAGGCGGCGGGTGTCGACACCGCCGATGGCGATGCGGCCGCGCGATGCCAGCCAATCCGACAGCGGCTGAATGTTGCGCCAGCTGCTGGGCGTGGTGGGCATCCATTTGACGACCATGCCCGCGGCGACCGGATCGCCCGTCTCATCATCTTCGGGGTTGGTGCCGACATTGCCGATATGCGGGAAGGTGAAGGTCACGATCTGGCCCGCATAGGACGGGTCGGTCATGATCTCTTGGTAGCCGGTCATCGCGGTGTTGAAGCACAACTCCGCCACGGTCTGGCCGGTCGCGCCAAACCCCATGCCGTAGAAAATCGATCCATCCGCAAGGGCAAGGCAGGCGGTTGGGCGTGGGCGAGCGGGCGCGGACATGGGGCAGTCTCCGGGCAGAAAGGGGCGGGTAAACGGGTGGCAACCTAATCCCGCGCGGGCGCGGGGTCAATAGGGGGAGGGAAATGAGATATCGTTTCAGAACAGGGGGTTACCTATGGTCGCCCCCCATTGCTCCGCGCGGAGAGAGCAGGTAAGCTGCGACCCTTGGATTTAGCGAAACACAGGAAACCACCATGTCATTGCGGATGCGCATCTCGGATGCTTTGAAACAGGCCATGAAAGACAAGGCGGCGGACCGGCTTTCGACGCTGCGGCTTATCAATGCCGCGATCAAGGACAAGGACATCGCCGCCCGGGCCAATGGCAAGGATGAGGGCGTGTCGGATGCCGAGGTGCTGGGCATCCTCAGCAAAATGGCCAAACAGCGTCAGGAATCGGCGCGCGCCTATGAAGAGGGCGGGCGGCTGGACTTGGCGGAGCGCGAGCGCGAGGAGGTCGAGGTGATCGAAGAGTTCCTGCCAAGGCAGCTCAGCGTCACCGAAACCGCCGCCGCCGTGGACAAGGCCGTGGCCGATGTCGGCGCGACCTCGATCCGCGACATGGGCAAGGTCATGGGGCTGTTGAAAGAGCGGTATACCGGCCAGATGGATTTCGGCGCGGTGGGCCCGGTTATCAAAGACCGCTTGAGCTGAGCCGCGATTGAGTTGAAGGGCAGGGGACTGGGCCGCAAGGTCTGGCCCTTTTCAGTGTCTGGCCCTTTTCAGTGTCTGGCCCTTTTCAGTTTTGCAGGTGACGCGCCAGATCGTCGTAGAGCGCGATGCGCTCTTCTTCGCTGAGAAAGGCACCGATCTCAACCTCGCGGCCCTCGCCGCGTAGGGTGACGTAATGCGGCACGGGGCCGTCATCGTCATATTTCTTCACTTGGGTCCAGTAGCGGTTACAGTCCCAATCCTTGACCTCGCCCTTGGCGGTGGTGTGCACCAGCCGCGCCGTGGTGTCGTCGAGGGTCAGCACCTCTTCGATCTGGCGGGTGCGGTGATTGTGCTGCAAAGCCCAATAGACCGCCCCCAAAGCCAAAAGCACGAAGGGCAGCAGCCCCCAAAGCAGGGCGGTGCCGAGCATGGCGAAAAGCGGAATCATCGCCAGCGTAAAGCTGGCCAGCATGAAGGCCGCAAAGCCGCGCGCGGGCAGGGATTGATGCGGCCAAAGGCGCATCTGCTGCGGAGTGGCGCGGGGCGGGGTGGTCCATTCGTAGGGCATGGGATCGCTCAGGCTCAGTCAAAAGCCAAGATAGCGATGGGCCGGGCAATGGCAATGCGGCGCGGAGCCGCGGGAGGGGTCAATCGCCCAGCAAATCCCAGCGGTTTCCGAAAGGATCGCCAAAAACGGCCACTTTGCCATAGGGCTCATGACGCGGTTCTTCTTCGAAGGTCACGCCCGCAGCGGTCAGGCGATCAAATTCCGCCGCGAAATCCTTAACCTTCAAGAACAGCCAAACACGCCCCGCGCCCTGATTGCCGATGGCGGCGCGCTGCGCCTCTCCGTCCGCCCGGGCCAGGACGAACCCCGTCTCGCCGCCGGGCGGGGTGACGCGGACCCAGCGTTTGCGGCCTTGGTCGACGTCTTCGGTCAGTTCGAACCCCATGGCGCCGCAGTAAAAGGCGATGCCGGCGTCATAGTCGGGGACGATCAGGGTTATCGCAGAAAGATGCATCGGCTCGCTCCTTGTGAAGGCGCGGCAGGGGGCCGCGCCCGGGGGTGATTTACTCCAACTCGACAAGCAGGTCTTTCGCATCGATCTGGCCACCGGCCTGCACATGCACGGCCTTTACCACCGCATCGCGTTCCGCGTGGAGGCCCGTCTCCATCTTCATCGCTTCGATGGTCAAGATCAGGTCGCCCGCCTTGACCTGCTGCCCCGCTTTCACCCCGACGGAGGCCACGACCCCCGGCATCGGCGCGCCGATGTGATCGGGATTGCCTGCCTCGGCCTTGGGGCGCTGCACGGTGGCATCCTTGACCAGCCGGTTCGCCACGCGGATCATTCGCGGCTGGCCGTTGAGTTCAAAGAAGACCTTCACCTCGCCATCCTCTCCGGCCTCAGATTCGGCCTGAAGACGGATTTCCAAGGTTTTGCCGGGGTCGATCTCGGCCGAGATCTCCGCCCCCGGTTCCATGCCATAAAAGAAGGTATGCGTGGGCAGGGTGCGCACCGGGCCATAGACGCGGTGGCGGCCCATGTAGTCGAGGAAAACCTTGGGATACATCAGGTAGCCGCAGAGGTCTTCGTCGTCGATCTGCATGCCGTCCAACTGGTCGGACAGTTCCTTGCGCACGGCCTCAAGATCGACAGGGGCCAGATGTTTGCCGGGGCGTTCGGTGTTCGGCGTCTCGCCCTTCAGCACCTTTTTGACGATGCCCGCCGGGAAGCCATTCGGCGGCTGGCCGAGGTTGCCGCGCATCATGTCGATCACGCTGTCGGGGAAGGAGACATCGACATTCGGGTCTTCGACCTGCGCCCGGGTCAGCCCTTGGGAGACCATCATCAACGCCATGTCGCCCACCACTTTGGACGAGGGCGTGACCTTTACGATATCGCCGAACATCTGGTTCACATCCGCATAGGTGCGCGCCACCTCGGGCCAGCGGTCTTCCAGCCCCATGGAGGCGGCCTGCGCCTTGAGGTTGGTGAACTGGCCCCCGGGCATTTCGTGCAGGTAAACCTCGGAGGAGGGCGCCTGCATCCCGGTCTCAAAGGCCGCGTAATGGCCACGCACTTCTTCCCAGTAGTCCGAGATTTCGCGCACGGCCTTCATGTCGATCCCGGTGTCGCGGTCGGTATGTTGCAGGGCCGAAACCACGGTGCCGAGCGTCGCCTGAGAGGTGTTGCCCGAAAGCGCATCCATCGCGCAGTCGACCGCATCGACGCCCGCCTCAGAGGCCGCGAGGATGGTGGCCGTGGCACTGCCCGCCGTGTCATGGGTGTGGAAATGGATCGGCAGACCGACCTCGGATTTCAGCGCCTTGACCAGCACGCGGGCCTGGGCCGGTTTCAACAGGCCTGCCATGTCTTTCAGCCCCAGCACATGCGCGCCCGCGGCTTTCAGATCCTTGCCCATATTGACGTAATACTGAAGGTCGTACTTCGCGCGGTGAGGGTCAAAGATGTCGCCCGTGTAGCAGATCGTGCCCTCGCAAATCTTGCCGGATTCTACGACCGCATCCATCGCCACGCGCATGTTCTCAACCCAGTTGAGACTGTCGAACACGCGGAACACGTCGACGCCGGTATTGGCCGCCGTGGCCACGAATTTCTGCACCACATTGTCGGGGTAGTTGGTATAGCCCACCCCGTTAGAGGCGCGCAGCAGCATCTGGGTCATCACATTGGGCAGGGCCGCGCGCAGGTCGCGCAGGCGCTGCCACGGGCATTCCTGCAAGAAGCGATAGGCCACGTCAAAAGTCGCCCCGCCCCAGCATTCGACCGAGAAAAGCTGCGGCAGATTGGCGGCATAGGCGGGGGCCACCTTGATCATATCGAGGCTGCGCATCCGCGTGGCCAAGAGCGATTGATGCGCATCGCGCATGGTGGTGTCGGTGATAAGCAGTTGGCGCTGCTGGCCCATCCACTCGGCCACCGCCTCGGGGCCCTTTTGTTCCAAGAGGTTACGCGTGCCCATCTGCGGCTCGCCGCGCAGCACGGGCGGCTTCGGGTCACGCACATGGGCGGCGGGCAGGGCGTGGCCCTTGGTCTCTGGATGGCCGTTTACGGTGATGTCGGCGATATAGGTCAGCACCTTGGTCGCGCGGTCGCGGCGCTGCTCGAACTGGAACAGTTCGGGCGTCTCGTCGATGAATTTGGTGGTGTATTCGTTGTTCAGAAACGTCGGGTGCTTCAGCAGGTTCTCGACGAAGGCGATGTTGGTGCTGACCCCGCGCACCCGGAACTCGCGCAGGGCGCGGTCCATGCGGGCGATGGCCATCTCGGGCGTCGGCGCCTTGGCCGTCACCTTGGTCAGCAAGCTGTCGTAGTAGCGCGTGATGACCCCGCCCGCATAGGCCGTGCCGCCATCGAGCCGGATGCCCATGCCGGTGGCCGAGCGGTAGGCGGTGATGCGGCCATAGTCGGGGATGAAATTGTTCTGCGGGTCTTCGGTGGTGACGCGGGTTTGCAGCGCGTGGCCGGTGAGGGTGATGTCCTCCTGCCGCGCCTTGCCCGTCGCCTCGGCCAGTGGCTTGCCCTCGGCGATGAGGATCTGGGCGCGGACGATGTCGATGCCCGTGACATCTTCGGTGACGGTATGTTCGACCTGCACGCGGGGGTTCACCTCGATGAAGTAGAAATTGCCGGTTTCCATATCCATCAGGAACTCGACGGTGCCCGCGCATTCGTAATTCACATGGGCGCAGATGCGGCGGCCAAGCTCACAGATTTCGGCGCGTTGGTCCTCGCTCAGATAGGGGGCGGGGGCGCGCTCAACCACCTTTTGATTGCGGCGCTGGACCGAGCAGTCGCGTTCATACAGGTGGTAGATGTCGCCCTGTTTGTCACCGAGGATCTGCACTTCAACATGGCGGGCGCGCAGGATCATCTTCTCCAGATAGCCTTCGCCATTGCCGAAAGCGGCTTCGGCCTCGCGGCGCCCTTCGCGGACTTTCTCTTCCAGTTCCTTTTCGGACATGATCGGCCGCATCCCGCGCCCGCCGCCACCCCAAGAGGCTTTGAGCATCAGCGGATAGCCGACCTCGGCCGCTTCGGCGCGGATCGCGTCCATGTCTTCGCCCAGCACTTCGGTGGCGGGGATGACCGGCACCCCCGCCGCCATGGCGACGCGGCGGGCTGAGGCTTTGTCCCCCAAGGCGCGCATCGTCTCGGCCCGCGGGCCGATGAAGGTGATGCCGTTTTTCTCACAGGCATCGACGAAATCCGGGTTTTCCGACAGCAGGCCATAGCCCGGGTGGATGGCATCGGCGCCCGCCGCCTTGGCCACGCGGATCATCTCGTCGATGCTGAGATAGGCCGCGACGGGGCCGAGCCCCTCACCGATGCGATAGGCCTCATCCGCTTTGAAACGGTGCAGCCCCAGCTTGTCCTCTTCGGCGTAGACCGCAACCGTTTTCTTGCCCATCTCATTGGCGGCGCGCATGATGCGGATCGCAATCTCACCACGGTTCGCGATCAGGATTTTTTTGAAATCGGTCACTGGCTGGTCTCCCCTGCTGGTTTTAGAGGCAGCTTAGGGATGCTGCGGTGCAGCGCAAGAGGGCTGTGAACGTCTTTGTCACATTTCTGAAAGCTTTCCGATCAGAGCGGCGAGAGACCAAAGGGGGCTGGAAGGTTGCGCAGGTTCCGCGCGCCCAACTGTCCCATATTGGCGGTCAAGTCACGGGCAAGCACATCGATCAGGTGATCGACCCCGCGCGGCCCAAGGGCGGCGAGGGCAAAGTGGAAGGCCCGGCCCAGCATCACGAAATCCGCGCCGAGCGCGAAGGCGCGCAGAATGTCGAGACCCGATTCAACGCCGCTGTCAAAGATGACGGGCAATCTCGTGGCGGCGCGAATGGCGGGCAGCGCCTCGGCGCTGGCGGGGGCCGCGTCGAACTGGCGGCCTGCGTGGTTCGAGACCCAGATCGCATCGGCCCCGGCCTTTTCCATCTTCGTGGCGTCTTCGGGGCGCAGCACGCCCTTGATCACCAGCGGCCCCTCCCAATGGTCGCGCAGCCAATGCAGATAATCCCAATCGGGCGCGGTGCGCAGCAGATAGCCCACATGCGCGGTGGGCGGCAGGTTCGCGGTGGCCGTGCCTTCGGTGTATTTGTCGAGCATTTTCATATGCGGCAGACCCCGGCGCGCCATGCCCATCGCCCAAGCTGGGCGCATCGCGACCTGCGCCATCAGCCGTGGGGTCAATTTGGGCGGGCTGGTCAGGCCAGAACGGGTCTGCCGCTCACGGCGCGAGGCGACCGGAACGTCGACGGTCAGGACCAAAGTGGAGAAACCCGCAGCCTTGGCCCGCGCCAGCATATCGGTTCGAATTTCCGGGTCACGCGGCGGGTAGAGTTGGAACCAACCATGCGCGCCTAAATGGGGTGCGACATCTTCCGGGCAGGTCGCGGCCACGGTGGACAGGCCAAAGGGGATGCCGGCGCGATCCGCCGCGCGGGCAAGATGGGCTTCGGCATCGGGCCAGATCAGGCCGGACATGCCCAAGGGGGACATGCCGAAGGGCAGGGGAAGCCTTTGCCCCATCAGATCGACGCTGAGGTCAGGGGTGAATTCGCCGTGCAACACCGAAGGCATCAGCCCGACGCGGTCTAGGGCCGCGCGGTTGCGGTGTTTTGTGGCCTCCGTCCCGGTGGCGGAATCAAGGTATTCCCAAACGAATTTAGGCAGGCGCGACTGCGCGCGGCTGCGAAGGTCCGAAAGGGCGGGGTAGGTTGCATGTAGGTCCATGGCGGCATTTGCGCCAAAGGGTTGCGGTTTGTCCAGATGGTGCGGCTGCGTCGGAAATAGGTTGAGAGTGCTGCCGTCTTGGTCGGGCGCCGGAGCCCTACTGACGGAACGCCGAGCGGGCGAGGGGTGCGGCCTCGCTTACCTTGCGGCCCGGCGGTGTGGGTAGGTTGTCCGCCATATCCACGAGCGCCGCGATGGCTGCTTCGATTTCGTCGCCTTCGCTGGCGGCGGTGCCTTCCATGTCGATCAGGTGAACGGTCGGATTGGCCTCGGCGTCCAGCCGTTCCTGCGCGATCGAGCGTAGCTCTTGCATGGTGCTGTCGATGGCGCGGCAGAGCCCGGCCAGCATCCCCGCCGACCCGGTGAGCTTCGCCGGATCGATCAGCCCCTTTTCGGCGGCATCCAGCACCGTCGAGATTTGTTCGAGTTTGAACGAAGATGTCGCCGCGAAATAGCGCACATCCTCAAAAGCGAGGGTATCGCGGTTGTCCCGCTGCACCCGCTCTACAACGATGGCGCTGCCCACCACCCGGTCGAGGCCGCGGTAAGATTGCACATGATGCAGCGTGGTATCCCAAATCAGCGGCCCGCGCGGCATATGCAGCATCTCGCGATAGCGGATTTGCCCCACATTCGAGACGCAGCGCGCATAGCGTTCATTGACCGCCTCGGCCTCCTCATGGGGCATAAAACTGTGCAGGGGGCGGTTTATCACCTCGCTCATCACCATGCCGCTATGCGCCTCATGGGCGGTGTTGAGGGCCAAAAGTTCGAAATGCCCGCTGTCCGCGTTCAATTCGGCAATGAACATCGGCAGCTTGAACCGGTCAATCTCTCGGCGCAGTACCGAAGCATCATCGTTTCTGAACATGAGCGGTTCCTCTCGTTTATCGTTGTGTCAGCACATTGCCGCCAAAGCATTATCAACGGGTAAAGATTTCCCCCGCATTTTAAATTCACCCGGTTTTGCCCGCGGCGGTACCAAATCGGACTTGAATATCTTTCGAAAGAACATTTGAGGAACGTCTCTTTATCTCGTACCCTGGACGCGCTAGATTGCGGGCATGAGTGATTTTGACGAAATGGACGCCTTTGAGGGCGCCTCTCTCTCCGCCCGCGCCATGGCCGCGCGTCCGCAGCCTTATCTGGAGGGGTTGAACCCCGCCCAACGGGCCGCGGTTGAGACTTTGGATGGCCCCGTACTGATGCTCGCCGGGGCGGGCACCGGCAAGACGCGGGCGTTGACGGCGCGAATCGTGCATCTGCTCAACACCGGGCGCGCGCGCCCGCATGAGGTTTTGGCGGTCACCTTCACCAATAAGGCCGCGCGCGAGATGAAGACCCGCGTGGGCCAGATGCTCGGCCAGCAGGTCGAGGGGATGCCATGGCTTGGCACCTTCCACGCGATCTGCGTCAAGCTGCTGCGGCGGCATGCGGAATTGGTGGGGCTGAAAAGCAATTTCACGATTCTCGATACGGATGATCAGCTGCGCCTGCTCAAGCAATTGGTCGCTGCCGAAGGGATCGACGACAAGCGCTGGCCCGCGCGGATGCTGGCGGGGATCATCGACAGCTGGAAGAACCGCGCACTGACCCCGGACAAGATTCCGAGCGCGGATGCCGGGGCATACCATCATCGCGGGCCTGAGATTTACGCGCAATATCAACGCCGTCTGATCGAACTGAACGCGACCGATTTCGGCGATCTGCTGCTGCATATGGTGACGATTTTTCAAGCGCACCCGGATGTGCTCGCGCAGTATCAGCGCTGGTTCAAATATATCCTCGTCGACGAATATCAGGATACCAACGTGGCCCAATACCTGTGGCTGCGGCTCTTGGCGCAGGGGCATAAGAACATCTGCTGCGTGGGGGACGATGACCAGTCGATCTATGGCTGGCGCGGGGCTGAAGTGGGCAACATCCTGCGGTTCGAGACGGATTTCCCCGGCGCCCATGTGGTCAAGCTTGAGCAGAATTACCGCTCGACCCCGCATATCCTCGCCGCTGCCTCGGGCGTGATCGCGGGCAATGAGGGGCGTTTGGGCAAGACCCTCTGGACCGAAGAGACCGAGGGCGAAAAGGTCCGTCTGATCGGCCATTGGGATGGCGAGGAAGAGGCGCGTTGGATCGGGGATGAGATCGAATCCGCGCAGCGCGGCACAAGGGGGCTCGACCCTTTTTCGCTTGACGATATGGCGATTCTTGTCCGCGCAAGCCACCAGATGCGCGCCTTTGAAGACCGGTTTTTGACCATTGGCCTGCCTTATAAGGTGATCGGCGGCCCGCGGTTCTACGAGCGTTTGGAAATCCGCGACGCGATGGCCTATTTCCGCGTGGTTACCAGCCCTGACGATGATCTGGCGTTCGAGCGGATCGTGAACACGCCCAAGCGCGGTCTGGGCGAAAAGGCACAGCAGAAAATTCAGCGCACGGCGCGGGATCACGGGGTGAACCTCGTCGAAGGCGCGCGAATCCTTTTGGCGCATGGCGGGATCAGCGGCAAAGGGGCGGCGCAACTGCGGCTTTTGATCGACGGGATCGACCGTTGGTCGTCCATGCTGCAAGGTCCGCGGATCGAAATCAGCGAAGACGACGCGGTGCTTGACGATGGCGTCGCGCCGCTTCGGGTGGATTACGGCCCGCCCGAGGTGTCCCATGTCGAACTGGCCGAGATGATTCTCGACGAAAGCGGCTACACCGGCATGTGGCAGAATGACAAAACGCCCGAAGCGCCGGGGCGGCTGGAAAACCTCAAGGAGCTGGTGAAAGCCTTAGAAGGCTTCGAAAATCTGCAGGGCTTCCTCGAACATGTTAGCCTGATCATGGATAATGAGCAGGAGGGCGATGGCGAGAAGGTCTCGATCATGACGCTGCACGCGGCCAAGGGCTTGGAATTCCCCATGGTTTTCCTGCCGGGCTGGGAAGATGGGCTGTTCCCTTCGCAGCGTTCGATGGATGAAAGCGGGCTGAAAGGGCTCGAAGAGGAGCGGCGGCTGGCCTATGTCGGCATCACCCGGGCAGAGCGGATTTGCACGATCTCTTTCGCCGCCAATCGCCGGGTCTTTGGCCAATGGCAAAATGCGATGCCGTCGCGTTTCATTGATGAACTGCCCGAAGAACATGTGGATGTGCTGACCCCGCCGGGGCTTTACGGCGGTGGCTTTGGCGCGGCCATGCCGCAATCGGACCTGCATGACCGTGCGGCAAGCGCAAATGTCTATAATTCACCGGGTTGGAAACGCCTGCAATCGCGCAGTGGGGCGCGGGGCACCAGCCAGCCGCGCGAAAGCCGCAATGTCACGATCGACATGCAAGCGGTCGCCGCCTTTGAGATGGGTGAGCGCGTTTTTCACGATAAATTCGGCTATGGCGAAGTGATCGGCATCGAAGGCGACAAGATGGAAGTCGCTTTCGAAAAAGCCGGGACGAAGAAGGTCGTCTCGCGGTTCTTGACCGGCGGGAAAGACGTACCGTTCTAAATTAAACCCTGCGGTGGGCTGTCAAAAGCCTGCCTAAACAGGGCCTTGCAAACAAAAACGACGACACCTTGGGAGGAAGGTGCCGCCGTTTCTATGTCGGCCCGAAGCGTCGAGGGAGGGTCGGCTTCGGGTCTCCTTGCGGGGTCCGCCTCATTCAGGGAGGAGGAAGGTGACGCGCACCCCGGCTTTCAGACGACAGAACAGGGAGGGGTTCTGGCGTCCGATCTCTATCTCTGCTTAGCCGCGGGAAGATTCCCATGCGACGCGGCGCAGTTCGGAACGGCTCAGACCAAGGTCGGCCAGTTCACGGTTGCTCAACGCGCTCAGACCGTCGAAAGTTTCACGGTACAGACGGTGCTGTTTGTAGCGGGTTGCCAGTGCTTCGAATGCGCCGCCGATACGGGCGAAGACGGAAGTTGTGTTTGCGGTCGTTGTGTTCATGTAAGCCATTTCGGCGCCTCTTTTTTCATCCGTTGATCATCTCGTTGCCCGCTATTTACGCCCTTTCTGCATTTGCACAACGGGCATAAAGTCAATGCCGCTATGCAGAAAGCGCATAGGTTATGAGTGGCGCAACTTGTTGTTAAAAAACGGTTTTGCCCGCGCGGCAAGATGGCGCAGGGTCATAAAACTGTCATATGAGGGGAGGGGAAAGGGGGCGACGACATCTGGGAGGAGGTAGATGTCGCCGCCAATAACAGACACATCCGGGAGGAGGATGGACGCGTCTGGTCTTTCCAAACTCGGCTGCATCCGGGAGGAGGAGTGGATGCATCCAAGTCTTGGTAAAATCAGACACATTCGGGAGGAGGAGGAATGTGTCTGGTCTTTCCGAAAGCGGGGCGCTTGGCCCTGCCTATGACCTTAAGTTAGCGCTAATTGCTGCGGGTGCACAATATTTCTTTTTGCAATGCTGCTATGCGGCGAAAACATGGTGCCCCTGCGTAATCCTTGGGCATTGCGCCTGTTCCCTATGCAAAAAGGGCCGTCCCCTTGCGCTTGGCGCAGAACCTGCCATTTCAGAAGCCGTAATAGAGGAGAATTTGCGCATGTCTGTGACCAAAGCAGAAGTCGAAGCGGCGCTGGCGCGGGTGCAACTGCCCGATGGCAAAAGCCTGCTTTCCCATGATCTGGTCCGCGCGCTGGTGGTCGAAGGCGATAAAGTGCGATTCGTCATCGAAGCGCCCAATGCCGATGTCGCACGCCAAATGGCGCCCTTGCGCGACGCGGCAGAGCAGGTGGTCCGCGATCTGCCGGGAGTGGGCGATGTGTCGGTCGCGCTGACCGCGCATGGCCCCGCACCGAAAGCGCCCAGTCTCAAGATCGGCGGGCATCCCAAGCCGCAAGAGGGGCCGATGAAACCCTCGGGCGTGAAGCGCATCCTCGCCATCGGCTCGGGCAAGGGCGGTGTGGGTAAATCCACCGTTAGTTCCAACCTCGCCGTGGCGCTGGCGCGCGCGGGCCGCAAAGTGGGGCTGCTCGACGCCGATATCTACGGCCCCAGCCAGCCGCGCATGATGGGGGTCAACAAGCGCCCCGCCAGTCCCGACGGCAAGACGATCATCCCCCTGCAAGCCCATGGCGTGACCCTGATGTCGATCGGCTTCATGCTGGAAGAGGGCAAGGCCGTGGTCTGGCGCGGGCCGATGCTGATGGGTGCGCTGCAGCAGATGCTGGGGCAGGTGGAATGGGGCGAGCTTGACGTGCTCCTCGTCGACTTGCCGCCCGGGACCGGGGACGTGCAACTGACGCTCTGCACCAAGTCCGAGCTTTCGGGCGCCATCGTGGTCAGCACGCCGCAGGACGTGGCGCTGATCGACGCGCGCAAGGCGCTCGACATGTTCGCCACGTTGAAGACCCCGGTGCTGGGCCTGATAGAAAACATGTCGATGTTCGTCTGCCCGGACTGCGGTTCGCAGCATGAGATCTTCGGCCATGGCGGTGTGGCGGCGGAGGCCGAGAAGATGGGTGTGCCGCTTTTGGGCAGCCTGCCGATTGATCTCGATACCCGTTTGGCCGGGGATAATGGCACGCCGGTCGCCGCGGGCGAGGGGCCGATGGCCGATGCCTATGCCCGGCTCGCGAAGGGCTTGGTCGACGGTGGCATGGCCTGACGGGGGCGGCGCGGGCGGTTAGCCCAGCTCGCGCCCTTCGATCAGGTGGCCATAGAGCGTTGTCAGCATCGAGACAAAAACCAGCCCCTCTATAAGATAGAGCAGGGAATCCAGCATCAGCCGCAGGCCGGGGTCGGCAGGCAGCAGCATGCTGGCGATCACGCCGAGCAGCGTGTTCACCACCGCCAGCAAGACAGCCAGCGCCCAAAGCGTGCCGGCCAAAGGCTCGGTCGCGCGCCAGCTGTCGCGCACCGACATGACGTGGCCCAAAGCGGCGGCGGGCAGCACGAGGCTAAGCCGCAGCGCCAGCCAGAGGAAAGCCACCCCCGCCACCAATCCAATCAACATCAGCGCCGCCGGGCTCGACCCGGTCAGCCCGCCCAAGAGCAGCATGGCAAGGCCGATGGGAAGGGCCGCGAGAAACTGCACGAAGCCCAAAACGATGGCCCGCCAGACATAGGCCCAGAACAGCCCCATGCCCGGACGTAGGTCATCCTCGTCATGATTCAGCAGGACATAGCGGTGCCAAAGAATGGCCATCAGCGCATAGCCAAGGATGCCGGTCAGCCCGCAAGCGATCAGGATCAGAAGTTGACCCGCAGGCGGCGGGGCGGCGTTCTCGATCACCTGATCCATCGCCCCTAGCGCATCCCCCGCCAGCAGGCCCGCCGCTGCAGCGGCGCCCATTACCCAAAGCACCGCGGGCAGGATCACCCGCAGCGTGGTTGAAGGCGCGTGAAACAGCATGTTCAGCGCGTGGGTAAATAGAGCCGTGGCTTGGATCATGATGCACTCCCTCCGTTTCGCGCCATTACATGGCCTGGGTGGGCCGAAAGGACAAGATATCGCTGGCAGAAGGGTTCCAGCCTCTGGGAAAGCATGGGCCGCTGGGAGGGCATGGGAAAAGTCGCGGGAATGCATGGGAAGTCTGGGAAATCATGGGCGTCCCTTGCTCTCTTGGAGGACTTGGCCGATTCGCAGCTATGGGAAATGGGGCGCAAATGGGGAGCACTTCGCGCAATCGGCGGAACAGGCAACGAACACGTCCTGTGGATAACTATGTGAGCAAATTTTAGTGGGAAACTGTGGGATATTGTGCAGGTCGCAATTCGTTAACAAGATATAGTGTTGGGAGGCGGCCAGAACTCAAATTGAGCCATTTTCCGCCGAGAAAGTTATACCAGATGTTGTTCTCACAGCCTGTGCAAAACAAAATATTGGGCGGAAATCCAAAAAAAATGTAGACGCCCATCAATTCCCATGGCATCCCTAATGCATCGGATGAGAACGGGACACGGGGCAGCAAACGACCCCAAAATAAATCAAAACCTAGCAGGTTTCATACAGGCACCTCGCTTTCATCAGACCAAAGAGATCCGGCGCGCGAGCGAGCAGACATCCCCCCAGGTGGCGCGCGCAGTCGGACTTCCCCCGCCAAGCTGCGGGACGTGGGCGGCGGGTTGATCAGTGGCAGCAGATCAACCCGCCGTTTCCATTTCCGGGGCAGGGGAGCGAGGCGAATAACGAGTTTAAGCGCAAAGGCGCAAGAGGCAGGGACAACAAGTGAGCCGCAGGTTCAGAGGCGAAAGCCACCACAAGGTCGATACGAAGGGGCGGGTGTCTATCCCAGCCTCTTTTCGGCGTGTGTTGGAGGCGGGCGACCCGAACTGGAAGAACGGCGACAATCCTGAGCTGGTCATCGTCTATGGCGATCAGCGCCGCAACTACCTTGAATGCTACACCATGGAAGCCATCGAAGAGGTCGACGCCAAGATCGACCGCATGCCGCGCGGCTCCATGCAGCGCAAGGCGCTTCAGCGTCTGTTCCACGGCCAGTCTTTCCCGACCACGGTAGATGAGACCGGCCGTTTGGTGCTGCCCGCCAAGCTGCGCAACAAGATCGAACTCAACGGCGAGGCGTTCTTTATCGCCGCCGGTGACACCTTCCAGATCTGGAAGCCCGAAACCTACGAGACCGAGGAAGAGGCGTGGCAACAGGAACTGCCCGACGATGTCGATCCGCTCTCGTTCCTCGATGGTGATATGGAGATCTGAGGGAATGGTTGCTGCCTCTGATCCATCTGCCCCTCACACCCCCGTTCTGCTGCGCCCGATCCTATCTGCCGTGGCGCCCGTGGAAGGGGTCTGGCTCGATGGCACCTTTGGCGCGGGCGGCTACACCCGTGGCTTGCTAGAGGCCGGTGCCGCGCGTGTAGTGGCTGTCGATCGCGATCCGCTTGCCTTTGAGATGGCGGCGGCATGGGCCGGTGACTATGGCGATCGGATCACCATGCAGCAGGGCGTCTTCTCGCGCATGGATGAATATGCCCAAGACCTCGATGGTGTGGTGCTGGACCTCGGTGTCTCCTCCATGCAACTCGATCAGGCGGAGCGTGGCTTTTCCTTCATGAAAGATGGCCCGCTCGACATGCGGATGAGCCAAGATGGCCCCTCGGCTGCCGATCTGGTCAATGAGGCCGAGGAAGAGGTGATCGCCAATATCCTCTTTCAATACGGTGAAGAGCGCGCCTCGCGTCGGATCGCCAAGGCGATTGTCCGCGCCCGCGAAGAGGCGCCGATCTCCACCACGCTGGAATTGGCGAAATTGGTCGAAGGCTGCCTGCCGCGCGCCAAGCCCGGCCAGAGCCACCCGGCAACCCGCAGTTTCCAAGCGCTGCGAATTGCGGTGAACAATGAATATGGCGAACTTTTTCAAGGTCTTATGGCCGCTGAACGGGCGTTGAAGCCGGGCGGGAAACTGGCGGTGGTGACCTTCCATTCGGTCGAGGACCGGATGGTCAAACGCTTCCTCACCGCGCGGGCCGGGGCCGGGGGCAATGCCAACCGTTTCGCCCCCGCGCTCGAGCAGGCGCCGCCGCAGTTCACGCTGAAATCCCGCAAGGCGATCGGCCCCGATGCGCAGGAATTGGAAGAGAACCCGCGCAGCCGGTCGGCCAAGCTGCGGGTGGCCACGCGCACCGATGCGCACAGTGGTGAGATTGACGCGAAAACCATCGGCATGCCGATGGTCAGGGGGATCTGAGTGATGCGCACGGTGATGTATATCCTCACCACCATTGCCGTGGTTGGATTGGCCTTCTGGGCCTACCGCGAGAATTACGCGACCCAGCAGGCACTGAGCGATGCCGACAGGCTGCATGCCAATATCCGCGCCACCCATGCCCGTCTGGCTGTGCTGCGCGCCGAATGGGCCTTCCAGAACCGCCCGGACCGGCTGCGCGATCTGGCGGATCTGAACTTTGACCGTCTGGGCCTGCTGCCCCTGCATCCCGGCCAGTTCGGTCAGGTCGATCAGGTCGCCTATCCGCAGCCGCCCTCCGAGCTGCTGCCGATCACCGATCCTGTGGAAGTCTCGACGATGAATTACGACGCGCTCACCGGCGCGGATGAGTCCGAGGAGGACTTCGAATGATCCGCACCCCGCTGCGCCCGCTGGCCCGTATCCTCGACGCCCGCGAGAAGGGGGAGAACCCCGACGCGATCGAACGTGAGAACAAGCGCATCCGCCACGAGCAGATGCGCGACAAGGCGCGGATGCGCGCCGAGGGGCGGCTTCTGGTGCTGGGGGTTTGCTTTCTCTGTGCCTTCACCGTGATTGGCGGGCGGATGGGTCTGCTGGCGATGTCCGAGCCTTCCGAGCCGCGCGGCCATGCGCCGGGGGCCGTGATCTCGGCCTCGCGTGCGGATATCACGGACCGGAACGGCAACCTTCTGGCCACCAATTTCGAGACCCACGCGCTCTATGCGCAGCCGCGGCACATGATCGACCCTGAGATGGCCGCGAAAAAGCTGGTCAAAATCTTTCCTGACCTGAAAGAAGAGCGTCTGATCAAGGATTTCACAGGCAAGCGCAAGTTCCTGTGGATCAAGAAGAAAATCAGCCCCGAACAGATGCAGGCGGTGCATGACATTGGCGATCCGGGGCTTTTGTTCGCGCCGCGCGACATGCGTCTTTACCCCAATGGCGCGCTTGCGGCCCATGTGCTGGGCGGGGCGAGCTATGGCAAGGAAGGTGTCCATGCCGCCGAGGTGATCGGCGTGGCAGGGGCCGAGAAATATTTCGACGACTACCTGCGCGACCCGGCCAATGGCAACAAACCCTTGGAACTGTCGCTCGACCTTACCGTGCAGGCCGCGGCGGAGCGGGTGCTTTATGGCGGCATGAAGCTGATGAACGCCAAGGGCGCCACAAGCATTCTGATGGATGTGCACACGGGCGAGGTGATCTCGGTCGCCTCCCTGCCGGACTTCGACCCCAACAACCGACCCCGGCCCTTGACCCAAGGCGATGCCTCCGACAGCCCGCTGTTCAACCGCGCGGTGCAGGGGGTTTATGAACTGGGCTCGACTTTCAAGATTTTCGCCGCTGCACAGGCGGTGGAACTGGGGTTGTTCAACGCCGACACGATCATCGACACCTCCGGCCCGATGAAGGTCGGCGGCTTCCGCATCGGTGAATTCCGCAACAAGAACTACGGCAAGCTGAGCGTTGCCGACATCATCGTGCATTCCTCGAACCGGGGCACGGGCCGCATGGCGCTGGAAATCGGCATCGAACGGCAGCAGGAGTTCCTGAAAAGCCTTGGTTTCTTTGAACCCACCCCCTTTGAGATCGTCGAAGCCTCGGGCGGCAAGCCGCTCTTGCCAAGCCGTTGGACCGAATTGTCGAGCGTGACGATCTCCTACGGCCACGGGTTATCCAGCACGCCGATGCACCTTGCCGCGGGCTATGCCGCCATCGCCAATGGCGGGCGCGCGGTAAAGCCCACGCTGCTGAAGCAATCCGCCCCCCAACTCGGCGCCCGGGTCATGTCCGAAGAGACCGCCGCGCAGGCGCGGATGATGCTGCGCAAGGTGGTGACCGATGGCACGGCCAGCTTTGCCGAGGTGCCGGGCTATCAGATCGCGGGCAAGACCGGCACCGCCGACAAGCCCAAGCCCACGGGCGGCTATTACGACGATAAGGTGATCAACACTTTTGCCAGCATCTTCCCAATCAACGATCCGAAATATGTGCTGATCGTCACGCTGGACGAACCGGTCGAGACCTCGGGCCCGAAACCGCGCCGCACGGCGGGGTGGACCGCCGTGCCCGTGGCCGCCGAGATGGTGCGCCGCATCGCGCCTCTGCTGGGGCTGCGCCCCGCTGTTGAACCGATGAACGACGCTGTGCTAACGCTGACCAGCAGCAACTGAAAAGACATCCCTATGACCGACCGGGCCGTACCCCTTTCCTCTCTCGGGCTGACCGCGCGGGCGGGGGCCAACCCCATGATCACCGGCATCGCGGTCGACAGCCGCGAGGTGCGCGAGGGCACGCTCTTTGCGGCTCTGCCCGGCAGCCGCGTGCATGGGGCGGCATTCATTCAATACGCCCTGCGCATGGGCGCGGCGGCGGTGCTGACCGATGCGGCGGGCGCCAAACTCGCCGCCGAGGAACTGGCGGGCTCGGATGCCGCGCTGGTGGTCTCTGACCTCCCACGCGAAGCGCTGGCGCGCACGGCGGCGCTGTGGTTCGGCGGCCAGCCCGCCACGATGATCGCGGTCACCGGCACCAATGGGAAAACCTCGGTCTCGACCTTCGTGCGTCAGATTTGGGTTGAGATGGGATTGTCTGCCGTGAACCTCGGCACCACCGGGGTAGAGGGCGCATGGGCCGCCCCCTTGGCCCATACCACGCCCGAGCCGATCACCCTGCACCGCACGCTGGCCGAAGCGGCGGCGAATGGCATCACCCATGCCGCGATGGAAGCGTCGAGCCACGGGCTCGACCAGCGGCGACTGGATGGGGTGACGCTCAAGGCGGCGGGCTTTACCAACTTCACCCAAGACCATCTGGACTATCACGAGACATTCGAGGCCTATTTCGCCGCCAAAGCCGCGCTTTTCGCCCGTGTCCTGCCCGAAGACGGCACGGCGGTGGTCAATATCGACGATGAAAAAGGCGTCGACATCGCGGCCATCGCCCGCGCGCGGGGCTGTGAAGTGATCACCGTGGGCCGCGACGGGGGCGATCTGCATCTGCAAGGCCAGCGGTTCGATGCCACGGGCCAAGACCTGCGCTTTAGCTGGCGCGGTAAGACCTATCAAAAGCGGCTCAACCTGATCGGCGGTTTTCAGGGCGATAACGTCTTGCTGGCCGCAGGGCTGGTCATCGCTTGCGGCGCCGACCCGCAGGAGGTTTTTGACACGCTGCCGCATCTCACCACCGTGCGGGGCCGGATGCAGCTTGCCGCCACCCGCGACAATGGCGCGGCGGTTTTCGTCGATTACGCCCATACGCCCGATGCGGTGGCCACGGCGCTCGCCGCCATGCGCCCGCATGTCATGGGGCGGCTCGTCGCCATCGTCGGCGCGGGCGGTGATCGGGACCGCGCCAAACGCCCCTTGATGGGGCAGGCCGCGGCAGAGAATGCGGATATGGTCATCGTGACCGACGACAACCCGCGCAGCGAAGACCCGGCGAGCATCCGGGCCGCCGTGCTGGGCGGCGCGCCCGAGGCTTGGGAAGTCGGCGACCGGGCCGAAGCCATCCTGCGTGGGGTGGATGCGCTGGAGCCGGGCGACGCGCTGCTGATCGCGGGCAAGGGGCATGAGACCGGGCAGACCGTAGGCGACGATGTGCTGCCTTTCGACGATGTGGAACAGGCCAGCGTGGCCGTGGCGGCACTGGACGGGAGACTGGCATGAGCCTTTGGACAGCGAGCGAAGCGGCAGAGGCCACGGGGGGCCGCGCGCAGGGTGATTGGGCTTGCGACGGTATCTCGATCGACACGCGGACCCTGCAGCCCGGTGATCTCTTCGTCGCACTCAAGGCCGCGCGGGACGGGCATGAATTCGTGGCGCAAGCGCTCGACAAAGGGGCCGCTGCCGCGCTCGTGACCCATATCCCCGAGGGCGTGGCCAAGGATGCGCCGCTGCTGATCGTAAAGGATGTGCAGCAGGCGCTCGAAGCGCTTGGCCGGGCAGGGCGCGCGCGGCTTGGCCCGCAGGCCAAGGTGGCAGCGGTGACCGGCAGCGTCGGCAAGACCTCGACCAAGGAAATGCTGCTGGCGATCTTTGGCGATCAGGGAAAGGCCCATGCCAGCGTCGACAGCTACAACAACCATTGGGGCGTGCCGCTGACACTGGCGCGGATGCCGCGCGATACCGATTACGCGGTGATCGAGATCGGAATGAACCACCCCGGAGAGATTGCCCCCCTTGCCCAACAGGCGCGCCCCGACGCCGCGATGGTCACGAATGTCGCCGCCGTCCACCTCGAAGCCTTCAAGGATGTCGCCGCCATCGCAGTGGAAAAGGCCAGCATCTTCGACGGGATGGAGCCGGGCGGCGTGGCGGTGATCAACGCCGACCACGAGCACAGTGATATTGTCTTGGATAAAGCGCTGGAGCGCGGCCTGCGCGAGACGACCTTTGGTCGAGCGGGCCATCACTACAAGCTGGGCGAGGTCAAGGTTCAGGGCGATGCCACCGTGGCTCAGGCCGAGGTCGAAGGCGCGCCGCTGATCTTCAAGATCGCCACGCCGGGGCGGCATTTCGCGATGAACGCGCTTGGCGCGCTGGCTGTGGCCGAGGCGCTTGGCGCGGATCGGGCGCTGGCCGTGCAATCGCTGGGCCGCTGGTCGCCCTATGCCGGGCGCGGGGTGCGCGAGCGCATCCAGCTCGATCCCGTGGACACCTACCTGGCGTTGGAATTGATCGACGACAGCTATAACGCCAACCCAACCTCCATGGCCGCGGCGCTTGAGGTATTGGCCGCCTCGGAAGTGACCCATGACATCGGGCGCGTCAGCAAAGGGCGGCGGATCGCCTTTGTCGGCGATATGAAAGAACTCGGCCCCGAGGCCGTGGCGCTGCACGCCGGTCTCGCCGAACTCGATGCCACTCGCGCGCTCGACGTGGTGCATTGCGTCGGCCCGCTGATGAAAGCCTTTTACGACAATCTGCCCGAACATCAGCGCGGCGATTGGACGGAAACCGCCGAAGAGATGTTGCAAGGACTCCGCGCAAGGCTCGATTCCGGCGATGTCGTGCTGATCAAAGGGTCGCTTTCGATGAAGCTGGGCGGTATTGTTGACGCCATCCGCAAAATGGGCCATCCGGTCCCGACCGCCTGATCGGCGATTCACCCCACATGATGAGTTAGGACGCGATATATGCTCTATTGGTTGACGCTGCTGTCGGATGGCGGCGATTTCTTTAACCTGTTTCGCTATATCACCTTCCGCGCAGGCGGGGCATTTCTGACGGCATTGGTGTTCGGCTTTATCTTCGGCAAACCGCTGATCGAAGTGCTACGCAAGCGGCAGGGCAAGGGCCAGCCGATCCGCGATGACGGCCCAGAGGGGCATTTCGCCAAGGCGGGCACACCCACCATGGGCGGGCTGCTGATCGTGGGGGCTTTGCTGACCTCGACCCTGCTTTGGGCGCGGCTCGATAATCCTTTCGTCTGGCTGGTGCTATTCGTCACCATGAGTTTCGCCGCCATTGGCTATGCCGACGACCACGCCAAGGTCAGCAAGCAAAACACCGATGGCGTGCCGGGTAAGCTGCGGCTTTTGCTGGGCTTTCTGATTGCGGGCATCGCGGGCTTTTGGGCCGCGCAATACCATCCGGCAGAGTTGCAGTACCAACTGGCGCTGCCGGTGTTCAAAGACACGCTGATCAACCTCGGGGTGCTCTTCGTGCCCTTCGCCATTATCGTGATCGTCGGCTCGGCCAATGCGGTGAACCTGACCGATGGACTGGATGGTCTGGCCATCATGCCGGTGATGATCGCCGCCGGTGCGCTTGGCGTCATCGCCTATGCCGTGGGCCGCGTCGACTTCACCGAATATCTCGACGTGCATTACGTTCCGGGCACGGGCGAGATCCTGATCTTCACCGCCGGTCTCTTCGGCGGCGGTCTCGGGTTCTTGTGGTACAATGCGCCCCCCGCCGCGGTCTTCATGGGTGACACCGGCTCGTTGGCGCTTGGCGGCGCCCTGGGCGCCATCGCCGTGGCCACCAAGCACGAGCTGGTGCTGGCGGTGGTCGGCGGGCTTTTCGTGGTGGAGGCGCTCTCGGTCATCGTGCAGGTGCTCTACTTCAAACGCACCGGCAAGCGGGTCTTCCTGATGGCGCCGATCCACCACCACTACGAGAAAAAGGGCTGGGCCGAGCCCCAGATCGTGATCCGCTTCTGGATCATCTCGCTGATCCTCGCCCTGCTGGGTCTGGCGACGCTGAAGGTGCGCTGAGCGCCTAGAAGATCGACCAATCCATGTGACGCGCCAAAAGGGCCAGTGCTTCGGTGCCCTTTTGGCTGTTGCCATAGCGGTTGAGCCCCGGGGACCATACCGCGATGCTGGCCCGCCCCGGCACGATGGCGAGAATGCCGCCGCCCACACCGGACTTGCCCGGCAGGCCCACGCGATAGGCAAAATCGCCTGAGCCATCGTAATGCCCGCAGGTCAGCATCAGCGCGTTGAGCCGTCGGATGCGGCTGGGGGCCACCAAGCGCGGCACATCGGGGGCTTCGATCAAGAAACGGCCCGCCATGGCAAGCTGCTCCACCGTCATCTCCATCGCGCAGTGGTGAAAATAGGTGCCAAGCGTCCGTTCCGGCGCGTTGATGAGGTTGCCATAGCTCGCCAGAAAATGCGCCAGCGCAAAGTTGCGGTGGCCAAAATCGGTTTCTGACGCGGCGACGGTGTCATTGATGTGGATGTCGTCCGTCCCCGCCGCTTCGCGCACGAAGCGCAGGATCTCGGCCAGCGCTTCACGCGGCTCGCGGTTGCCCAAGACTTCATCCGTGGTGACAATCGCGCCTGCGTTGATGAAGGGATTGCGCGGGCGGCCCTGTTCCTGCTCCAACTGCACGATGGAGTTGAAGGCCCGGCCCGAAGGCTCCCGCCCCACGCGGTGCCACAGTTGGTCACCCGAGCGGCCAAGGGCGATAGCCAATGTGAAGACCTTGGTGATGGACTGGACCGAAAAGGGCACCTGCGTATCGCCCGCCACATGACATTTGCCATCCGCCGTCACCACGGCGATGCCGAATTGCGCCGGGTCCACCTTGGCCAGTTGCGGAATATAGGCCGCCACATCGCCCCAGTGGTCATCCTCGCGCATCATGGCATTGAGGCGCGGCAACACATCGTCAAGGTCAGGTTTGGTGGGGCTGGACATCTTCGGCGGCCTCTGGCTTGTGATGGGCGCATCATGCCCCCATTCTGGGGTCAACGGGTAGCAGGGGATTGCAGATGATTCCAGTACAGGGCTTGGAAGGCGCACGCGTGGCGGTGCTGGGATTGGGCCGCTCGGGCCTGAGTGCGGCGCGCGCGTTGCAAGCGGGCGGGGCCAAGGTCAGCTGCTGGGACGACAACCCCGCCGCACGGGCGCGGGCCGAGCGGGAAGGCTTCGCCTGTGTCGATCTCAACGCCCCCGGTGCCTTGGACAAGATCGCCCGGCTGATCGTCAGCCCCGGCATCCCGCATCTCTACCCCGCGCCGAACCCGGTGGTGGCGGCGGCGCTTTCCGCAGGGGTGCCGGTGGACAATGACATCGGCCTCTTTTTCCAAAGCTTCGCCACGCTGGCATGGGATCACTACGATGTGGCCCCGCGGGTGGTGGCGGTGACCGGATCGAATGGGAAATCGACGACTTCGGCGCTGATTCACCACATCCTTGAGCATGTCGGGCGGCCTTGCCAATTGGCAGGCAACATCGGACGCGGGGTGCTGGACCTCGATCCCGCCGTGGATGGGGAGGTCGTGGTGCTGGAGCTTAGCAGCTACCAGACCGAACTGGCGCGCGCGCTGACGCCGGATGTGGCGGTCTTCACCAATCTCAGCCCCGACCATCTGGACCGCCATGCGGGGATGGGAGGCTACTATGCCGCGAAGCGCCGCCTCTTTGCCGAGGGCGGGCCGGACCGCGCGGTGATCGGCGTGGATGAGGCCGAGGGCCGCTTCCTTGCCGGGCAACTCAGCGAGGGGCCGAGCGACGACCGTGTGATCCGCATCAGCGCCGAGAGCAAGCTCACCGGCCCCGGCTGGCATGTCTTTGCCCGCAAAGGGTTCTTGAGCGAATATCGGCGCGGCAAACAGGTCAGCGCGATCGACCTGCGCGGCATTCAAGGGCTGCCGGGCGCGCATAACCACCAGAACGCCTGCGCCGCCTATGCCGCCTGCCGGGCACTCGGCCTTGCCCCACGGGTGATCGAGGCGGCGTTCCACAGTTTCGGCGGTCTGCCCCATCGCAGCCAGACTGTGGCCGAGGCGCATGGCGTGCGCTATGTCAATGACAGCAAGGCCACCAATGTCGACAGCGCGGCCAAGGCGCTGGCGGCGTTCAAGAACATCCGCTGGATCTGCGGCGGGCTTGAGAAAGAGGGCGGCCTGAAGGGGCTGGCAGAGGCGCAAGGATCGGTCCGCAAAGCCTATGTGATCGGGCGCGAAGCGGCGCATTTCGCCATGCAGCTCACGGCAGAGACCGAAGTCTGCGGCACGATGGAGCAGGCCGTGGCGCGGGCGGCGGCAGAGGCGGAAGAGGGCGATGTCGTTCTGCTGGCCCCGGCGGCGGCGAGTTTCGATCAATACGATAGTTTCGAGCGCCGCGGCGAGGATTTCGTGGCGCAGGTGCAGAAGGTGCTGGCGGAGTAGGGCGGTGCCTAGCCCGCAATCGCCCGTGCCGCCGCCATGCCCGAAGACCACGCCCACTGAAAGTTATAGCCGCCGAGCCAACCGGTCACATCCACGGCCTCGCCGATGAAATAAAGCCCCGGCACCTTTTTCGCGGCCATGGTCTTGGAGGATAGGCCCTCGGTATCGACCCCGCCCAAAGTGACCTCTGCCGTGCGATAGCCTTCGGTGCCGCCGGGGTGAAGCTGCCAGTTCTCGATCCCTTGAATGAATGCGGAAAGCCGCGCGTCTGACCAATCTGCCAGATTGCCCGACAGGTCGAACGCCTGCCCCAAATGCTCCACCAGCCGCGCGGGCAGGTGCTGCGCGAGAACGGTGGTGAAGTTCCGCCGCCCCGCGCGTTGCCGCTGGTCGCGAAGCGCGTCCAGAAGGGTGCCTTCGGGGGCGAGGTTCACGGTGATCGGCTCCCCCTCGCGCCAGTAGGAGGACGCCTGCAAGACGGCAGGGCCAGAGAGGCCGCGATGGGTAAAGAGCAGTGCTTCGTCAAACGCGGCCTCTCCGGCCGTGACCCGCGCCGGGGTGGCCACCCCGGCCAGCGGGGCAAAGCGGCTTTCGGCAAAGGTAAAGGGCACCAGCCCGGCCCGCGTATCGGTGACGCTCAGCCCGAATTGGCACGCGATCTCATAGGCGATCCCGGTCGCGCCCATCTTGGGGATCGACTTGCCCCCGGTGGCGATCACGAGGTTTCGGGCCGTGACTTTCACCGACCTATCAGGCGTTTGCAGGTCGAAGCTGAACTGCCCATCGACCTTCGCGAAATTGCTGGCGCTGCTTTTCAGTTGCAGATCGACCCCGGCGTTCTGCATCAACCCGCGCAGCATTGCGATGATCTCTTTCGCGCTGGTGTCGCAGAAAAGCTGGCCAAGGGTTTTCTCATGCCAAGCGATGCCGTGACGGTCGACCAACTCGATGAAATCCCACTGCGTGTAGCGGGCCAAAGCGGATTTGGCGAAATGCGGGTTTTGGCTGAGGAACGCTTGCGGCTCACAATACATATTGGTGAAGTTGCAGCGCCCGCCGCCCGAGATGCGGATTTTCTCGCCCGGGGCTTTGGCATGGTCCACCACCAGCACCCGCCCGCCCGCATGGGCGGCGCACATCATGCCCGCGGCACCGGCTCCGATAATGGCTGTATCGACTTGCATGGGCGCGCTCTGCCTCAATGCGCGGCCCCGGTCAAGAAGACGTGAGACCGGTTGCCGCTTTGCCAAGGTGCCATAGCTGAGGTGCAACGCAACTGACGAAAGGAGCAGAGAATGACCAAACTGACCGCAGAACAGGATTTTCCGAAGATGGACGTGGCCAAGCTCGGCAGCGGCACGCTGACCTTGGGCCAGCCGCAAGAGGGGCGGGATTGGCAATTGGTGGTGGTCTACCGCGGCCTGCACTGCCCGATCTGCAAAAAATACCTCGCGCAATTGGAAAAGCTGCAAAGCCAGTTCCATGAGATCGGCGTCGACGTGATCGCCGTCTCCGGCGACCCCGAGGAGAAGGCCAAGGCCATGGCCGAAGAAGACGGCCTGACTCTGCCCATCGGCTATGACCTGAGCCTCGACCAGATGGCGGAACTGGGGCTCTACATCTCTGACCCGCGCAGCCCGCAGGAGACCGACCGGCCCTTTGCCGAACCTGCGACCTTCGTCATCAACGGTGACGGCAAGGTGCAGATCATCGACATTTCCAACGCGCCTTTCGCGCGGCCTGAGTTGGAAGGTCTGCTGAACGGCCTCAAATTCATCCGCGACAAGGGCTACCCGGTGCGCGGCACCCATAAGGCCGCCTGATTGCGTGCGACCTGAAAGGGCGCGGTGATCGCCCGGCAGCGGGGCTTGGCAAAGCCCCGCAGACCCCGCCCGCCTTAGCGGGGTGAAATGCACTAGCTTCATATGACAATTCGGGCTATTCTTCCCGGATGAGACCCCGCAAAGGGGCCGTTGAGGCAGTTAAGGCAGATACCCATGACAGAGATGGTCTATGGCGCGGTCCCGGTGCGGGATGGTGAACCGATCCTTCCAAAATGGTGGCGCACGGTCGACCGTTGGGGCTTGTCCTGCGTGTTGATCCTCTTTGCCGTCGGCATGCTTTTGGGGCTGGCCGCTTCCCCGCCGCTGGCCGCGAAAAACGGCTTTGACGCTTTCCACTATGTGCAGCGGCAGGCATTCTTCGGCGGATTGGCGCTGATCGCGATGCTGCTGACCTCGATGATGTCCCCAGTGCTGGTGCGCCGTCTGGCAGTGCTGGGCTTTGTGATGGCCTTCGTGGCGCTGGCGCTATTGCCATTCTTCGGCACCGATTTCGGCAAGGGGGCGACGCGCTGGTATTCGCTGGGCTTCGCTTCGTTTCAGCCTTCTGAATTCCTGAAGCCCGGTTTCATGGTCGCAGCCGCATGGATGATGGCCGCCGCGACCGAGATAAACGGCCCTCCGGGCAAAACCTGGTCCTTCGCGCTTTGTATCTCCATCGTGTTGATGCTGGCGATGCAGCCCGACTTCGGGCAGGCCTGTCTGGTGCTTTTCGGCTGGGGCGTGATGTATTTCGTGGCCGGCGCGCCGATGGTGCTGCTGGTCGGCATGGCGGGGCTCGTCGTTCTGGCGGGCACCTTCGCCTATTCCAATTCCGAACACTTCGCCCGGCGGATCGACGGCTTTCTCAGCGTCGATGTCGATCCGACTACACAGCTTGGCTATGCCACAAACGCCATCCGCGAGGGCGGGCTTTTCGGCGTTGGCGTCGGCGAGGGCGAGGTGAAATGGTCGCTGCCTGACGCGCATACCGACTTCATCATCGCCGTCGCGGCCGAGGAATATGGCCTGATCATGGTCGTCTGCATTATTGCCCTATATACTGTCGTGGTCGTCCGGTCGCTGCTGCGTCTGGTGCGCGAGCGTGACCCCTTCATCCGGCTGGCCGGAACCGGGCTGGCCTGCACATTCGGAGTACAGGCAATGATCAACATGGGTGTGGCAGTGCGGCTTTTGCCCGCCAAGGGCATGACCCTGCCTTTCGTGAGCTACGGCGGCTCTTCGGTGATCGCCAGTGGCATCGCCGTGGGCATGCTGTTGGCCTTTACCCGGACCCGCCCGCAGGGTGAGATCAGCGATATTCTGGGCCGGGGCCGCCGCTGATGGCCGCCCCACTGCTGATCATCGCCGCCGGGGGGACCGGCGGGCATATGTTTCCCGCGCAGGCTCTGGCGGAGGTGATGCTGAAACGCGGCTGGCGGGTGAAGCTCAGCACCGATGCGCGCGGCGCGCGCTATACCGGCGGCTTTCCCGAAGCGGTCGAGATCAGCCAGATCAGCAGCGCCACCTTTGCCCGAGGCGGGGTGGTGGCCAAGGCATTGGTGCCCTTCCGCATCGCCGCCGGTGTGGTCCGCTCGGGTCTCAACATGCTGCGCGACCGGCCTTCGGCTGTGGTGGGTTTCGGGGGCTACCCGTCGATCCCCGCGCTCGGCGCCGCTTGGGCGCTGCGCCTGCCGCGGATGATCCATGAACAGAACGGCATTCTGGGCCGCGTGAATGAGATTTTTGCCAAACGGGTCCACGCCGTGGCCTGCGGCATCTGGCCCACGAAGCTGCCCGAGGGCGTGCGGGGCTGGCATGTGGGCAATCCGGTGCGCGCCGCCGTGCTCGACCGTGCCGGATCGGCCTATATCCCGCCGGGCGACTACCCGATGGAAATACTGGTGATGGGCGGCAGCCAAGGCGCGCGCATCCTCTCGGACGTGGTGCCGCCCGCACTTGCGGCCCTGCCGATGAACATGATCCGCAACATCCGTGTCAGCCATCAGGCCCGCGACGAAGACGGCCAGCGGGTGGCGGACTACTACGCCGAATCCGGGATCAGCGCCGATGTGCGGCCCTTCTTTGATGATGTGCCCCGCCGCATGTCCGAGGCGCAGCTGGTGATCAGCCGCTCCGGTGCCTCCAGCGTGGCGGACCTGTCGGTGATCGGGCGTCCGTCGATCCTGATCCCCTTTGCCGCCGCGGCGGGGGATCATCAAAGCGCCAATGCCCGCGGCTTGGTCGAAGCCGGGGCCGCGATCATGGTGCCCGAACGCAAAGCCAACCCAGATATCATGACCGATCAGATCCTCGCCGTGCTTGAGATGCCGGAAGGGGCGATGCAGATGGCGCGCGCCGCGCTTTCGGTCGGCAAACCCGACGCGGCCGAGACATTGGCCGATATGGTCGAGCAGCTTGCCGCCCAAGGCACGCTCACCCCCGCAGAAGAGGAACACCCGCAATGAACGCCGCCGCCACCAAACTGCCGACCGATGTCGGCCCGATCCATTTCGTCGGCATCGGCGGCATCGGCATGTCCGGCATCGCCGAAGTGCTCTTGAACCACGGCTACAAGGTGCAGGGGTCGGACCTCAAAACCACCAAGATCACCGTGCGGCTGGCCGAGTTGGGCGGGCGCATTTTCGAAGGGCAGGCGGCCGAGAATATCGAGGGCGCGGCGGTGATCGTGATCTCTTCGGCGATCAAGCCGGGCAATGCCGAATTGGACGAAGCGCGCCGCCGTGGCCTGCCGGTCGTCCGCCGGGCCGAGATGCTGGCCGAGCTGATGCGGCTCAAGTCCAACATCGCCGTGGCGGGGACCCATGGCAAGACGACCACCACCACCTTGGTGGCCGAATTGCTCGTCGCCGGGGGCATCGACCCCACGGTGGTCAACGGCGGTATCATCCACGCCTATGGCTCCAACGCGCGCATGGGGCAGGGCGACTGGATGGTGGTCGAGGCGGACGAAAGTGACGGCAGTTTCAACCGCTTGCCCGCCACCATCGCCATCGTCACCAATATCGACCCCGAGCATATGGAGCATTGGGGCAACTTCGATACGCTGCGGCAGGGGTTTTTGAACTTCGTCTCGAACATCCCCTTCTACGGGCTGGCGGTCTGCTGCACCGATCACCCGGAGGTGCAGTCGCTGGTGGGCAAACTCACCGACCGCCGTGTGATGACCTATGGGTTCAATGCGCAGGCCGATGTGCGCGCGGTGGGGTTGCACTACAAAGACGGGGTGGCGCATTTCGACGTGCATCTACAATCCGAAGACATGGTCATCGAAGACTGCGCCCTGCCGATGCCCGGCGATCACAACGTCTCGAACGCGCTGGCAGCGGTAACCGTGGCGCGGCACCTTGGGATGAAGCTTGAGCAAATCCGCGACGCTTTGGGCAGCTTTGGCGGGGTGAATCGCCGCTTTACCCGCGTGGGCGAGGTGGACGGCGTGACCATCATCGACGACTACGGCCACCACCCGGTCGAGATCGCTGCCGTGCTGAAAGCCGCCCGGCAGGCCAGCAAGGGGCGCGTGATCGCCGTGCACCAGCCGCACCGCTACTCGCGCCTGAGCCATCACTTTGACGAATTCTGCGCCTGTTTCAACGATGCAGATGTGGTGGGCATCGCCGATGTCTATGCAGCGGGGGAAGAGCCCATCCCCGGTGCCGACCGTGACGGTCTGGTCACCGGGTTGATCCAGCACGGCCATCGCCACGCCTATGCGGTCGAGGATGCCGAGGCGCTGACCCAACTGGTCCGGCGCGAGGCGCGTCCGGGCGATATGGTGGTCTGCCTTGGGGCAGGCACGATCAGCAGCTGGGCCAATGATCTGCCCGATGCGCTCCGCGCGGCCAAGGGGGCGGCTGCGTGACCCTCGTCTGGCTGTCGATCCTCTGGGTCTTCGCCGCCGTGACCGTGGCCATGTTGCCAATGCGCTCTCAATACCTGCCGGGGGTGGTCCTGCTGATTGCCGCGCCCGTGCTGGTCGTCGCCATCGGTGTGACGCAGTCTTGGGCCTATGCGCTTCTGGCGCTGCTGGCGGTCCTGTCGATGTTCCGCAATCCGCTGCGCTATCTTTGGGCGCGGCTGCGGGGCCATAAGCCGGAGCTGCCGAAATGAGCCTGTCTCTCATCCTTGCCTGTTTCTGGTTCGTGATTGCCAATATCCTTGCCATGACGCCGAGCAAAGACTCCCACTGGCGCAGCGCCTATCTGCTGATCGCCCTGGGCATCCCGATCGTCGGTTTCGTTACCGCGCAGCACGGCCCGTGGCTGGGTCTGCTGGTGCTGGTGGGGGGCTGTTCGGTGCTGCGCTGGCCCGTCGTCTATCTGGCGCGTTGGCTGCGCCGCAGCGCGGGCCGGGTCAAAGGCCCGGCGGAATGACCCTGACGCCGACCCTCGCGGCGCTGCTGTCGGTCTTTGCGGTCTGGATGATCGCCTGTATCTGGACCGGTTTTCGCGCCCGTGTGCTGTGGTTCTTTCTCGTGCTGGCGACCGGCTTTGCGCTCAACGCCACATGGATGGTTTTCGGACTGGATGCGCGGGTGCTCGAGCCGCATGCGCTTTTGGCGCAGCTTTCGGTCCTGCTCTATGCCGTGGGCGGGTTTGGTCTGGGCTGGCTTGCAGGACGGGTGGCCAAACGCTGGCGCGAGAGCCGTGTCGATCCGCCGTCTTCTTGATGGTTTGCCCTGCCGTGCAAATGCGCTAAGTCCGGCGCCATGATTAAGCTGAATATCCCCGACCTGCGCGGCAGGCTGACCCCAAATCGCGCCCTGAGCGACCTGACATGGCTCCGCGTCGGCGGCCCTGCGGATTACCTGTTCCAACCCGCCGACGTAGAGGATCTTTGCCTCTTCATGCGCCGCCTGCCGCAGGGGGTCACGGTTTTCCCCATGGGCGTGGGCAGCAACCTCATCGTGCGTGACGGCGGGCTGCGGGCGGTGGTGATCCGGCTGGGCCGCGGTTTCAACGGGATCGAGATCGACGGGGATCAGGTGACCGCGGGGGCGGCGGCGCTCGATGCTCATGTGGCGCGCAAGGCGGCGGATGCGGGGCTGGATCTGACCTTTCTGCGGACCATTCCCGGCAGCATCGGCGGCGCGTTGCGCATGAATGCGGGCTGTTATGGCAGCTACACGGCGGATCATTTCGTCTCGGCCCGGGCCGTGACCCGCGCGGGGGAGGTGGTGACCCTCACGGCAGATGACCTCAACTTCCGCTACCGGCAGAGCGATCTGTCGCCCGGCGCGGTGTTGATCGGGGCGACCTTTGCGCCGCCCAGAGGCGTGCCAGAGGAGTTGCACGCCCGGATGGAGGAGCAACTTGCCAAACGGGATGAGAGCCAGCCCACGAAAGACCGCAGCGCCGGGTCCACTTTCCGTAATCCGGCGGGCTTCTCCTCGACCGGGAAGGCGGATGATGTGCATGATCTGAAGGCGTGGAAAGTGATCGACGATGCCGGGATGCGCGGGGCGACCGTAGGCGGCGCGCAGATGAGCCCGAAACACTCGAACTTTCTGATCAACACCGGCGACGCCACGGCCCATGATCTTGAGACATTGGGCGAAGAGGTGCGAAAAAAGGTTTACGCTTCAAGCGGTATAAGGCTAGAGTGGGAAATTAAGCGCGTCGGTGAAAAATTGGGTGATCCGGCGCCGCAAAGCTAAGCCGCGGCGCAGCAGCTAAGCCACGGCAGAAGCAAAGAAAACAATGATAGGGGCCGCAAACGGTCCGAGGCGAAGAGGCACTTTGGTGGGTAAGTCGAGCGGACAGACCCCGACAGTGGCGGTATTGATGGGTGGCCCCTCGGCCGAGCGTGAGGTGTCCCTGTCCAGTGGGCGTGCATGCGCCGCTGCCTTGCGGGAACATGGCGGATATAATGTGATCGAGGTCGAAGCCGACCGCGATCTTCCAGCCGTTCTGGCCGATCTCAACCCCTATGCCGTTCTGAATTGCCTGCATGGCCGCTGGGGCGAAGATGGCTGTGTGCAGGGGCTGCTCGAATGGCTCAAGCTGCCCTACACCCATTCCGGCGTGCTGGCCTCGGCGCTGGCGATGGACAAACAGCGCTCGAAGGATGTGTTCCGCCACGCCGGGCTGCCGGTGTTGGAAAGCGTTATCGCGCCCAAGGCCGATGTGATGGCCGCCCATGTCATGGCGCCGCCCTATGTGGTGAAGCCCAACAACGAAGGCTCTTCGGTCGGGGTGTACCTCGTGGCCGAGGAAAATAACGGCCCGCCGCAATTGTCCGACGACATGCCCGCCGAAGTGATGGTCGAGACCTTCGCGCCGGGGCGTGAGCTGACCACCACCGTGATGGGCGACCGGGCACTGGCGGTGACGGATATCATTACCACCGGCTGGTATGATTACGACGCGAAATACAAACCCGGCGGTTCGCGCCACGTGGTGCCCGCCGATCTGCCGCAAGAGATCACCGATCTGTGTTTCGACTATGCCCGCCGCGCCCATGCGGCGCTTGGCTGCAAGGGCATCAGCCGAACCGATTTCCGCTGGGACGAGGCGCGGGGGGCCGAGGGGCTGATCCTGTTGGAAACCAACACCCAGCCCGGCATGACCGCCACTTCGCTCTCGCCCGAGCAGGCCGCCGCCTGCGGCATTTCTTTTCCTGAGCTTTGCGCCTGGATGGTGGAGGATGCCTCATGCGATCGCTGATCCGCCGCCGCCCGGAAACTGGCAAAGCCGATCCCGCCCCCTCGCGGTGGTCATGGCGGATGCAGCGGTTGATGCTGACACCGGGGTTCCGTTTCGCCCTGCGCGTGGGGCTGCCCTTCACGCTGAGCCTGCTGGCCGGCACGATCTATATGGCGGACGAAGAGCGGCGCGGCACCGTGGTGCAGGCCATCGCCGATGTCCGCGCCAGCATCGAAGAGCGGCCCGAATTCATGGTCAAGCTCATGGCCATCGACGGGGCGAGCGACATGCTCTCGACCGAAATCCGCACCGCGCTGCCGCTGGAATTTCCGCTGTCCTCCTTCGATCTCGATCTGCCGCAGATCCGCGAGAAGATCACCGATATCGACGGGGTGAAACAGGCCAATGTGCGCATCCGCCCCGGCGGCGTGCTGCAAATCGACGTGACCCCGCGCGTGCCCGTGGCCGTCTGGCGCAGTGAAACGGGGCTGGCGCTGGTGGACAATACCGGTGCCCATGTGGCACGGATCGAAGCGCGGCGCGATCACGCCAATCTGCCGCTGATCGCCGGGGCAGGGGCCGACAAAGCGGTGCCGGAGGCGCTTAAGCTGATCGGGGCCGCGAATGTCTTGGGCGACCGTCTGCGCGGTTTGGTCCGCGTCGGTCAGCGCCGCTGGGACGTGGTGCTGGACCGCGATCAAACGATCATGTTGCCCGAAGAAAACGCGTTGCAAGCGCTGGAACGGGTGATCGCGCTGGAAGGCGCGCAAGAGGTTCTTACGCGGGACGTGGCGCGTGTGGACATGCGGTTGGCGGCAAGACCGACCCTTAGAATGAACGAAGATGCCACCCGCGAATGGTGGCACATCAGGCAGCTTTCCGGCCAGTAAGATGGCCATTGGACTCGGGACAGTAACGAAATGATGGACCTATACGACAGTCAGCGTTCGATGCGGCACATGCGCAAATTGGCGATCCAACGCGGGGTGGTTGCCATTTTGGATGTGGGCAGCTCCAAGATCGCCTGTCTGGTGCTGCGCTTTGACGGTGCGGGGCTTGATAGCGACAGCGGCGACATCGGGTCTTTGGCCGGGCAGTCTGGGTTCCGGGTCATCGGGGCGGCGACCACCCGCTCGCGCGGGGTCCGCTTTGGTGAGATTTGCGCCATGGGCGAGACCGAGCGCGCGATCCGCACCGCGCTTCAGGCCGCGCAGAAAATGGCCGGCATCCGCGTCGATCACGTGATCGCCTGTTTCTCGGGCGGGGAGCCGCGCAGCTATGGGCTCGACGCCTCGGTCGAGCTTGAGGGGCAATCGGTGTCGGAGCAAGACGTGGCGCGGGTGCTGGCGGGCTGCGATGTGCCGGAATATGGCGAGGGCCGCGAGGTGCTGCACGCTCAGCCGGTGAACTTCGCGCTGGATCACCGCAGCGGTCTGGCCGACCCGCGCGGCCAGTTGGGCAACAGCCTGTCGGTGGACATGCATATGCTGACCGTTGACGCCGATACGGTGCAGCATCTGGCCCATTGCATCAAGCGCTGTGATCTGGAACTTGCGGGGATCGCCTCCTCCTCCTATGCCTCGGGCATCTCGGCGCTGGTCGAGGATGAGCAGGAGCTCGGTGCCGCCTGTATCGACTTTGGCGGTGGCACCACCGGCCTGTCGATCTTTATCAAGAAACATATGATCTATGCCGATACGGTGCGGATGGGCGGGGATCACGTCACCTCCGACATCTCCATGGGCCTGCAAGTGCCGATGGCCAATGCCGAGCGGATCAAGACCTTCTACGGCGGGGTGCATGCCACCGGCATGGACGACCGCGACATGATCGAGATCGGCGGCGAGACGGGGGATTACGAACACGACCGCCGCACCGCCAGCCGGGCCGAGTTGATCGGCATCATGCGCCCGCGCGTCGAAGAGATCCTCGAAGAGGTCCGCGTTCGGCTGGATGCCGCCGGTTTCGACCACTTGCCAAGCCAACAGATTGTGCTTACCGGGGCGGGCAGTCAGATACCGGGGTTGGATGGGCTGGCCAGCAAAATCCTTGGCCAGCAGGTCCGTCTGGGGCGTCCGCTGCGCGTGCATGGGCTGCCGCAGGCCGCGACCGGGCCGGGCTTCGCCTCTGCCGTGGGGCTGGCGCTTTTCGCGGCGCATCCGCAGGACGAATGGTGGGATTTCGACATTCCCGCCGATCGCTACCCCTCCCGCTCGCTCAAACGCGCGGTGAAATGGTTCAGAGACAACTGGTGACCCCAATATCGGGTGAGAAGCCCGAGATAAGGCGGAAACTGGCAAGTTTCTGCCCATATTTAGCGTCAAAACGATGTTTTTTAGGTGACCTTTTCCGCCTAGGCCGATAGGGTTGTGGAAATTTGGTCGAAAAAACCCCCGCGGGACGCGGGCAACTGGACAGGCGGACAGCACATGACACTCAACCTTTCAATGCCAGGACATGATGATCTGAAACCCCGTATCACCGTCTTCGGTGTTGGCGGGGCAGGCGGCAACGCGGTCAATAACATGATCGAAAAGCAACTTGACGGTGTTGATTTCGTCGTGGCCAACACCGACGCGCAAGCGCTGCAGCAGGCGCAGGCCGAGAACCGCGTGCAACTGGGCATCAAAGTGACCGAAGGTCTGGGTGCGGGCGCGCGCGCCTCTGTCGGCGCCGCCGCTGCCGAAGAGAGCATCGAGCAGATCGTCGACCACCTTGCGGGCGCGCATATGTGCTTTATCACCGCTGGCATGGGCGGCGGCACCGGCACCGGGGCGGCCCCGATCATCGCGCAGGCCGCGCGTGAACTGGGCGTGCTGACTGTCGGCGTCGTGACCAAACCCTTCCAATTCGAGGGCGCCAAGCGCATGCGTCAGGCCGAAGACGGCGTTGAGACGCTGCAAAAGGTCGTCGACACGCTGATCATCATTCCCAACCAAAACCTCTTCCGTCTGGCGAACGAAAAGACCACCTTCACCGAAGCCTTCTCGCTTGCCGATGACGTGCTGTACCAAGGTGTGAAAGGCGTGACCGATCTGATGGTCCGTCCGGGTCTCATCAACCTCGACTTCGCCGATGTCCGCGCCGTGATGGACGAGATGGGCAAGGCGATGATGGGAACGGGCGAGGCCGAGGGCGAAGATCGCGCCATCCAAGCCGCCGAGAAAGCCATCGCCAACCCGCTGCTGGACGAAATCAGCCTGCGCGGCGCCAAGGGCGTGCTCATCAACATCACCGGCGGTCAGGACCTTACCCTGTTCGAACTCGACGAAGCGGCCAACCGCATCCGCGAGGAAGTGGACCCCGAAGCGAACATCATCGTCGGCTCCACGCTGGACGAAAGCCTTGGTGGCCTGATGCGCGTCAGCGTTGTCGCCACCGGCATCGACGCCACCGATGTGAACACCGAAATCCCGGTCCCGCGCCGCTCCATGAGCCAGCCTTTGCGTCAGAACGTATCGGTTGACGATGTGGCGCAGGTGTCCGCCGCGCAGGCGCCCGTCGCCGCTTCCATCGCTGCCGAAGCGCCGCAGGAAGTCGAGCAGGCCGCCCTGTTCCAAGACCTCCAGCCGAGACAGCGCGAGCAGGATCAGTATGAGGACGAGAACGTTGTCGAAGACGACGACGGTCTGCCCGCACCGGCCTACCAGCCCGAGGTCGCCGCATTCGAGCCGCGTCAGGAAGAGGCTATCGAAGCCGAGCCCGAAGCCTTCGTCGCACCGCGTGCGCCGACCCCCGGCACACCGTCCCCCGAAGCGCTGGCCCGTCTGCGCGCCGCCGCGCAGAAGGCCGCGCCCGAGCAGCACCGTCAGGCGCAGCAGCAGCAGGGTGAACAGGGCGACAAGAGCCGTTTCGGCATCAACTCCCTGATCAACCGGATGACCGGCCACGCCGAAGGTGAAGCGCAAGCCCGCCCCGCACGTCAGCAGCCGCCGGTGCAAACCCGCGCCTCTGCCGCCGCGCCGCAGCCGCAGGAAAACAACGATCCCGATCAAGAGCGCATCGAAATTCCCGCGTTCCTGCGCCGTCAGGCCAACTGAACTGATCACAATAGATGACGAAAGGGCTGCCTTGGGGCGGCCCTTTTTCTTTTTGGAACAATTGCTTGCAGTAAGGTCGGCACGCGGGCGCCCAAATGTTACGGGCATGTTTCAGACCGTTGCAAAGATTGAGTTGAGCAAAATGAACCCGCCCCTTAATCCAGAGTTCAACACACAAGAAGATGTTCGAAGCTTGAGGATGACCCGGTGCAGACAACGATCAAATCAGCGGTAAGTTTTACTGGCACAGGCCTGCACTCCGGTCTGCCTGCGACGGTGACACTGCGCCCGGCGTCGGCCCATCACGGCATTTGGTTTTCGCGCAGCGATGTGGCTGTTGGTGACCGTCTGATCCCCGCTCGTTGGGACGCGGTGAACCGTTCGCCGCTCTGCACCAAGCTGGAAAACCCAACCGGCCTGTCGGTCTCGACCGTCGAGCATTTGATGGCCGCCGTGGCGGGTTGTGGCATCCACAACCTTTTGGTCGAGATCGACGGCCCCGAAGTGCCGATCCTCGATGGCTCCTCGCTGCCTTTCGTGCGCGGCATCATGCAGCGCGGCCTGCGCCAGCTTGCCGCCCCCGTGATGGCCTTCGAAGTGCTGAAAACCGTCACCGTGCAGGATGGCGACGCGGTCGCGACGATCTCGCCCGCCAATACGCTGCGCATCGATTTCGAGATCGACTTTGCCGATGCCGCCATCGGGCAGCAGCGCAAGTCGTTGGTGATGAACAACGGCTCTTTCGCACGCGAACTTTGCGACAGCCGCACCTTCTGCCGTCAGGCGGATGTGGAGGCGATGCAGGCCAATGGTCTGGCCCTCGGCGGCGAAGCGGGTGAGAATGCGGTGGTTTTCGACGGCGATGCCGTCGTCAGCCCCGGCGGTCTGCGCCACGCGGATGAGCCGGTGCGTCACAAGATGCTCGACGCGCTTGGCGATCTGGCACTGGCAGGGGCGCCGCTCTTGGGCCATTACGAAGGCAAGCGTGCGGGCCATTCGCTGACCAACACGCTGCTGCGCGCGCTCTTTGCGACACCTGATGCCGTGCGTCTGGTGGCCTGCGATGCGGCGCAAACGGCGCGGCTGCCCGGCTCTGGTCTGATCTGGGACGAAATCCCCCAGGTTGCCTGATCCCGCGGCAGGCCAGCGGCACCGCGACGCGCAGGGCGCTTCGGCGGCGAAGTGCCATTGAACGCCTTGCCAATGCCTTGTATTCACTAAGCCGAAGTGACAAGCCTGACCCAGCGATGCGCCGCCGCGCAGCCGGTTGCGGACGGGGGCGGAATGGGCGTTTTGCAACGCAGTTTATTGTGCTAGTCACATGCGCAAGAGGGTCAAAGACCATGGGTTGGACGATGCAAGGGGTGCGGGCATGACGGTAGCGGGATCGCGCAAGCGGACGATCAGTGCGGTGCTTCTGGTCGCGACATTGGCAGCCTGCGGCGGTGGTGACGGACGCTCTGACGGGAACTTCTTCAACCCGCAGGAAATCCCGCTTGAAACCTATTCGGCCGAGCAGATTTTCGAGCGCGGCGAATATGAGCTAACCAACAGCAACCCCGGTGAAGCCGCGTTCTACTTTGCTGAAATCGAGCGTCTCTATCCCTATTCCGAATGGGCCAAACGCGCCCTGATCATGCAGGCGTTCGCCTATCACAAAGATCAGGACTATCCCAACAGCCGCTCCGCTGCGCAGCGCTTCATTGATTTCTACCCCGCCGATGACGATGCCGCCTATGCGCAGTATCTCTTGGCGCTGAGCTATTACGATCAGATCGACGAGGTGGGCCGCGATCAGGGGTTGACCTTCCAAGCGCTGCAATCCCTGCGCGCCGTGATCGAAGGCTACCCGGACAGCGAATATGCCCGCTCCGCGATCCTGAAATTCGACCTCGCCTTTGATCATCTGGCGGGCAAGGAGATGGAGATCGGCCGCTACTACCTGCGCCGCGATCACTATACCGCCGCGATCAATCGCTTCCGCGTCGTGGTCGAGGATTTTCAGACCACCACCCACACCGCCGAAGCGCTGCACCGTTTGGTCGAAGCATACCTGTCGCTCGGCCTGAACCATGAGGCGCAGACGGCGGGGGCCATCCTTGGCCACAACTACCGGGGCTCCGACTGGTATGAGGACAGCTACAAACTGCTGACCGGGCGCGGCCTTGCGCCTGCCTTCTACAAAGACAATTGGCTGGGTGCGGCCTATCGCCAGACCATCAAGGGCGAGTGGCTTTAAGGGGGGTGGGGTCGCCCATCCGACGGTTTTAGATGCTGCGCGGACTCGATATTTCAGACATGCTGATCATCGACCGGCTGGAGCTTGGCTTCCAGCCGGGGCTGAACGTGCTGACCGGTGAAACGGGCGCGGGCAAGTCGATCCTATTGGATTCGCTCGGCTTCGTTCTGGGCTGGCGCGGGCGTGCCGATCTGGTGCGCCAAGGGGCCGAACAGGGCGAGGTGACCGCTTGGTTCGATCTGCCGCCCGGCCACCCGGCCCATGTGGTGCTGGAAGAGGCGGGACTGCCTGCCGGGGATGAGTTGATCCTGCGCCGCATCAACACCTCCGACGGGCGCAAAACCGCTTGGGTCAATGACCGCCGCTGTTCGGGTGAGGTGCTGCGCCGCCTGTCCGAGACATTGGTGGAATTGCACGGCCAGCATGATGACCGCGGCCTGCTGAACCCACGCGGCCACCGTGCCATCCTTGACGACTATGCCGGAAATGCCCCTGCGATTGCCAATCTGCGCGCGGCGTGGCACGCGCTCGGGGCCGCGCGCAAAGCCGCCGCCGCCGCTGCCGCCGAACGCGAGGCCATCGCCGCCGAGGAAGAGTTCCTGCGCCACGCGGTGGCCGAGTTGGACAAGCTCGACCCCGAAGCGGGCGAGGAAGCCGCCCTCGACACCCGCCGCCGCCAGATGCAAGGCGCCGAGAAAATCCGCCGTGATGTGGTCAACGCCTATGAGCTGTTGGGCCAAGGCGGGGCAGAGACCGCCATGGGTGACGCGCTGCGCTGGCTTGACGGTGTGGCCGACAAGGCCGAAGGCGCGCTGGAGGGCCCGCTTGCCGCGCTCAACCGCGCCATGGTGGAATTGGACGAGGCGATGTCCGGCGTGGCCGATGCAATCGACGGCATGTCGTTCGACCCCTATGAGTTGGAAGCCTGCGAAGAGCGGCTTTTTGCAATCCGCGGCCTCGCGCGCAAACATGACGTGCAGCCCGATGACCTGGCCGGTTTCGCCGACACGCTGCGCGCCAAGCTCGACGCGCTTGATGCGGGCGAAGCGGCGCAGGAGGGGCTGGAGAAGGCCGTTCGCGACGCGCAGGCGCTTTACGACGAACGGGCCAGAGCGCTGACCGAGGCGCGCCGTAAGGCCGCAGCCAAGCTCGACAAATCCGTGGCGGCCGAGCTTGCCCCGCTCAAGATGGAACGCGCAGTGTTCCAGACGCAATTGACCGAAGAACCCGCTGGCCCCGAGGGGCGCGATGCGGTCTCCTTCACCGTGGCTACGAATCCCGGCGCGCCTGCCGGACCCTTGGGCAAGATCGCCTCGGGCGGGGAACTCAGCCGGTTCCTTTTGGCGCTGAAGGTTTGTCTGACCCAGACGCAATCCGGCCTCACCCTGATCTTTGACGAGATCGACCGTGGGGTAGGGGGCGCCACCGCCGATGCCGTGGGCCGCCGCCTAAAGGCGCTGGCCGCCGAGGGGCAGGTCTTGGTCGTCACCCATTCGCCGCAGGTCGCCGCCCTCGGCGCGCATCACTGGCGCGTGGCGAAATCGGTGACAAAGGGCATGACCACCTCCACCGTCACGCCCCTTGCCGCCGAAGAGCGGGTCGATGAGGTCGCCCGAATGCTTGCAGGCGATACGATCACCGATGCGGCCCGGGCGGCGGCAGAGGCATTGCTCAACGGGCAACAGGGCGCGACGACTTCTTAAATGGCGGTTTTACCCAAGGTCAGCTTGCCCTAGACAGAAAGGGTTCAACTGGTCTTAGTCCCATGCCTTCGCAAGATAACGCTTTCTTTTCGCAACAACTTCAGCAGGCGCTTGGCGGCTGCAAACAGGGCTGGACGGTGCTGCGCACCCGCGGGCCGGGGAAGGTGACATTTTGGTTTATCGCGCTGCTGGTGGGCATCGCCGCGGGCTTTGCCGCCCTATTTTTCCGTAAGGGGATCAACTGGTTGCAGGCCACGCTTTACGTCACGGACGATGTGCAATTCCTGCACAGCTTCCTTGCCGGGCTGCCGTGGTATTGGGTGGTGCTGATCCCGACCCTGGGCGGGCTGCTCGTGGGGTTGATCCTGCACCGCTTCACCCGCGACGGGCGCGCGCGCAGTGTGGGCGACGTGATCCTCGGCGCCGCCATGCACGACGGTCGGGTCGAGACCCGTGCCGGGGTCGCCTCGGCGCTGGCTTCGCTCATCACCCTGTCCACGGGCGGCTCATCGGGCCGCGAAGGGCCGGTGGTGCATCTGGCCGCCGTGATCTCGACCAAGGTCAGCCGCTTCATCAAGGCCGATGGGATCACCGGGCGAGATCTGCTGGGCTGCGCCGTGGCGGCGGCGGTCTCGGCCAGCTTCAATGCGCCCATCGCTGGCGCGCTTTTCGCCCTCGAAGTGGTGCTGCGCCATTTCGCCGTCCATGCCTTTGCCCCCATCGTCATCGCCTCCGCCGCGGGCACAGTCATCAACCGGCTTGAGTTCGGCGGGCTGACGGAATTCGTCCTGCCCGGCCTTGGCGATGTGCAATTCTACGTCGAACTGCCCGCCTTCCTGCTTTTGGGGCTGACCTGCGGTCTGGTCTCGGTCGTGCTGATGCGCGCGATCTTCTGGGCCGAGGATTTCGGCAACTACCTGCAAGCGCGCACCGGCCTTGCCCGCTGGCTGCGCCCGGCGGTGGCGGGGGCGATCCTAGGGGTCATCGCGCTCTGGTTCCCACATATCATCGGCGTGGGCTATGAGACGACCTCCCGCGCGCTGGTCGGCGAACTGGTGCTGCATGAGGCCATCATCTTTGCCGTGCTCAAGGTCGCCGCCGTGGCGATCACGCTTGGCGGGCGGATGGGCGGCGGGGTGTTCTCGCCCTCGCTGATGCTGGGCGCCTTGACCGGCCTTGGCTTCGGGATCATCGCCACCGGTGTCTTCCCCGAGATTTCGGGCTCTTCGTCGCTCTACGCTCTGGCGGGGATGGGTGCGGTGGCCGCCGCCGTGCTGGGCGCGCCGATCTCGACCACGCTCATCGTGTTTGAGATGACAGGCGACTGGCAGACCGGTCTGGCCGTGATGGTCGCCGTCAGCATGTCGACCGCGCTGGCCTCCCGGCTGGTCGACCGGTCTTTCTTCCTCACTCAGATGGAGCGGCGCGGCATCCATCTGGCCGCAGGGCCGCAGGCCTATCTGCTCTCGATGTTCATGGTGGGCCGCATCATGCGCCGCCCCGATGATGAAGACGCGGCCTCGGAAGACGCCTGTTGGGATTTGATCGACAAGGGCACCTATATCGACGGCAGCGCCACGCTAGAGGCCGCGCTGCCGCTGTTCGATCAGACCCATTCCAATTTCATCCCGGTGGTCACCCTCAGCGCGGATGCGCCGCCCGAACTGCTGGGCGCGCTGTTCCACGTCGATGCGCTGAAGGCCTATAACCGCGCCCTCGCCGCCACGGCGGCTGAGGAGCATTCCTAAGCCGCGCTCAGATCCGTTCGATCGCGATTTCTTCCATCGGGGTGAAAGCCAGATAGCCCTTGATCTCGGCCATATCCGCCTTCGGGTCTTCATAAGACCAGACGGCGTCTTGCAAGGTCCGGCTTTTGGTCACCACCGAGAAATAGCTCGCGTCGCCCTTATGCGGGCAGTGGGTGGTCTTGTCGGTGCCATCGAGGAACGCCATGGCGATGTCGCCACGCGGAAAGTAGATCACCGGCGGATAGTCCCCCTCGCGCAGTTCCAACGCGCCCGTGGATTCGCCCAATACGGCCCCGCCAGCGCGAACAACCCATGTGCCCTCCGCCGGAGTAATCTTGATATGGTCGGCCATGCCGTACCCCCCTTTACTTAAATCGGACGCTCACAGGGGCGCCGTTGCCGCATCCAACCACAGTTTTGTAACAGGTGATACCCGCGGCCCGATCTTTTCCGCCACGTCGCGGTGATAGGCGTTGAGCCAGTCCCGCGCCTCGGGGCTGAGCGCCGCCACATCAATCAGACGCCGATCAATCGGCACCAGCGTCAGGGTGCGCCAATCGAGCATCTTGCGATGCGCGTCCCCGCCGGGCAGGGCGGGGGCTTCTTGCACCACCAACAGGTTCTCGATCCGAATGCCAAAAGCCCCCTCGCGGTAATAACCCGGCTCATTGCTCAGGATCATGCCCGGCGCCAGCGGCACATGGCTCATCCGGCTCAGCCGCTGCGGCCCTTCATGGACCGACAGATAGGCGCCAACTCCATGGCCCAGACCGTGATCGAAATCCTGCCCCGCCATCCAAAGTGGCAAACGGCCCAGCATTTCGATATCCCGCCCCGCAAGCCCGCGCGGCCAGCGCAGACGGCTCATGGCGATCATCCCCGAAAGCACCCGCGTGAAAGCCGCGCGCGCCTCCTGATCGGGGCTGCCGATGGCGATGGTGCGGGTGATATCGGTGGTGCCGTCCAGATACTGCCCCCCGCTGTCGAGCACCAGAAGATGCCCCTCCTGCAAGACAGTATCGGTCTCTTCATTCACCCGGTAATGGATGATCGCCCCATTCGCCCCGGTGCCCGAGATAGTCTCGAAACTGATGTCGCGCAGGGCAAGCTCCCGGCGCCGCAGCGCTTCGAGCTGCCGCACCACCTGCGTCTCGGTGACCGTGCCGGGCGCCTGCGCATCCAGCCAGGCGAGCAGCTCGACCATTGCGGCACCATCGCGCAAATGCGCCTCTGCTGCCCCGGCAACCTCGGCGTCATTCTTGCAGGCTTTGGGCAAGGCACAGGGGTCTTCACCAGCCTGCGCCCGATCCCCCAGCAGATCCGCGAACAACAACGGGGCCGACTGCCGATCAAGCCGCACCGGCCCCTCAAGCGCGCGCAGGTAATCGGGCAGCCCCTCAGGATGCCGCTGCACCACCTCTGGCCCCAGATGGTCCTCCACATCCACAAGCTTCTCAGCCGCCACGAACAGATCGACCCGCGCATCGTCATGCAACACGGCAAACCCATGCGCCACTGGGTTGCGCGGAATGTCCTGCCCGCGAATGTTCAACAACCAGTTGTGGCTGTCGGGCAGGGTGATCAATGCCGCCTTCTGCCCCGCCGCGCGCAGATCCGCGGCCAAACGTTGGCGCTTGGCCTCATGGCTTTCCCCTGCAAAATGCTCAGGATGCGCCGCCACCTTGCCCATCGGGGCCCCGGGCTGGTTTTCCCAAATACGGTCGACAATATTCGAGACGCGCCGCATCTCGATCCCAGACCCCGCCAAGGCCTCGAACAAAAGATCCATCTGCGCGGGCGTATGCAACATTGGATCGAAACCAACCACGCCGCCCTCGGGCAATTGGTCCTTCAACCAATCGGCCAAAGACACCTCGGGCCAGGGCACGGGTGTAAACACTTCCGCCACCTGCGCTTTGACCTGCGTGCGATAGCGCCCGTCGATGAAAACCCCCGCCACATCGCGCAGCGCCGCACAGAACCCGGCAGAGCCGGTGAACCCCGTCAGCCAAGCCAACCGATCATCCCGCGGGGCGACATATTCACCCTGATGCGCATCGGCGCGCGGCACGAGGAAACCGTCCAACCCCGCCGCCTGCAACTCCGCCCGCAGCGCCGCCAAACGCGGGGGCCCCTGTTCCGGACGCGCGGTGACCTCGAAACTCTGGAACACGCGGCCCCTCCTTCATCCTTTTTCAAATACCGACCCGACGGTTCAGCCCACGCGGCGCATGCCCATGACACGCGCCCGTTTCCGCGGATCGCTGTCAAAGAGCGCTGCAAGCTGTTCCGTCATCGCCCCGGCAAGCTGATCCACATCCGTGATCGTGACGGCGCGGTCGTAATAACGCGTCACGTCATGGCCGATGCCAATCGCCAACAACTCCACCGCGCGGCGTTTCTCGACCATGGCGATCACATCGCGCAGGTGTTTTTCCAGATAGTTGGCCGGGTTTACCGACAGGGTGCTGTCGTCCACCGGCGCGCCATCGGAAATCACCATGAGGATCTTGCGCGCCTCATGGCGTGCCAGCATCCGCCGGTGCGCCCATTCCAGCGCCTCACCGTCGATGTTCTCTTTCAGCAGTCCCTCTTTCATCATCAGACCCAAATGGTCCCGCGTCCGGCGCCAGGGGGCGTCGGCGCTCTTGTAGATGATGTGGCGCAGATCGTTCAGCCGTCCAGGCTGCGCGGGGCGGCCGTCGTTGAGCCACGCCTCGCGCGCCTGTCCGCCCTTCCAGGCGCGGGTGGTAAAGCCAAGGATCTCGACCTTGACGTTGCAACGCTCCAGCGTGCGGGCCAGCACGTCGGCACAGATCGCGGCGATGGAGATCGGGCGGCCCCGCATCGAGCCGGAGTTGTCCAACAGCAGCGTCACCACGGTGTCGCGGAACTCGGTGTCCTTTTCGACCTTGAAGCTGAGCGGCGTTGTCGGGTTGGCCACCACCCGCGCCAGACGGCCCGCGTCGAGCGTGCCCTCTTCAAGGTCGAATTCCCACGAACGGTTTTGCTGCGCCTGCAAGCGGCGCTGCAACTTATTCGCCAGACGGCCGACAGCGCCTTTCAGCGGCTCGAGCTGCTGGTCCAGATAAGCGCGCAGGCGTTCCAATTCGATCGGCTCGGCCAGTTCCTCGGCCCCGATCACCTCGTCATGCGCGCTCTGATAGACACGGTATTCCGGGTCGGCGTCTGAGACGGGCGGCGGCGGCGGCGGGTCCATGGGAGCATCACCCTCGGGCATCTCCGCCTCATCGCCCAACTCCTGATCGGCCTCGTCATCCATCGAGACCTGCGCCTGACTTTCGTCCTGCTGCTGCTCTTGGCTGTTCTCGGGGGTGCCCTCGGCCTCTTCCTCGTCCTGATCGTCTTGGCCGGTGCTGTCGGGATCCTGCTCCTCTTCGCTGCCCTCTTCGGCCTGATCCTCTTGATCCTCGTCTTGGCTGTCGGGGTCATCGCCCAACTGATCGCCATAGCCGAGGTCCGAGATCATCTTGCGCGCCAGCCGCGCGAAATCTGCCTGATTGGCAAGGCTGCCGTCGATCCCCTCAAGCGTGCCACCCGCCTGATCCTCGATAAAGCCGCGCCAGAGTTCCATGGCGTTCTCAGCCCCTGCGGGCAGGGGGCGCCCGGTGGCCATATGACGGACCATATAGCCCGCCGCGACCGAGAGCGGCACGTCGCTGGCCTGTTTGGCCTGATCATAGCCGCGGCGCAGCGCCTCGTGCTTGATCTTGACATCGATGTTGCCGGCGGTGCCGGGCATATCGCGCGCGCCCATGGCCTCGCAACGGGCGGTCTCCATCGCCTCGTAAAGTTCGCGCGCCATGTCGCCCTGCGGCGCATAGCGGGCGTGGGTCGCGGCATCGTGGTAGCGGCGGTTCAGCGCCAGCGCGTCGGCGGTGCCGCGGGCCAGCAAAACCTCTTCGCGGGTCATCCTCCGGCTCACCTGCGGCAGGCGCATCGCGTCACCGGAAAGCCCCGAGGGATCAACGGAGTAGCTGACATTCAGCTCGGCGTCATCGGCCATCACCTTGGTCGCCTCGGCGAGGGCCTTTTTGAACGCGTCAGCGGGGTTGTCGGATTTCTTCATGAGCCCATGCCTCTATCAGCTTTGACATGAGGTTTGGCAGGTTTTCGCAGGAGGGTCAAAGGGGCAGGGCCCCTGCACGGTATGCGCCAGTTTCCGCCCATGTCACCCGTTAAGCGGGAACCCCCAACCTCGGATCGGCATTTCCCCAGCAGTCGACGCACCGGTGCCTCTCTGAACCCTGGCAGCAACGCGTCCCAGCAAGTAGGAGTAAGAAAATGACCAAGTTCATGCAACATGCGAGCCGTCTGGCCATGATCGCCGTTTTGGGTGCCGCGCCCTTGGCCGCCACCGCACAGGATGCCACCAAGCCCGCAACGGACGAAGCCACTGCCGAGGCACCGCAGACCGATGAGGCAACGCAGAACGGTGAGGCGGGTGCAAGCGACGATGCGGTAGAGGCCGAGACCGAGACAGACACTGCCGAAGCCTCCGAAGGCGATGCGGAAATGGAAGCCGATACCGCCGAAGCCCCTGATGGCGACGCAGAGATGGGGAACGACACCGCAGAGACACCCGATCCGGAGGCTGCCACCGAGAGTGCCGAAGCACCGGCCACGACAGAGCCGATGACCGAAGACACGGCAGAGGCCCCGGCGACAGAACCCTTGGGCGATACCGTTGCCCCCGCTGAAACAACCGCCGAAGTCCCCGCGGAAGAGCCTGCAAAGCCGGTTGAAGGACAGATCACCATGCAGAGCGAGAATACGATCCTCGCGGATGATCTGATTGGCAGCAACGTCTATTCCGACGCAGGCGAGAAGATCGGTGATGTGGATGACCTGATCGTCAACTTAGATGGCACCGTCGAAGGCGTTGTGATCGGTGTTGGAGGTTTCCTCGGCATGGGTGAAAAATGGGTTGCCGTGAAAATGGACAGCCTGTCGACCATGACCGACGAAAGCGGCACGCTGCGTTTGGTATCCTCGGCCACGAAGGCTGACCTTGAGGCTGCAGAAGCCTTCAAAACCGCGCAGGATATGGAAGCCGAGCAGCAAGCGCTTGAGAACGCAGCCCCGCAAGACCCCAACGCGGTCACGACCGAGCCCGCACCGGTCAATTAAGCAGAGGGCCATAGCCTGAACGACAAAGGGGCGCTGATATCAGCGCCCCTTATCTTTAGTCAGTGGTCTGAGCGTCTTAGCCCAGGCTCAGGCTGGCCGCGCTTTCGGGGAGTTCCTCATCGAACAGACGCTGATAGAACTCGGCCACGGTCTGGCGCTCAAGCTCGTCGCATTTGTTGAGGAAGGACAGCCGGAAGGCATAGCCCACGCTGCGGAAAATCTCGGCGTTCTGGGCCCATGCGATCACGGTGCGCGGGCTCATCACGGTTGAGAGTTCACCATTCATAAAGGCGGTGCGGGTGAGGTCGGCCACGGTGACCATCTGCTTGAGGGTCTTGCGGCCCTTCTCGGTGTTGTAATGCGGGTTCTTGGCCAGCACGATCGCGGTCTCGGCGTCGATGCTGAGGTAGTTCAGCGTGGCGACAAGGCTCCAACGGTCCATCTGCGCTTGGTTGATCTGCTGGGTGCCATGGTAAAGCCCGGTGGTGTCGCCCAAACCCACGGTGTTCGCGGTGGCGAAGAGGCGGAAATAGGGGTGCGGGGTGATGATCTCGTTCTGATCCATCAGCGTCAGCTTGCCGTCATGCTCCAACACGCGCTGGATCACGAACATCACATCGGCGCGGCCCGCGTCGTATTCGTCAAAGACAATCGCGGTCGGGTTGCGCAGCGCCCAAGGCAGGATGCCTTCGTGGAATTCGGTGACCTGTTTGCCGTCGCGCAGCTTGATCGCGTCTTTACCGATGAGGTCGATCCGGCTGATGTGGCTGTCGAGGTTGACGCGCACGGTGGGCCAGTTCAGCAGGGCGGCGACCTGTTCGATATGGGTCGATTTGCCCGTGCCGTGGTAGCCTTGGATCATGACACGGCGGTTGTGGCTAAAGCCTGCAAGGATCGCCAGCGTGGTGTCGGGATCGAATTTATAGGTGCTGTCGATGTCCGGCACGCGGCTGGTGCGCTGCGGGAAACCCTTGACGACCATATCGGTGTCGATGCCAAAGACATCGCGCACCGAGACCTCTTCGGTGGGTTTCATGTCATGTTCCAGTGCACCGTCGGCCATCGCTCGTCATCCTTTTCCTTAGGCGCGCGGTCGGGGCCGCGCGCGTATCTGGTGCAACATATCGTGCGTATCCGCAAGGGGAAGGGGGCAACTGGCATTATCCGCACCCGGCCGCTGGTCCGGTCGCGGGATCAGTCCTTGAAGTTGCGGCTGCCCTTGATCTGGTCCCATGCCCAGACCACCAGTTGCAACTGCTCTTCCTGACTGCGGTCACCGCCGTTCATATCGGGGTGCAGCACCTTGATCAGCGCCTTGTAGGCTTTGCGGACCTCGGGCTTGGTCCATGTGTCCTTGGCTTCGAGAATCTCGATCGCGCGGCGTTCGGTGGGCGGCAGGCGGCGGCCCGCCTGCTGGCCCTTGCCGGGGTTCTGGGTCGCGTTCTTGCCCAAGACCTGATGCGGGTCTTCGATGCCAAGACGGGCCCATGCGCGCTGCTCGGGGTCGCCCAGCGGTTTGGTGCTGCGCTCCCAGACCTTGTCCTTGGACATCTGCGCGTTCATCTCGGCCTCGGTGGTGCCGTCGAAGAAGCTCCACTTCGCGTTATATTCGCGCACATGTTTTTGGCAGAACCAGAAGTAGTCATCCAGCACATCGGGCGCCTTGGGGGCGCGGAACTTGCCCGGTTCGTCGCAGCCTTCGTGGTCGCAGATCCGGGTCGAGGTTTCCGACGCACCGGACATGCCGCGGCGGCCGCGGGGGTTTTTCTTTTTGGAGGACGACACGGACATGTCGAATCCGAAGGGATCAGGTTTTGGCATGTGGATAGACCTTTCCGACTCAGGCCGGTCACCATATACCCTGCGTCGCAGGATTGAAGGGGGCCGGGGGTAAAAACATGTCCACAACACAAGAGATTTCGGATCGGCTGGAAGCCGCTTTTGCGCCGCGTGAACTGGAGGTGGTGGATGACAGCGAAAGCCATCGCGGTCATGCCGGATTTCAGGAGGGGGGCGAAAGCCACTTTAACGTGCGCATCCGGTCAGAGCGTTTCAAGGGTCAGAACCGGCTGGCGCGGCACCGGGCGGTGCACAGCGCGTTGGGGCCGGATCTGATGGCGCGCATTCACGCGCTGGCGCTTGACCTAGACGAATAAGGCCCGCGTTTAGGGCTTTGTTTTATCGTCGTTTTCGTCGCCCTCTTGCGGCGAAGCTTCATCCGCTGAGGGGCCGGACAGAAACGCGGGCGGCGTCGCCGCTTTGGCGGGTTCCTCTTTCGCGGGCGCGTCATCCTCGGGCGTGATGGAGGCGGGCGCATCGGCCTGCAGCGCGGTGTCTTCGCCTTCGATCGTGGCGGCCAAGGCGGGCGGTGCGGCTGCAGTGGCGGGCGGCAGAAGATCGCCATCCTCCTGCGGGCCCGCAGCAGTCGCCAAGCGGCGGAACACCAGAACATTGCGCCATTCCGTAGTGGTCGAGGTCAGGCCCGACCGCTCTTGCGAGGGCAAAGTCTCGGCCCGCTGGTATTCCCAGCCCTCGGCGGCCTGTTCGTTAAGGCATTCTTCCAAGGTCTTGGCGAAACGCGCTTCGGGGGCCTTCAGACCTTTGGCTTTCTGCCCTTTGCTGGGGGCGGGAAGGATCTTGTATTCGTAGCGCATAGGGGCCTCGGCTGGGTTGGCGACATAAGCCGCATCAGGTGAGTTTCAGGCGGATTTGCGGCGGATGCCGATGCTGCGACCGGCCTGCGCCGGTTTGGGCAGTTTGGCATGGTTTTGCCGCATCGCGTCAAGACGGGTCAGGATATGGTCCGGCATGGGGGCCACACGCGGGCCGGACTGGTCCACATGCAGCGTCAGCCCTTCGGCGGTGGCGGCGAGCCACCCGTCAACGTGCCATAGTTCCTGAAAACTGTGAAACCGCTTCTCGTCATGGTCGAGCAGTTGGAAGGTGGTATAGACGCGGTCACCCTCATGCAGTTCGCGCAGGTAGCAGACGTGGAATTCAGCCACATAGGTGGTGCAACCCGTGCGCTGATACGCCGGCCCCAGACCGATTTCGCCATAAGCTTGGTCAACGCCCTGATCGAACAGGACGTTGTAATAGGCCATGTTCAAATGACCGTTGAAATCGATCCATTCGGGGAGAACCGTCATCTCGTCCGAACGGAAGGGGACCGGTGCGTCGCTCATTGCTGGGCGAGCTTGCGCGACACGATTTCGTTGACCGCCTTGGGGTTGGCCTTGCCGCCCGTGGCCTTCATCACCTGACCGACGAACCAGCCCGCCAGCTTGGGGTTCTGCTGGGCCTTTTCGACCTGCGCGGGGTTGGCGGCGATGATTCCGTCCACCGCCGTCTCGATCGCGCCGGTGTCGGTGACCTGCTTGAGGCCCTCGGTCTCAACGATCTCATCCGGTTCGCGCCCGGTTGTATACGTGATTTCAAAGACTTCCTTGGCGATCTTGCCCGAGATTGCATCGGAGGCGATCAGATCGACAATGCTACCCAATTGCGCCGGGGTGACCGGGCTTTCGGTGATGCCCTTATCGTCTTTCTTGAGGCGACCAAACAGCTCGTTGATGACCCAGTTCGCGGCCATCTTGCCATCACGACCCTGCGCCACGGCCTCGAAATAGCCCGCGCTGTCGAGATCGGCGGTCAGCACGGAGGCATCGTAGTCCGACAGGCCGAAGTCATTGATGAAACGGGACTTCTTTTCGTCCGGCAGTTCGGGCAGGTTGGCCTTGATGTCGTCCACCCATGCCTGTTCGATTTCCAGCGGCAGCAGGTCGGGGTCGGGGAAATAGCGGTAGTCATGCGCCTCTTCCTTTGAGCGCATGGAGCGGGTTTCCTGCTTGTCGGGGTCGAAAAGGCGCGTTTCCTGCACAACCTCGCCACCGGCTTCGACAATCGCGATCTGGCGTTTCGCTTCGACTTCGATGGCCTGCTGGATGAAGCGCATGGAGTTCATGTTCTTGATCTCGCAGCGGGTGCCGAGATGCGAGAAATCCTGCGTTTCCTGATACTTCTCGTATTGCCCAACACGGCAGACCGAGACGTTCACGTCCGCGCGCATTGCGCCCGATTGCATGTCGCCGTTGCAGGTGCCCAGATAGCGCATGATCTGGCGCAGTTTGGCGAGATAGGCGGCGGCTTCCTCGGGCCCGCGAATGTCAGGACGGGAGACGATCTCCATCAGGCAGACGCCGGTGCGGTTGAGATCGACGAAGGACATGTTCGGGTCCATGTCGTGGATCGACTTGCCCGCGTCCTGTTCCATGTGGATGCGCTCGATCCGGACCAGCCGCGCAGTGCCGTCGCCCAGTTCCACCAACACTTCGCCTTCGCCCACGATGGGCTCGTAAAGCTGGCTGATCTGGTAGCCCTGCGGCAGGTCGGGGTAGAAGTAGTTCTTGCGGTCGAAAGCGGATTTGAGGTTGATCTGCGCCTTGAGGCCAAGACCCGTGCGCACCGCCTGTTCGACGCAATATTCGTTGATCACCGGCAGCATGCCCGGCATCGCGGCATCGACAAAGGCCACGTTGCTGTTGGGCTCGGCGCCGAACTTGGTCGAGGCACCCGAAAAGAGCTTGGCGTTCGACGCGACCTGCGCGTGCACCTCCATCCCGATGACCAGTTCCCAGTCATGTTTGGCACCGGCAATCACGCGCGGTTTCGGGGTGTCGTAACTCAGATCAAGCATCGCGGCCGCCTTCGGTCAATTGGAACTTGGCCGGTCATACTGGAGCGCACCACGCGCTTCAAGAGGCAGGCTTAGCCCGGCATGGCAATCTGGCGGCGGCCTTCGGTGAAAATGACCCGTTTGCCCGCTTCGATCTCACGTTGGAAGAGGCCGGTGATGATGCGCATGGCCTCATCCCGGCCCGAGGCGGCAAAACGCCGGGCGGAGCGGACGCGCAGGTTGTTGTCAAAGCCGCGGGCGGCATGGGCCCAGAGCATCGGGTGCAGTTCGGTCATGTGGTCGCGCACGATCCAGCGCGCGCAATCGGCGATCTCGGCCCGCACGGCCCCGGCGGCATCCTCTGTTTCTGCAGCCTGACCGATGGCGCTGGCGCAATAGGCGGCCAGCAGGTTGGCGGTATGCGGGTCGGGGCGGCGGGCAAGGATGTCGTGCAGCCCTTCGATGAAAAACGGCACATCTAGGTTGGCACAGGCCTGCGCATCGCAACTAATCGCGTCAAATTGCACCCAAGTGTAGCCGCCCGCGCCCCAAGTCTCTTCGGTCCGCGCGGCGGTGCGGCGGGCCTCGAGTTCCAACTGGTCATATGAGCCATGCCACCTTGGCAGAAGGTGGTTGCCCATGGCCCGCATGGGGCGCGGGTTTGCGGGGTTCAGGTCGATGAGCCGCGCGTAGCGGTCCGCCACGGCGCGGGCGTCACCGCCGGTTCCCCCAAGCAGGGCACAGTGCGTCGCCGCGAGCAGAGGCGAGGCGGCTGTGTCCTTGTCGAATGGCGCGAGGATTTGCTCGGCGCGTTCAAAATGCGCGGCGAAGACCGCATGGTTGCGGGCGGGCACGTCGCTGTCCCAGCCCGTGCCGCGCCAGGCCCAGCCGATGTCCATATGCGCCTGCGCCACGATGGCGGCGATCATGGCGTTGCCGGCGTGATCGGCCAGCACATGTTCCAGCGCTTCGATCCCGGCCATCAGCGGCGCGTCACTGGCCGGTTTGCCGTCGTAAAGCGCGTGTTCCGCGGCGAGAATCACATCCGCCCGCGCGCCAAAGGCCATCAGCTCGGCCACCGGCATGGCGCCCGGTGTCATCTCGCGGTTCTTGTCGGCGTCGTGCAAAAGCTCCGCCATCTCCTCCCAACGTTCTTGGCGCACCAGCCATTGCGCGCGGTATTGGTGACGGTCGCGCTGCATCTCTTCGGCGGTGGGGTCGGGGCAGGAAATGCGCAGCAGCGCGTCACGCGGCGCGCGGCGGCGCAGGAGCGGCATTTCAAGCGGCTCGAACTCGCAGGCTTGGGGTGCGGGCTTAACAAAGAACCCTTGCAAGGCGGACGGGATTATATGCGAGAGTTTCTTCATCTGGGGCCGGTCCTGCCTGCTGTTTGTCGGTGATTTAGGTTTGACCGGGCAATGGGGCGGAACCGTGTCCGGCGTGCGGAGCTTTCGGGAAAATTCTGCAGCGCAGTCGGGCAAGCGGGGGCGATCCTTCGCGACAATCCGGCGGCGCGGCGGGCGCTGTTTCCCGATCAGAGGAAATCTGCCGATCCCGCGCCCCCGCCGCGCTTGCCAAGCGCGTTTCGGGGCGGTCTTATGCGCGCCATGAAACCTGCCATGATTGCCCTATTGCTCTGCGCCAGCCCCACCATGATTTGGGCCGAATTGCCCAAACAGCCCGCCCCGGTGGTAGCGGTGGATAACGTGGTGCAGGCCGCTGCCACATCTTTGTCCTTCCCCGATGCGGTCGAGCCCGAGGACGCACCGCCCGCGCTTGAGACTGCGCCCTTTACCACAACGCTGCGCCCGCCCGCGCGCCCGGGCAATCTGCCGCGCACCCGTTGGCAGCATATGCGGGGGCATTCGCTGTGGACCCGTGCGGCAATCTCGGCGCTGAAATCCCATGGCAAGCCCCTGGTGGATATGGTGCCCGCCGATGTGGCGGAGTGGTGCCCGGCCTATCCCACGGCATCCGACAGCCAGCGCCGCGCCTTTTGGGTCGGCTTCATGTCGGCGCTGGCCAAACATGAAAGCACCTATCGGTCTTGGGCCGTGGGCGGCGGTGGCCGCTGGTATGGGTTGTTGCAAATCCTGCCGGGCACCGCGCGGGGCTATAAATGCAATGTCGGCAGCGGTGACGCGCTCAAGAACGGGGCCGCGAACCTCAGTTGTGCCGTGCGGATCATGGCGACGACCGTGCCGCGCGATGGGGTGATCGCCGGAAACGGCAGGCGCGGCGTCGGGGCCGATTGGGGGCCGATGCGCAGCGCCTCCAAACGGGCGGATATGTCTCGCTGGTTGCGGCAGCAGTCCTATTGCAAACCGTTGAACGCGACCCGGCCCCGGGGCCGTCCGTAGATCACTGGATCAGCGTGAAGTGATGCCGTTCCGTCGTGATGCCGCGCGCCTGAAGCGCGGCTTCCAATGCGCGGTGCGGTGGGGTGGCCTCGAAAGGCAGTTTGATCTTGCGGCCCGTGCGGAGAATAACCGTCGCGCGCACGGACATATCAAGGCGCGTATCGAGCCGAACCCGGTCGACCTGCGCCAGCGCGATTTTCGCATCCCGTTTGCCGGTGAACCACGACAGGCTGCGCTGGTCGAGCGTCAGTCCGCTCGCTGGATTGCTGAAGACCTCCCATAGCGCGGGCAGGGTAAAAAGCCCCAGCAGCCCCACAAGCCACCCCGAAGCGTCGAGCCAGTGCCACGCCGCGCCGAGGGCCAGCCAGATTAGCGGCAACAGCAACAGGGCCGTCCGGCTGCGGGCATGGCGGCGATAGGTATAGGCCGCCATGCCCACTGTCTGAATGGGCGTGTCAGGCACCGCGAATGCGGCTGAGCATCTCGGAGGTGTCCCGGCTGAGATCGGGACTGGCGAGGATGCGGTCGAGTTGGGTCTCGATCATCTTTTGCCGCGCCATGTCATAGCGCCGCCATGTCTGGAAGGCCGAACACATCCGTGCCGTGGTCTGCGGGTTTACCGGGTCGAGTTTGATCAGCCAGGCGGCCAGCAGCGCGTAGCCCTTGCCGCTCTCATGGTGGAATCCGGCGTGATGCATGGCAAGGCTGCCAAAGACCGCGCGGAAGCGGTTGGGGTTCTTCCAGTTGAAATCGGCGTGTTCGGTAAGCCTGCGCGCCACTTCGGCAGCCTCTTCCGGTGCAGCTTGGCTGACTTGCAGCCCGAACCATTTGTCCATCACCAGACGGTCATCCCGCCACTGCGCCTCGAAGGCCGCCAATGCCTTGTCGCCCTGACCCGCACGCAGTAGGGCGGCGAGCGCGCTGAGCTGTTGGGTCATATTGTCGGCCTCGTCGAACTGCGCCTGTGCACGGGCCGGTCCCTCAACGCGGGTCAGCAGGGCAAGGGCCGCGTTGGTCAAGGCGCGTTTGCCCGATTGCGCCGCATTGGGCTGGTAGGGGGCATCGACCCTATGACGGTCAAAAAGATCGCTCAACAGCGCGGCGAACCGTTCGGCCATGGCGTCGCGGGTGGCCTCCACCGCCTGATGGATCGCCGCCGGATCCGGCGTTTTGCCAGCGTCATAAAGGGTGCTGGCCAGATCGGCATGGCTGGGCAGCCCCAGCATCAGCGCGCGGTAGGCAGGCTCAAGGGTCTCATCCTCCAACACGGCCCGCAGGGCGGCGAGCCAAGCGTCATCGGGCGCGCGGTCTTCGGTGATCGCGGCCTGCAAGGATTGCCGCGCCAAGGTGCGCCCGGCCTCCCACCGGTTGAAGGGATCGCTGTCATGCGCAAGCAGCAGCAGCCGCTCTTCTTTCGAGAGGTCTTGATCCAGCACCACCGGGGCGGAGAAACCACGCAGCACCGAGGCCACGGGGCGCGCATCCAACCCGTCGAAGGTGAAGCTCTGTTCCGCCTCGGTCATCTCCAACACGCGAGAGGGGGCCACTTCGGCCCCATCTGCGCCGATCAGCCCCACGGTGATGGGCAGAACCTGCGGTTTGGGCTCGGGCGTGGCGATGCTGGGCGGGGTGTGCTGGGTAAAGGTCAACGTAAAGACGCCTTTGCCCGCATCCCAAGCCTCTGCCACCGAAAGACGCGGCGTGCCCGCCTGCGAATACCAGCGCTTGAACTGGCTGAGATCGCGGCCCGTGGTGTCTTCGAACACCTTCAGCCAATCTTCGATCGTCGCCGCGTCGCCATCGTGACGCTCGAAATAGAGGTCCAGCGCCTTGGCATAGGCGTCATCGCCCACCAAGGTCTTGAGCATGCCGATCACCTCGGCGCCTTTCTCATAGACGGTGGCGGTGTAGAAGTTGTTGATCTCCTGAAAGCTTTCGGGCCGCACCGGATGGGCCAACGGGCCTTGATCCTCGGCGAACTGACGTGCGCGCAGGTCGATCACATCGCCGATGCGTTTCACGGCCGGAGAGCGCATATCGGAGGTGAACTGCGCGTCGCGGTAGACGGTCAGCCCTTCCTTGAGGCAAAGCTGGAACCAATCCCGGCAGGTGATGCGGTTGCCGGTCCAATTGTGGAAATACTCATGAGCGATGATCGCTTCGATCCGCTCGAAATTATCATCCGTCGAGGTTTCGGGCGAGGCGAGAACGGCGGCGGAGTTGAAGATGTTCAGCCCCTTGTTCTCCATTGCCCCCATGTTGAAATCATCCACCGCGACGATGTTGAAGATGTCGAGGTCGTATTCGCGGCCATAAACCTCTTCGTCCCATTTCATCGACGCCTTCAGCGCCTCCATCCCAAAGGCGCATTTGCCCTCATCTCCGGGGCGTACATAGAGGTTCAGATCAACCTCACGGCCCGACATGGTGGTGAAACGGTCGGAATGTGCGACCAGATCGCCCGCCACCAGCGCGAAAAGATAGGCAGGCTTGGGCCATGGGTCGTGCCACTGGGCATGGTTCTGCCCCTGTGCCACCGGGTTGCCGTTGGACAACAGAACGGGATGCGGGCCGTTGATGGTCACGGTGAAGACGCTCATCACATCGGGACGGTCGGGGTAATAGGTGATCTTGCGAAAGCCTTCGGCCTCGCATTGGGTGCAATACATGCCGCCCGACATATACAGCCCTTCGAGGGCGGTGTTGCCCTTGGGGTCGATCTCGACCTCGGCCTCCCAGACGAAGGGGCCGTTGGGCGCATCGCAGGTCAGACCGCGCTCTGTGACCTGCGGAGTGACCGGCTTGCCGTCGATCTGCGCGGAGATAAGCTTGAGTTGTTCACCATGCAGGAAAAAGTCAGCATTCTGCGCCGCCGGGTTGGGACGAAAGGCGATGCGGCTTTTAACCCGCGTCTTATGGGGATCAAGGTCAAAAGTCAGGGCCACCTCATCCACCAGAAAGCCGAAGGGCTGGTAATCACTGAGATAGATCGTTTGGGGGGTGGCGTCGCGCATTGGGCCTCCAGTCGCGGGAACGTAATTGGTCCGGGAAATGTTATGTCCCCAGAAGGCCGCCTGCAAGCCGAGCTGCCCCAACTTCGACCAATGAGGTGTATCAATGTCCGCCCCCGACACCGATACCGAAACGCAGAAGAAACGTCATCGTCCTGCTCTGATCGGTATCAAAACCGCGATCATCGCAGGGGCGCTCTTGATGATCGCCGGCGTCGTTTATGCAGTTTTGCAAGCCACCGACCCCTCGCCGGACGGGGATGTGCAGCCCGTGGACGGCCCGGTGGAGGCCGAACCCGTGATCGCCACCCCGGAGCCGGTGGCCAACTAGCGCCGCGACCGCCTGCCAGCCGCTGCTTGCGCCCCTTTGCCTTTCTGCTAGACCTTTCACAAAGGTATCCAGCGCGGGAGAGGGCGGAGAATGACGGCTAGAATTAACAAGAACGGTTTGCAGGTAGAGCCCGCACTAGTTGATTTCATTGAAGGATCGGCGCTGCCGGGCACCGGTGTAGAGGCGGAAGGCTTCTGGGCGGGGCTGTCGGACCTCGTGCATGACCTTGGGCCGAAGAACCGTGCGCTTCTTGAAAAGCGGGCCGAAATTCAGGCCAAGATCGACGATTGGCACCGCACCCGCGCAGGCAAACCCCATGACGCGGAAAGCTACACCGCATTCCTGCGCGAGATCGGCTATCTTTTGCCGGAAGGACCGGCGTTCCAGATTGAAACGCAAAACGTGGACCCCGAAATCGCGCAGGTGCCCGGGCCGCAGCTTGTGGTCCCGATCACCAACGCCCGCTTCGCGCTCAACGCCGCCAATGCGCGCTGGGGCAGCCTTTATGATGCATTCTATGGCACCGATGCGCTGGGCGATCTGCCGGTGGGCAAGGGCTATGATGCGGAGCGCGGCGCGCGGGTGGTGGCACGGGCGAAAGCCTTTTTGGATGACGCCGTGCCGCTTTCTGCGGGCAGCCATGCGGATTTGGCCGGGTATCGCGTGGTGGATGGGCACCTCGAGGGTGTGATGGCACAGGATGCGGCCCCTTGCGGCTTGGCTGATTCAGCGCAGTTTGCGGGCTACCGGGGCGCGGCGGAAGCGCCGGATGCGATCCTTTTGCGCAACAACGGGCTGCATATCGAGATCAAGATCGACCCCGACCACGCGATTGGCAAGGACGACCCCGCCAGCGTTGCGGATGTGATCATTGAATCTGCCCTCTCGACCATCATGGATTGCGAAGACAGCGTCGCGGCGGTGGATGTCGAAGACAAGGTGCTGGCCTATGGCAACTGGCTGGGGCTGATGAAAGGGGATCTCGCCGAAACCTTTGAAAAAGGCGGCCAGACCGTCACCCGCCGCATGGCCGAGGACCGTCGCTATACCGCGCCCGATGGGGAGGGGGAGGTCACGCTGAAGGGCCGCTCTCTGATGCTGGTGCGCAATGTCGGCCATCTGATGACCAACCCCGCCGTGCTCGACCGCGAGGGGCGTGAGATTGGCGAAGGGCTGATGGATGCGATGGTCACCACGCTGATCGCCATTCATGACCTCAAACGCGCGGGCGGCAACTCGGTCACCGGCAGCGTCTATGTGGTGAAGCCCAAGATGCACGGGCCCGAGGAAGTGGCCTTTGCCGATGAGATTTTCACCCATGTGGAAAAGACACTCGGCCTGCCGCAATATACCGTGAAGCTCGGCATCATGGACGAAGAGCGCCGCACGAGCGCCAACCTCATGGAATGTATTCGCGCCGCGAAACACCGTGTGGCCTTTATCAATACCGGTTTCCTCGACCGTACGGGAGACGAGATCCACACCAGTATGGAAGCCGGTCCGATGGTGCCCAAGGGCGAGATGAAGAACAGCGCTTGGATCGCCGCCTATGAGGATCGCAACGTCGATATCGGCCTCGCCTGCGGTTTGCAGGGCCGCGCGCAGATCGGCAAGGGCATGTGGGCCATGCCCGACCGTATGGCCGAGATGCTGGAGGCCAAGATCGGCCACCCGCAGTCCGGCGCCGATTGCGCATGGGTGCCATCGCCCACAGCGGCCACCCTGCACGCTACACATTACCACAAGGTTAACGTCTTGGCGCGGCAGGAAGAGATCAAAGAGGGCGGCGCGCGCGCCTCGCTCGACGCGCTGCTGACCATCCCGATGATGGAGGGCCGCAACCTCAGCACCGAGGAAATCACCCGCGAGATCGAGAACAACGCGCAGGGCATTCTGGGCTATGTCGTCCGCTGGATTGATCAGGGGGTCGGCTGCTCCAAAGTGCCGGACATCAACGATGTGGGCCTGATGGAAGACCGCGCCACCTGCCGCATCTCGGCCCAAGCGCTGGCGAATTGGCTGCATCATGGCGTCATCAGCCGCGCGGAAGTCGAGGCCGCGCTGAAAAAAATGGCAGCCGTGGTGGACCGTCAGAACGCCGACGATCCCAGTTATCGCCCCATGGCGCCGGGCTTTGACGGGGTGGCCTTTCAGGCCGCCTGCGATCTGGTGCTGAAGGGGCGCGAACAGCCTTCGGGCTATACCGAACCGGTGCTGCACGCGCGGCGGTTGGAGCTGAAGGCACAGAGCCGAGGTTGAGGCCGCGGCGCGAAGCGCCTATGTTCGGGCCATGGTGAAGAAGAGGTAACTCATGGCCCGACCCGTCGTTGGTATCATTGGCAATTCCTACCTGCTGAACGATCAATACCCCGTCCACGCGGGCGGGCAGATGAACACCGAAGCGATTGCCGAGGTCTCGGGCTGTCTGCCGCTCATCGTGCCGAGCGATCCGCGCTTTGTCTCGGTCGAGGAATTGCTGGAAGTTTGCGACGGTTTCCTGCTGACGGGCGGGCGGCCCAATGTGCATCCCGAAGAATATGGTGAGCCCGAGACGGAGGCACATGGTGCCTTTGACCGCGCGCGCGACGCCGTGGCGCTGGCGCTGGTGCGGGCCTGTGTCGCGCGGGGCCAACCCTTCCTCGGCCTTTGCCGCGGGTTTCAGGAGGTGAACGTTGCGATGGGCGGGTCGCTCTACCCCGAAATTCGCGATCTGCCGGGGCGGATGAACCACCGGATGCCCCCCGACGGCACCATCGAAGAGAAATTCGAACTACGCCATGACGTGAGCTTTACCGAAGGCGGCGTGTTCCACCGTGTGATGGGCGCGTCCAAAGTGCTGACCAACACGCTACACGGGCAGGGGATCAAGGAACCCGGACCGCGCGTGGTGATCGACGGCCACGCGGATGACGGCACCCCCGAGGCGATCTATATCAAAGACGCCCCGGGCTTTACCCTCGCCGTGCAGTGGCATCCCGAGTGGAACGCAGCAAATGACCCCGTTTCGCGCCCGCTGTTCGAACATTTCGGCGCGGCGGTGCGGGCTTGGGCGGCGGATGGGTCGGCCATGCCGGTGATGACCGCCGCACAATAGGGCCGGGCGTAGCGGGCCGGGGGCGCTTGTCGCGCTCTGATGGCCGGTCGCCCGCTTTTCGGATTGCGACCGTCTGCATCGCGGCGCAGCTGTCCTGCCGATCCCCGCAATGAAGCTGCCAACGGGGGCTTACCTTAACGCCGCTCAACTGTGCAGCCTGCGCAAAGGCGCAACGGAAGAGATTGCATGGTTCAGCGACGTTACATCATCGTCCAAGACCGAGTCCTCCTCCGCGCCCCGTGGCGCTGTACGATCCGAGCAGGCGCGGCTGTAGGAACTGTAGGGCCAAGCCTCTGGACGGTCGCAATAGCCTGCATGGACAGGGCTGAGGTGCACCAAGCTGCAATGCCGGTCGAAATCCGCCGGGTCGCGGATCCGATGCTCCCAGAAGCGGCGCTGCCAGATCCCTTTCTCGCCCCGTTTGATCTGCCGCAGACTGCGATGCGGGGCCGGGGGGAGATGGCGGGAAAATCGCCCCTTCCACATGCCGATCCGATTGCTGTAATCGTTGTCGTCCGGCGGCAGGGTCCAGACCGTATGAAGCACATCCGGCAAGATGGCGATGGCGTCGATCCGGAAGGGTTTGCGCGCCATAGTCTCACGCATGGCTTGGCGCAGGGCCGTGATATGCCGCAGCAGCGCGTCATCATCGCGGCGCGCGAGGCGCAGGGTAAAGAAATAGCTGTTCGGGCCATGGGATGAAGGGCTGTCTTTCATGGCCCTGAGCTTGGCCCAGCTTGGTTAAAGCAACCTTAACGCCGCTACATTTGCCCGCCCGCGATCTCGATCGACTGTCCGTTGATGCTCTCGGAGCCTTCGCCAACCAGCCATGCCGCCGCGGCGGCCACTTCCGAAGGCGCGATCAGGCGTTTGTGGCGGTTGGCGTTGACCATGACATCGCGGGCCTTTTCCTCGGACAGCCCGGCGCGTTTGGAGATCGCCTGCGTGTTGCGTGCGATGATATCGGTGTCCACGTAACCGGGGCAAAGGGCGTTGAAGGTAAAGGGCTGGCCCATGTAATCCTCGCTCAGCGAACGGATCAGCCCGATCATCCCGTGTTTCGAGGCCGAGTAGCAGGCCGCCCCCGGCAGGCCGCGCAGCCCTGCCATGGAGGAGATGGCGATGACCCGGCCCCAATCGGTCTGGCGCATGGATTTCAGGCTCTCGCGGATGGTGAGAAAGGCTCCGTCGAGATTGGTCGCCATCATGTCGCGCCAAAAATCGAGGTCGGTTTTATGCAGGGACCGGCCCTCGGCCACGCCCGCATTGGCCACGCAGATTTGCACCGGGCCATGGGCCTCGACCGCGCGGGCGATTGTCTCGGTGACCTGCGCCTCGTCGCGCACGTCCATTGCCATGCCGCTGATGCCATTGCCTGCCACGGCGTCGAGCACCTCCTGCCGCCGCCCGGTGATGGTGACCTTCGCACCCTTGGCGGCCAAGTCCTGCGCAATGGCCAGCCCGATGCCTGTGCCGCCGCCGGTGATGAATGCGTGTTTGTCTTTCAGTGTCATAAAACCTCCCCTTTGCGGGCAGGGTGGCGCGGCGGGGGCGGCAGTACAATAGGCAGCTTTTGATGACGGGGCGTTACGTGCGGGGCGGCTGGCATGGCGATAGGCCAAATCTTGCCGCCCGCGATCACATTTGCGGCAGCCTTGCGCCCGACTATTGCAGCGCGGGCCGCCTTGGCGCACTGGTCGGATGGGTAACCTGATGACAGGGCCTTGCCAGAACCATTGGAGCAGTAAAATGAAACATATAGAATTTTCAATTCTCGCCCTTTCCGCCGCCCTCGCTTTTGGGGCAAGCACCGCGCAGGCGGTCGAAGTGACGGGCGGATCGGTCGGGCTTTCCTATTCCGCATTCGCGGACGACACCGATTTCAGCCGGCTTGGCCTTGATGGGTCGGTAGAGCTTGGCTTTAACCGCAACCTCAGCCTGCAGTTCGACGCCGGTTACAGCGATTTCGACTTTGTCGACGAAGACAGCCATTTGCTGGGCCTGCACGGCATTTATCACTGGGACGAAGCAACCTCTTTCGGGGCTTTTTACACCCGCGAGGAAGCCTTGGGCGGAGATGCGGATATCTTGGGTCTCGAAGCAGGCTATGAAATGCTGGATTGGGACTTCGAAGGCTATCTGGCCCATGTCGATACCGATGCAGGCGACGGCACGCTTGGCGGTATCAAGGCGCGTTATGCGCTGGCCCAAGGCTTTGGCATCAGCGGCTCCTATGATCGGCTGGGCAGCGCTGGCGACGATCTGTCGCGCTTTGCCATGCGGCTCGATCGTGAGGTTTCCCCGACCACCAATCTGTTCTTGGAAGTCGGGTCTGCCAAGGTGGACGTGGGCAGCGTTAGCGAGTCTGAGCCCTTCGTCGGTCTGGGCGGTGAGATCAACTTTGGCGCGGATCGGGGCACCACCTTTGACCAGCGCGGCTTGGCGCGTCTGATCCCCGGTCTTTGATCGTAACAAATCCGTCGTTTGACGCTTCGGCATGGCCTTTGGGGCCGTGCCATCGGCGCGGGGTAGAACGGCTGTTCTATCTCTGCGCCGAATTCAGCAAACCGTTCTCTCCTTGTCGCGGTGCAGCAATTTTGCAGCGTTTCACCCCGCGGTTTGCTTGTACTATTGCTGCGCGCGCGCTATCGCTCTGACTAACAAAGTTGCGCCAGAGCGGCGCGACGGGCCAGCAAAGGGGGACTCTTGGTTTGAAGATCGGGACACCAAAAGAAATATTTGAGGGCGAGAACCGGGTCGCGATGACCCCGGAAAGCGCACTGCAACTGCAAAAGCTCGGTCATAGCTGCGTCATCGAGACGGGCGCCGGTGCTGCTGCGGGCTTTGACGATGCCGCCTATGAGGCCGCGGGCGTCGAGGTGGTGCAATCCGCCGCTGCGCTTTATGAGGCCGCCGATGTGGTCGCCAAGGTGCGCCCGCCTTCTGACGACGAGGTCTCACGCCTGCGCGAAGGCCAGACGCTGATCTCCATGTTCAACCCCGCCGGCAACACCGAGTTGATGGAGGCCGCTGCCGCCAAAGGTGCGACCGTCATGGCGATGGACATGGTGCCGCGTATCAGCCGCGCGCAGAAGATGGACGCGCTCAGCTCGATGGCGAACATCGCGGGCTACCGTGCCGTGATTGAGGCAGGCAACAACTTCGGGCGTTTCTTCACCGGGCAGATCACCGCTGCGGGCAAGGTGCCCCCGGCCAAGGTGCTGGTCGTCGGTGCAGGCGTCGCGGGTCTTGCGGCGATCGGCACGTCGACCTCGCTCGGCGCGATCACGCTGGCTTTCGACGTGCGCCCCGAAGTGGCAGAACAGGTCGAGAGCATGGGCGCCGAATTCGTCTATCTCGACTTCGAGGAAGAGCAGCAGGACGGCTCCGCCTCGGGCGGCTATGCCTCCGTCTCCAGCCCCGAATTCCGTGAAGCACAGCTCGCCAAGTTCCGCGAGTTGGCGCCCGATGTGGACATCGTCATCACCACGGCGCTGATCCCCAACCGCGAAGCGCCGGAGCTTTGGACCGAGGATATGGTGCAGGCGATGAAGCCCGGCTCGGTGATCGTCGACCTCGCCGCCGAGAAGGGCGGCAACTGCAAGCTCACCAAGATGGACGAGAAGGTCGTGACCGACAACGGTGTCACGATCATCGGCTACACCGACTTCCCCTCGCGCATGGCGACACAGGCCTCGACGCTCTACGCCACCAACATCCGCCACCTGATGGCGGATCTGACGCCCGAGAAGGACGGTGTCATCGACCACGACATGGAAGATGACGTCATCCGCGGCGCCACCATCACCCATGAGAAGGAAGTGACCTTCCCGCCGCCTCCGCCCAAGGTCGCGGCCATCGCGGCGGCGCCGAAGAAGGAAAAGGTCAAGGAAAAGACGCCTGAGGAGAAACGCGCCGAGGAACTGGCGGCCTTCAAGCAGCAGACCAAGAGCCAGGTCACGCTGCTGGTCGTGGGCGCGGCGCTGCTGCTGGGGGTGGGGCTTGTCGCTCCGGCCAGCTTCATGCAGCACTTCATCGTCTTCGTTCTGGCGGTCTTCGTCGGTTTTCAGGTCATCTGGGGCGTGGCGCACAGCCTGCATACGCCGCTGATGGCGGTGACCAACGCGATCTCTTCGATCATCATTCTGGGCGCGCTGATGCAGATCGGCTCAGGCTCCTGGCTGGTGATCCTACTTGCTGCCCTGTCGGTCTTCATGTGCGGGATCAACATTTTCGGCGGCTTCCTCGTGACACGGCGCATGCTCGCCATGTTCCAGAAATCCTGAAGGAGCGCGCAACATGGAATACGGATTCACGACAGCGGCCTATGTGGTCGCAGCGGTTCTCTTCATCCTGTCGCTCGGCGGTCTGTCGGGGCAGGAAAGCGCGAAACGTGCGGTGTGGTACGGGATCGCCGGCATGGCGCTGGCGGTCATTGCCACGCTGATCGGGCCGGGGGCGGGGCTGTGGCTCCTCTCGCTGATCCTGATCGCCGCCGGTGGTGCCATCGGCTACCAGCTGGCCACCCGCGTGCAGATGACGCAGATGCCCGAGCTTGTCGCGGCGATGCACAGCCTCGTCGGCCTTGCCGCCGTTTTCGTGGGCTACAACGCCCATATCGAACTGGGCAACGTGTTGGCGATGGACGACGTGGCGCGCAAGGCGACCGAAGGCTTCGCGGCGCTGCTGGCCAAGAAGGACAGTGTCGAGATCGCCATTCTGCGGGTCGAGCTGTTCCTCGGCGTCTTCATCGGTGCGGTGACCTTCACCGGCTCCGTCATCGCCTATGGCAAGCTGGCGGGCCGCGTCAGCTCTGCCGCCACTAAGCTGCCGGGCGGTCACCTGCTCAATGCCGGTGCCGCTGTGATCTCGCTGCTCTGCCTGATCTGGTACTTCAACACCGGTGGCTTCCTGCCGCTGTTTGTCATGACGCTGGCAGCGCTCTTCATCGGCTATCACCTGATCATGGGCATCGGCGGTGCGGACATGCCGGTGGTTGTCTCGATGCTGAACAGCTACTCGGGCTGGGCCGCGGCGGCGATCGGCTTCTCGCTTGGCAACGATCTTCTGATCGTGGTCGGCGCGCTGGTCGGCTCCTCGGGTGCGATCCTGAGCTACATCATGTGCAAGGCGATGAACCGCAGCTTCATCTCGGTCATCCTCGGCGGCTTCGGCGGTACCTCTGGCCCCGCGATGGAGGTCGAGGGCGAGCAGGTGGCGATCGAGGCCGACGGTGTGGCGCAAGCGCTCAACGAGGCCGATAGCGTCATCATCATCCCCGGCTACGGCATGGCGGTGGCACAGGCGCAAGGTGCGGTCAGCGATCTGGTCAAGAAGCTGCGCGCCAAGGGCAAGAACGTCCGTTTCGCCATCCACCCGGTGGCGGGCCGTCTGCCCGGGCACATGAACGTTCTGCTGGCCGAGGCAAAGGTGCCCTATGACATCGTGATGGAGATGGAGGAGATCAACGAGGATTTCCCCGATACCGACGTTGCCATCGTCATCGGCTCCAACGACATCGTGAACCCCGCCGCACAGGACGATCCCAACAGCCCCATCGCCGGCATGCCGGTGCTGGAATGCTGGAAGGCCAAGACCGTGATCGTCTCCAAACGCGGGCAGGGCACGGGCTATTCCGGCATCGAGAACCCGCTGTTCTTTAAGGAGAACACGCGCATGTTCTACGGTGACGCGAAGGCGAGCCTCGACAAGCTGCTGCCGCTGATCGACTGACGTTTTCTTTCAAAGAAAACGGCAGGGAATTTTCGAAAAATTCCCTGCACAGCCCTCAAAGCGCCCCGCCGGAAACGGTGGGGCGTTTGCCATTTTGGCCAGCGGTATACTTCGGTATGCATCAAGTGATTGAAATGGCTTCATTTTTGTCTGTTATTCGACGGCAATGACGCTATTCTCGGCGGGATACACTCCCCAACAGCGGACCCCGTCATGGCCCCGATCAAAGACCACCCCCAGCGGCTTGCCCTTACCGGCGAAATGCACGCGCGCCCGTTTCCGCAACTCGCCGCGCCCTCGCGGGTGGCCTTTTTGGCAGTGAAACTATCGGCGGATGCCACGCCACAGGCCGAGTTGAACGCGCTGTTGGCCCATTACGGCGCCCCACGCGCCGATGCGGCGGCCACGCATTATTACGGAGAGATGGGCCGCTTCACCTTGAAATGGGAGCAGCATACCGAGTTCGTTACCTATACGGTCATTGCCCCCTCGGGCCGAAGCCTGCCCTTTGCCGCCACGGATTTCGACGCTTTTCCAGAGGATTGGCTGGCCGAGGTGCAGGGGGAGCGGATCACCTCGGCCCTGCTTACGGTGCTGCCGAAGCCGGAAGCCGACGATGAGATCGCGGCGCATTTGCAGGACTGGTTCGTGCCCGAAAGCCTCGCCGTGGCGGAGGTGCTGGATGGGGCGGCGGTGGTGGCCAGCGACTTTCGGATCGACCCCGCAGGCCATCTGCGCCTTGCGCTCTTTACCGATGCGACGACCGGCCAGCGGCGGATTGGGCGGATCGTTCAGCGGCTCTGCGAGATCGAGACCTATAAGGCGATGTCGATGCTGGGGTTCATGCAGGCGCGCGACATGGCCGCGGCGTTGAACGATCTGGATGGGCAGCTCTCGACCCTCATGGGGGCGATGCGCAGCGGGGCGGGCACGGCGGCTGAGGAAACGCTGCACGCGCTCCTGGATGTCTCGGTCGCGCTGGAGGCGCTGACGGCGGAAACCGCCTATCGTTTCGCCGCCACGGGGGCATATGAGGCCATCGTCTATGAACGTATCTCAGCCCTGCGTGAGGCGCGTTTTCTGGGGCGGCAGGGCTTTGGCGAGTTCATGATGCGCCGCTATGCGCCTGCGATGCGCACGGTCAAATCGACCGAGACGCGCTTGCAAACCCTCGCCGCGCGGGCACTGCGGGCCGCGGATCTTTTGCGGACGCGGGTGGATGTGGAACGCTCGGCCCAGAACCAAGCGATCCTTGCCAGTATGGACCGCCGCGCCGACCTGCAACTGCGCCTGCAACATACCGTAGAGGGGCTGTCGGTCGTGGCAATCAGCTACTACGCGGTGTCGCTGGCGGGCTATCTGCTCTACCCGCTGGCCGCGCCGCTGGGGGTCAGCAAGGGGCTGCTGACGGCCGCCGTTACGCTGCCGGTTGTGTTTGGCGTGTGGTGGATGCTGCGCCGTCTGCGGCGGAAGATCGGCTGAGCAGAGCCTGCATGGCCAAGCCGCCCAAAGCGATCATCACAATGGCTTCGATGGCCGCGACCGAAAGGGTCGGCACCCCGGAGAGCCCTGCGCCCAAGGTGCAGCCACCGGCCAAGACGCCGCCCACGCCCATCATGGTGGCCCCGGTCAGGTAGCGCCCGGTCTGGCGGGGGGCGTCAAAGCTCTGCCACTGAAACTCCCGCGCGACGAGGCTGGCGATCAACGCGCCGACAAAGACGCCCCCCAAAAGCCCAGTGCCAAAGCCCGCGGGGATCGAACTGCTGGCGATGGTCCAGAACAGCGTATCGGCAGAGGGGGAGGTGAAACTAAGGCTTTCCATCGCAATCGGGTCGAATTCATCAAACAGGATGAACCCGGTGCCCACCCATGCGGCGGGGACCAAGAGACCGATCAGCGCCGCCATCGCCAGTTGCCCCGCACGGTTGCCCGAGCGCAGCGCATAGGCCAGCGCCGCCACGGCGATCACACCAGCCCAGAGCAGCGCACCGCCGGGCAGGGCGGCGAGGCTCACGTTCTCTCCCATATCCACGGTGACAGAGCCGAGCGCCACGCGCAGCGGTGCCAAGACGCCCTTCAGCGTCGCATGGGCCACCACGGCAAAGACCAGCACCACCAGCGCCGCGCGCAGGTTGCCGCCGCCGGTCAGCACCGTGAGGCGCGAGATGCAACCGCGTGTCAGCACCATGCCCGCGCCAAACAGCAGCCCGCCGATGCCAATCGCCAGAAACGGCACTTCAGAAGCCATGAAACGATGCGCGTCAAAACTGATCCACCCGGCGGCCACGGCGGCCTGCGTGCCGATCACCGCGAGCGCCAGCGCGGTCAGCCAGATGCCAAGCGCTTGGCGTCGGTCTTCACCCACAAGGCTCCGGCGAAAGCAAAACCGCGTGCGCTGCGCCAGCACGCCAAACGCCAGCCCGATGAGGGCCGCCAGCAGAACGGACGCCTCTTTTGCTGTCGTCTCTTCAAAGCCGAAAGACTCAAACATCGCGAAAACCCTCGAAAACGGAATTATTTCCCATTTGGAGCGGGCGCGGGTCACAATCAAGTGAAAGCGTACAGGGCCGACCCCCGGAGGGGTGAAACAAATTCCGTTTCGATGGCGAAAGCGGCGACGCTGTTCACCCTGCGTCAAAGGGCGCGAAACAATCGGCCCCTGCCACAGGGGGCGGGGGCCGGTCGGTCCTTATTTTGCTCAGCGCCCGCGAATGCGCGGGTCCAGCGCGTCGCGCAGACCGTCGCCGAGGTAGTTCACCGCCAGCACCGTCAGCGAGATCGCGATGCCCGGCAGCATCACCCGCTCGGGGAACTCCTGCATCCGGTCCACGGCATCGGCCAATTGCTTGCCCCATGTCGGGAAGTCCGAGGGGAAACCGACGCCGAGGAAGCTCAGCGCGCTCTCGGTGATGATCGCGGTCGCGAGGCCAAGGGTGGCCGAGACCATGATCGGCGAGATCACGTTGGGCAGCAGGTGCCGGCGAATGATCTTGCCCGGGGTGGTACCGATGGAACGGGCGGCGAGGATGAACTCACGCTCTTTCAGCGCCAGAATGTCGCCGCGCACGATCCGCGCGGTTTGCATCCATGAGGTTAGGCTGATGACCGAGACGATGAGGATGAACATGCCGCCCTCCGGCCCGAACTGCGCCCGCAGCGGTTGGCCGAAGAGGGTCACCGCGAGCAGCACCAGCGGCAGGATCGGCAGGCTGAGGATCAGGTCCGTGAAGCGCATCAGCCAGAAATCCATACGTTTGAAAAAGCCCGAGAGCACGCCCACGGCGGTGCCGATGATCAGCGCCAGCGCCATCGCCATCCAGCCCACGGCCATTGACACGCGACCGCCAAAGAGCATCTGCGCAAGGATGTCGCGGCCCAATTGGTCGGTGCCGAAGGGATGCGCCCAGCCCGCTTTGGCATCGCCGTCCCACAGCAGGTTGTAGATCGGCCGCCAGTTCTTGTTGCGGATGTCCAGCTTCTTGGCGTCGATGTCCCACAGATAGGGGCCAAAGATCACGGCCAGCGTGATGAAGATCAGGAAGCCGCCGCCAAAAAGAGCGCCCTTGTGCTTGCGGAACTGGTCCCAAACGTCGCGCCATTGGCTGCGCGGCGGTTTTTGCGGGCCCTTGTCTTGCAGGGCCTTCATGAATTCGAGGTCGGCTTCGACCGGGCTTGCGGGAATGGGTTGCTCAGTCATAACGGATCCTTGGGTCAAGCAGGCCGTAGAGGATATCTGCGATCAGGTTGAACAGCACGATCAGCACCGCGAAGATGAAGGTCAGGGTCATCACCATCGGCAGGTCGTTGGCGCGCAGCGCGGTCAGCAGCAGCTGGCCGATGCCGTTCACCTTGAAGACGTTCTCGGTGATGATTGCGCCGCCGAAGATCGCGGGCATGCCGAGCGCGATAACGGTGACCACCGGGATCATCGAGTTGCGCAGCACGTGGACCATGACCACGACGCTTTCCTTCAGCCCCTTGGCGCGGGCGGTGCGCACGTAGTCTTGGTTGAGGTTGTCGAGCATGGCACCGCGCATGTAGCGGCTGATCTGCGCCGTGGTTTGCAGCGCCAGCACCATCACCGGCATGATCATCTGGAAGAACTGCACCTTGAAGCTCTCCCAATCGTTCACGACATGGGTCGTGTCATAGATCGAGGGCAGCCAGCCCAAAGAGACCGAGAAGATCACGATGAGCAGCGGTCCGGTGAAGAAGGGCGGGATCGAGAAGCCGATCATGGTGATGAACGTCCCGGCCTGATCGAAGACCGAGTAATGCCGGTAGGCCGAGTAGATGCCGATGGGGATCGCGATGACGATGCCCACGATATAGGCCAGCCCCACGACCCAGAGGGTCTGCGGCATGCGCTGGATCACGATGTCCATCACCGGCGAACGGGTCTGCCAGGAGATCACGCGCAGCTTGCCGTCCGACAGGTTGGTGTCGGGCAGCCAGCTAAACAGGGCGGAGCGGTTGGTCAGATAGTCGATGAAGACCTGCGGCTCGATCCAAAAGACCTGCACGAGCCATTTCCAATATTGGATATAGATCGGCTGGCCGAGGCCGAGCGCCTCGCGCATCTTCTCTTTCACCTCGGGCGGGACCGTCAGCGGCACCTGGGCCATCGGGTCGCCGGGGGCGAGTTGCAGCAGCAGGAAAATCACCAGGCTGATAAACAAAAGCGTCGGGATCGACAAAAGAAGTCGTCGGATGGTGAAGGTCAACATGGGCGTCGCCTTTGTAGGTCAGTCTGTGAGGGGGTGGGGGCGAGACGGGGCGCGCGGATGACGCACACCCCCGAAGGTCGATGAAAGGAGGCGCGGGCCCGCCGCGCCTCCGTCCTAGATCACTCTTCCATGCGGTACCAATCGGCGGCATTCCACAGTTCGGAGTCCCATGTGTTCAGCACAACGCCACCAAGGGTGTTGGAGGCAGCCGAGACGCGGCCCCGGTCCACCAGCGGCAGGATCGAGTAGCTGTCTTTGGTCAGCATGTCGTTCAGCTTTTTGGCCAGTTCGCCACGCTTCTCCATTTCGCCGGTGCGGCCCAGTTCGGCCACCATCGCATCATACTCTTCGTTGCAGAAGCGGTTGATGTTTTCGCCCTGCCACTGTGTCTCGGGGCTGGGGAATTTGGCGCAGGTCCGCTGGGCAAGGTAGCTTTGCGGGTCGGTGCCGTCGAAGTTGTTGGCGTACATTTCAACGTCGGCATAGAAACGCTGGAACGTGTCGGTCGAACCGGGGTCACCGCCGAAGAAGACCGAAGCGTCGATGTTGCGCAGCTCGGTTTCAACGCCGATCTGGCTCCACCAATCTTTGATCAGCGCTTGGAAGTCCTGACGCACGGCGTTGGTCGAGGTCTGGTAGAGCAGGGACAGTTTCTCGCCGTCCTTCTCACGCACACCGTCGCCATCGCTGTCGACCCAGCCCGCTTCGTCCAACAGCGCCTTGGCGCCTTCGATGTCTTGGGTCAGACAGTCGGTGTTGTCCGAGGCGTAAAGCTCGGGCGCGGGCACCATGTTGCAGGTCGCGCGGCCCGCTTGGCCGTAGCCCACTTCGACCAGCAATTCGCGGTCGATCGCCATGGAAAGCGCGCGGCGCACTTTTTCATCGCCCAGGATCGGGTGCGGGTGTTTGGCCGTGGCGCGCTCACCCTCCGGCAGATCGGGGGAGGGGTCGGTCATGTTCAGTTCCAGACGCTCAACCAGCGTGCCGAAAGCCGACATCGGCTTGCCCTTGCCGCCTTCGGCCATCTTGGCGATGACATCGGGGGCCAGTTGCAGGTTCCAGGCGTAGTCGAACTCACCCGTTTCCATCACGGCACGGCCCGCCGCTGTCGCGTCACCGCCGCCTTTGAAGGTCAGCGTGGCGAAAGCAGGCTTGCTCGGATCGCGATAGTTTTCGTTCGCGGCCATGGTGATCACGTCGTTCGGGCGGAACTCGGTGACGGTGAAGGGGCCGGTGCCAATGGGGTTGAAGTTGGCCTCGGTGCACTCAGGCGCTTTGGCGCCGGTGCAATCGGCAAACTGTGCCGCCTGAATGATCGGGGATTGGCCGCCCATGAAGGGGCCGTAGGGGTTTGGCATCGGTTCGGAGAAGGTGACCTTTACCGTCTGGTCATCGACCACATCGACCGAGGAGACACCTTCGAACTTAGCCAACTGCGCGCAGCCGCCTTCGGGGTTCATGCAGTAATCGGCGGTGAATTTGACGTCATTGGCGGTGACGGGGGTGCCGTCGGACCACATCAGCCCGTCTTTCAGCTTCCATGTGATGGTCTTGAGGTCTTCGCTCACGCCGCCGTTTTCCAGCGTCGGAATCTCGGTTGCCAGATAGGGGACCAGCGCGCCGGTTTCGTCATAGCGGCCCAGCGGTTCGAGGATCAGCGAGGAGGCTTCGACGTCCTTCGTGCCGCTCGACAAATAGGGGTTCAGGATCGAAGGCGCCTGCCAATAGATGATTTTGACTTCGCCGTCGCGGCCCCGCTCGCCCTCATGGGCTTCGGCAAAGGCCATAGGGGCAAACGCGGTCGATGCGACAGCCCCCATCAATAGGGTCTTCAATTTCATATCTTACTCCATGTTGGACACGTGGGCGTGCCGCATTTTGTCAACGGGATGTGCCCCGCCTTGTTGTTATCGCCCCGGAAAGAACATGAGCTTCGCCAGCTAAACATAACAAAACAAGTAATATTCAACCTGTGATCGAAGCGCTCTTTCCAAACTGCATGGGCTATATCGAAACAGGTTTGCAAAAAATTGCAAGGGCGGACGTGGCGCAATTATGGCAAAGCCCGAACTCTGCGCGTCAGGTTTGACAGTCTCGTGACATTCGCCGTAGCGTCGGGCAAATCTGCGCAATAAAAACAACAGGGAAACAGATGCTGGATCACACAAACGGGGCGCCGATCGCCCAAATTCAGGGCCTGCGCGTCGAACTTCAAACCAAAGATGGCCCCGTTGTCGGTGTCGAGGATGTCAGTTTCGACATCAATCCCGGTGAAACGGTTTGCGTGGTCGGAGAATCAGGATCGGGCAAATCGGTGTCCTCGCTGTCGCTGATGCGGCTGGTTGAGTATGGCGGCGGTGAAATTGCAGGCGGTCGCCTGCTTTTTGAGCGCGGTGAAGAAGGCCAGGTCGATCTGGCGGCCAGCGGTGGCAATCTGATGCGCAAGATTCGCGGCAACGAGATCGGGATGATCTTTCAGGAGCCGATGACCGCGCTGAACCCGGTCTTTACCATCGGCAAGCAGATGACCGAAGGCCTGCGGCTGCATCTGAACATGACCCGCAAAGAGGCCGAGGCCCGCGCGCTGGAACTGATGAAACAGGTCCGCATCCCCGAGCCCGAGCGCCGGCTCAAGCAATATCCGCATGAGCTGTCGGGCGGCATGCGCCAGCGCGTTGTGATCGCCATGGCGCTGGCCTGCGAGCCGCGCTTGCTGATCGCCGACGAGCCCACCACCGCGCTCGACGTGACCATTCAGGCCGAGATCCTCGCCCTGATGGACCGGCTCAAGCGCGAGACCGGGACGGCGGTGATGTTCATCACCCACGATATGGCCGTGGTGGCGCAGATGGCCGACCGCGTGGTGGTCATGTTCCGCGGCAAGAAGGTCGAGGAAGGCACCGTCGAGGAGATCTTCGAGAACCCGCAGCACCCCTATACCAAGGCGCTGCTGGCCGCGGTGCCGAAGCTGGGCGAGATGACGGGCAAGCCGTACCCCGAGCCGATGAAACTCTTGGGCACGCCCGACAAGGAGATCGTGCCGATCAAGGGCCGCGAGGAGGTGCTTCTGTCGGTCAAGAACCTGACCACGCGCTTCCCGGTGCAGGGCGGTTTCCTGCGCCGCACCGTGGCCAATGTGCATGCGGTGGAGGACTTGTCCTTCTCGCTCAACAAGGGCCAGACCCTGAGCCTCGTCGGCGAATCGGGCTGCGGCAAATCCACCGCAGGGCGCTCGATCCTGCGGCTGGTGGAGCCGATGTCGGGGGAGGTGAAGCTCGACGGTGTCGACATCATGTCGCTCGACCAATCGGCGCTGCGCACTGCGCGGCTCGACATGCAGATGATCTTCCAAGACCCCTTCGCCTCGCTCAACCCGCAGATGCAACTGGCCGATCAGGTGGCCGAGCCGATCCACAATTTCGCGACCCTCAGGGGTGGCGACGTCACCAAGCGAATCGAGATGCTGTTTGACCGCGTGGAACTGCCGCGCAGCTTCATGCGCCGCTTCCCGCATGAGCTGTCAGGCGGCCAGCGCCAGCGTGTCGCCATCGCCCGCGCGCTTGCGCTGAACCCCAAGCTGATCATCGCGGACGAGGCGGTCTCGGCGCTCGATGTGAGCGTGCAGGCGCAGGTGCTGAACCTGATGATGGAGCTGCAGGCCGAGATGGAACTGTCGTTTCTCTTCATCAGCCACGACATGGCCGTGGTCGAGCGCGTCAGCCATTACGTCGGCGTCATGTATCTGGGCCGCATCGTCGAGATGGGCTCGCGCCAGCGGGTTTTCGAGAACCCGCAGCACCCCTATACGCAGGCGCTGATGAAGGCCGTGCCGATCGCCGATCCGCGCCGCCGCAAGTCCGAGAAGGACCTGAACTTCAAGCCGATCCCCTCGCCAATCCATCCGGTCAGTTACCGGCCCGAGCCTTCGGTCTATCGCGAGGTGGAGCCGGGGCACCATGTGCTGATCACCGACAGCGGCTATTGAAAGAACACCCATGACCGAACGCCTGACCCCGCTTGAGTTGATGACCAAGCTCATCAGCTTTCCCACCGTGTCGCGCGACACCAACATCCCGCTGATCGACTGGGTGGCGGACTACCTCGCCTCCCACGGGATCGAGAGCCACCGCTACATCGACCCCGAGCAGCCCAAACACGCGCTCTTTGCCCATGCGGGCCCATGGGAGGAGGGGGCCGTGGTCCTGTCCGGTCACACCGACGTGGTGCCGGTCGACGGGCAGGCCTGGGACACCGATCCCTTCACCGTGGTCGAGAAGGATGGCCGCTACTACGGGCGCGGCACCTGCGACATGAAGGGCTTCGACGCGCTGGCGATCTGGGCTTTGGTCGAGGCGCATTATGGGCAAGTGAAACGCCCGCTGCAGATCGCGCTCAGCTTCGACGAGGAGATCGGCTGCACCGGTGCCCCGCCGATGATTCAGGCGATGCAGGACGTGCTGCCCAAGGGCAAGGCGGTGATCGTGGGCGAGCCTTCGACGATGCAGGCGGTGACCGGCCATAAGGGCGGCATCGGCTTCAACACCCATCTGGTGGGTTTCGAGGTGCATTCCTCGCTTCTGCACACCGGGGTCAATGCGATCATGGCGGGCGCAAAGCTGATTGAATGGGCCAATGACGTGAACAGCGACAACATGGCCGCGCGCCCGACCGAGATCGCGGCGATGTTCGACCCGCCCTTCACCACCGCCCATGTCGGCGTGATCGAAGGCGGCACGGCGCATAACATCACCGCCAAGGACTGCAAGTTCGCGATGGATTTCCGCGTCGTCCCAGGCGAGGACAAGGACAAATGGGGCACCGCCTACCTCAAGAAGGTGCGCGAGGTCGAAAAGCAGATGCAGGACGTGGTGCCCGAGACCTATATCGAAACCTCGACTCGTTTCGACGTCCCCGCCCTGCAGCCCGAGAAGGACGGCGAGGCCGAGCAGATCGTGCGCCAGATCACCGGCGACAACGCTAGCCATAAGGTCAGCTACGGCACCGAGGCAGGGCAGTTCCAGGAGGCGGGCTATTCCGCCGTGATCTGTGGCCCGGGCGACATCGCGCAGGCGCATCAGCCCAACGAGTTCATCGAAGTGGCGCAATTCGAGGCCGGTCACGATTTCATGCGCCGTCTGTTGACCCGCTTGCAGGGCTGAGCTTTCCCTGACAGACCTGAGGCTGGCCCCACGCGGGGCCGGTCCTTTCCACGGCCGCCCGGTGCAGCCGCGCGGCATCAGCCCTCGGGGTCCGCATGTCCGCTTTTCCTATCACCCTTGCCACTCCCGCCAGCTATCCGCGCACCCCGCCCCGCGACAGCGAGGTCGTGGTCATCGGCGGCGGGGTGATCGGCGTCTGCACCGCCTTGTTTCTGGCCCGCGCCGGGCGGCAGGTCACGCTTTTGGAAAAGGGCCGCATCGCCGCGGAGCAATCCAGCCGCAACTGGGGCTGGATCAGGCAACAGGGTCGCGACCCGGACGAATTGCCGATCATGGTGGAAGCCGCGCGGCTTTGGCGTGAGCTTGCGCCAGAACTCGACCGCGACATCGGCCTGCAGCAGACCGGCGTCACCTATCTGGCGGGAACCGAGGCCAAGATGCAGGGCTATGCCGACTGGCTGCCCCATGCCAAGACCCACGGCGTCGACAGCCGGTTGATGGACGCGGGCGAAGTCGCCAAGGCGTTCCCGGGGCTGGCCGGAACCTATGCCGGGGCGCTCACCACCCCCTCGGACATGCGGGCCGAGCCTTGGGTCGCCGTGCCCGCTTTGGCGGCGCTGGCGGCCCGCGAGGGGGTGAAGATCATCGAGAATTGCGCGGTGCGCCGCCTCGACCTTGCCGCCGGGCGCGTGGCGGGCGTGGTGACCGAAGCGGGCGCGGTGCGCTGCGCCTCGATCGTTCTGGCGGGCGGGGCGTGGTCGGCGCTGTTCCTGCGTGCCCATGGTGTCAGCCTGCCGCAGCTTTCGGTGCGCGAGAGCGTGCTGGCCACCAATGTGCTGCCCGAGGTCCATGCCGGTGCCGCCGCCGAGGCGGGGCTGGCCTTCCGCCGCCGCGCCGATGGCGGCTACACGCTGGCGCCGGGTGGGCGGCCTGATCTTTTCGTCGGCCCCGATGCCTTCCGCGCCCTACGCCACTACCTGCCGCAACTGCGCCAAAGCCCCTTCGGCCAACGCCTCCGCGCCGCGGCCCCGCGCGGCTTTCCCGATGCGTGGCGTACGCCGCGGAACTGGGCCGCCGACGCGCACAGCCCCTTCGAGGCCATGCGCATCCTTGACCCCATGCCGGACCACCGCGCGCTGCGCCGGGCGCGCAAACGCTTTGCCGCGCTTTATCCGGGGTTGCCGCCGATCACCGCCCGCGCCTCATGGGCAGGGATGATCGACGTGATGCCCGATATCGTGCCGGTGGTGGATGCATGCGCACAGATCCCCGGCCTCGTCATCGGCACCGGCATGTCGGGCCATGGCTTTGGCATCGGCCCGGCGATGGGGCGGGTGCTCTCGGCACTGGTCATGGGCGATGCGACGGGCCATGATCTGAGCAGATTCCGCGCCGACCGTTTCAGGGATGGCAGTGCCATCCGCCTTGGCCCGACGCTTTGAAATCATTTGCAAAAGGACATTCCATGCCGATCAAGAACCGCTTTGCCGAGACCCATGCCGAGATCACCGCTTGGCGCCGCCACCTGCACCAGCACCCGGAATTGATGTTCGACCTGCCCGAGACTTCGCGCTTCGTCGAAGAGAAGCTGCGCAGCTTCGGCATCACCGACATTACCACCGGTATCGCCCAGACCGGCGTGGTCGCGGTGATCGAGGGGCAGAGCAATACCTCGGGCCGCACCATCGGCCTGCGCGCCGACATGGATGCCCTGCCGATCACCGAGGCGACGGGGCTGCCGCATGCCTCGAAGACTCCCGGCAAGATGCATGCCTGCGGCCATGACGGCCATACGGCGATGTTGCTGGGGGCCGCCCAATACCTCGCCGAGACACGCAATTTCGATGGCCGCGTGGTGCTGATCTTCCAACCGGCCGAGGAGGGCGGCGGCGGTGGCAATGTCATGGTGCAGGAAGGGCTGATGGACCGCTGGGGCATCGACGAGGTCTACGGCATGCACAACATGCCCGGGCACCCCACCGGGCATTTCGCGATCCGCGAGGGCGCTCTGCTGGCCGCGGCGGATGAGTTCAACATCACGCTGACGGGCCAAGGCGGCCATGCCGCGGCCCCGCATGAGGCGGTGGACACGAACCTCGCCGCCGCCCATGTGATGATCGCGCTGCAATCCATCGTCAGCCGCAACACCGATCCGTTGAAGCAGGTCGTCGTCTCGGTCTGCACCCTGCGCAGCGACACCGACAGCCACAACGTCCTGCCGCATCAGGTGCTTCTGCGCGGCACGGTGCGGACGCTGGATCCGGCGGTTCAGGATTTGGCCGAGCGTCGTCTGCACGACATCACCCGCCTGACGGCAGAGGCGCATCAGTGCCGGGCCGAGATCGACTACCGCCGTGGCTATCCGGTCACCCGCAACCACGCAGAGCAAACCCGCTATGCCACGGAGGCCGCTGACAAGGTCACCCCCGGCACCGACCGCGACACGCCGCCGATCATGGCGGGTGAGGATTTTTCCTATATGCTCAATGCGCGACCGGGTGCCTATATTATGATCGGCAATGGCGAGGGGGCGACGGTCCACCACCCCGAATACGACTTTGACGATGCCGCGATCCCGGCAGGCTGCTCATGGTTCGCGCAGGTGGTTGAGGACCGGCTGGCAAGGGCGTAAGCATGTGGCAGATAAATGCGACTGCATGAAAACAGCGCCTAACCCAACTCTGGAGGATACTTCCTAAATGCCCGTTAAGAACCGATTTGCCGAGCTGCACGCCGATATCACCGCATGGCGCCGCGACCTGCATGAGAACCCCGAGATCCTGTTCGAAACCCACCGCACCTCGGCCACCGTGGCCGAGAAGCTGCGCAGCTTTGGCTGCGACGAGGTTGTCGAGGGCATCGGCCGCACCGGTGTCGTCGGCGTGATCAAGGGCAAGGAGACCGGCTCGGGCAAGGTCATCGGTCTGCGCGCCGACATGGACGCGCTGCCGATCCACGAACAGACCGGGCTGGACTACGCCTCCAAGACCGATGGCGCGATGCATGCCTGTGGCCATGACGGCCACACCGCCATGCTGCTCGGTGCCGCGCAATACCTCGCCGAGACCCGCAACTTCGATGGCACCGTCGTGGTGATCTTCCAGCCCGCCGAAGAGGGCGGCGGCGGCGGTCGCGAGATGTGCGAAGACGGCATGATGGACCGTTGGGGCATCCAGGAAGTCTATGGCATGCACAACTGGCCCGGCATGCCCACCGGCACTTTCGGCATCCGCGCAGGCTCGTTCTTTGCCGCGACCGACCAGTTTGACATCACCTTCGAAGGCCGCGGCGGCCATGCCGCTAAGCCGCATGAGACCGTCGACACCACCGTGATGTCCGCGCAGGCGGTGCTGGCGCTGCAGACCATCACCGCGCGCAATGCCGACCCTGTGGAGCAGATCGTGGTCTCGGTCACCTCCTTCGAGACATCTTCGAAAGCCTTTAACGTGATCCCGCAGAAGGTGCAGATCAAAGGCACAGTGCGCACCATGTCCGCCGAGATGCGGGAACTGGCCGAAAAGCGCATCAAGGAGATTTGCAACGGCATCGCGGGCACTTTTGGCGGCACGGCTGACGTGACCTACCACCGTGGCTACCCAGTCATGGTGAACCACGAGGCGCAGACCGAGTTTGCCGCCGACGTGGCACGCTCGATCTCGGGCCAATGCGAAGAAGCGCCGCTCGTGATGGGCGGCGAAGACTTCGCCTTCATGCTCGAGGAACGCCCGGGCGCCTATATCCTCGTCGGCAACGGCGAAACGGCGGCGGTGCACCATCCGGAATATAACTTCAACGACGAAGCCATTCCGGCAGGCTGTAGCTGGTGGGCCGGCATCGTCGAACAGCGGATGCCCGCGGCCTGATCCGGCCATCGGTAGTGCTTAGAGCGCGCCTCCCTCGGGGGCGCGTTTTCCTTTTCGGGCTAGCCGCGCTCCCAAAGCGCGTTGTAGACGGCTTCGATCCCATCGGCCTCGGCCCGGGCGCTGAAACGCTGTTCGGCCCAATGGCGCGCGGCCTCGGAAAGGGCGGCTTGATCCTCGCGCTCGAGCAGGGACAGCGCAGCTTGCGCCGCAGCTTCCGCCGCGCCCAGTGGCACGATCTTACCGACCCGTCCGCCATTCGAGAACGCGCCGTAATAGCCCGCATCGCTGCCGACAAAAGGCACGCCCGAGGCCAGCGCTTCGAGCGGGACCATGCCATAGCCCTCGTAGCGCGGCAGTTGCACCACCAGCGACAGCGCGCGCATCAGTTTCGGCAGGTCGGCGGCGGGGTATTCGCCGATGAAAAGGAGCCGATTGGCAAGGCCCGCGGCCTCGACCTGTGCCTTGAGCCTGTTCAGAAACGCCTCATGTTTGCCGCCCGCCCGTCCAATCACCAGCGCCACCGCGCCGGGGCGTTGGGGCAGCAGGCGCAGCATGGCCTCCACGAAAAGATCGGTGCCTTTCTCAGGCCGGATGCGCCCCACGGTGGCGATGCCATGGGTGCCGCCAAAGCCCAACTGCTCCCAAGCGTTCGCCCGGTTGGTGGCGGGGGAGAAGACACCGGTGTCCACCCCATGCGGCACCACGGCGCGAACATGGGGCACGAATTCCGCTGCGCGTTCGGTCGTGGCGATTACCGCGTCCATCTGCCGGATCAGCCAGCGGGGATAGGCCGAATGCAGGCGCTGCGCGGCAGAGGTAAAGACGATCCGGATATTCGCGCCGCGCACATCGCGCAGCCAAAGCGCGCTGCGCATTTCCGTGTTGCGGCGCACGTGCCAAATGGCGAAGGGGCGGTCTTGGGGGGGATGTTTGCGGGTGATCCGCCCTGCGGCGACGCGGGTCAGCGGCAGCGGGCAGCCGGGCAGGGGCTGGCCCACCAGCGCTAGGTCATGCCGGTCGACCTGTTGCCGGACCACATTGGCCGCCGTGGCCGACACCCCGGTGAAATTACGGTTGTAGTTGGTGACGAAAAGCTCAGGCATCGCTGTCCCCTCGCAGGCGCAGGGCCGTGATCAGCCGTTCGGTAATACTGTCGAGTTTGTCGGTCTGCCCCGAGGCATAGGATTTGGCCGCCGCCAGGCCAGAGGCGCGGGCGATATCATTGCGCAGCAGATCCCCCACACGCTCCGCCAAATCCTGCGTGCCCGCCACCAGACGCGCGGCGCCCTCGGCTTCCATCTCGGCATAGGTCTCGGCGAAATTGGCGACATGGGTGCCCGAGAGCACCATCGCCCCGGCCTGCGCGACCTCATAGGGGTTGTGCCCTCCGATCGGGTGCAGCGACCCGCCCAGAAAGACGATGTCGGATAGGGCGTACCATGTGCCCAACTCGCCCAGAGTGTCGGCCAGATAAACCTCTTCGCGCGGCATATCGCCGCGTGTTCGGCGCCCATGGGTTAGTCCGTAGCTGGCGATGAGACCTGCCACCTCGTCACCGCGCTCAGGGTGGCGGGGGGCAAGGATCAGGCACAGCTCGGGGATGCGCTCCAGCAGTTGGCGATGCGCCTCCAAGACCGCTTTCTCCTCGCCCGGGTGGGTGGAGGAGGCGATCCAGACAGGGCGGCCCTGCAAGGCCTCCCGCGCCTCGGCGATGGTCCCCTCATCCTGCGGCAGGGGGCCTGCCATGGACTTGAGGTTGATCCCGGGCGTGACCCGGTCGGCGGGGGCGTTGATCGTCCTCATCGCCCGGGCCATCGCGTCATTCTGCGTCAGGATCAGGTCGAACACGCCAAAGAGGAACCCCGCCAGCGCGGGCCGTTTCTGCCAGCTTTCGATCGAGCGTTGCGAGAGGCGGGCGTTGATCAGCGCCATCGCCGTGCCCCGCGCATGGGTCCGCCGCAGCATCTGCGGCCAAAGCTCGCTTTCCACGAAGAGCGCCGCATCGGGGCGCCAATGGTCAAGGAACCGTTTCAGCGGACCGGGGGCGTCGAGCGGGGCGAACTGATGACCTGTGCGCGGGGGCAGGCGGCTCCCTACCAAACGGGCCGAGGTGGCGGTGCCGGAAGTGATGAGGAAATGCGCCTGCGGCAGGGCGTGCCCCATCCGGTCAATCAGTGCGAGAACCGACAGGCTCTCGCCGACCGAGGCTGCGTGAAACCAGATCAACTGCCCCTCGGGGCGCGGCTGGCTGGCATGGCCCAGCTTTTCGCGCGCGCGTTCCGGCGTGACCTCGGCACGGCGCAGTTTGGCCATGGAGCGCCGCCCGGCCACGGGCAAGATCACACGGCTCGCCGCGACCCATGCCCGGTAGAGAAACGGCACCGCCAAGGGCTCAGCCGCCCGTGTGGCTCATGTGGCGGGGCATCTGCCCGTCGACACGTTGCCGCGAATAGTCGAAATCATGCCCCTTGGGCTTGCGGTCGATGGCCGCGCGGATCGCCTCTTGCAGCGGCACATCCGTGTCCGGGTGATCGCGCAGGGGTTTGCGCAGGTCAGCCACGTCCTCTTGACCCAGACACATGAAAATCTCGCCTGTGCACGTCACCCGCACACGGTTGCAGCTTTCGCAGAAATTGTGGCTCAGCGGAGTGATGAAGCCGATTTTCTGCCCGGTCTCCTCCAGCCGGACGTAGCGCGCGGGGCCGCCCGTGCGCTCGGCCAGATCGGTGACGGTGTAATGTTCGGCGTAACGCGCGCGCACGTCGCGCAGTGACCAGTATTGGCCGAACCGGTCCTCGTTGCCCAGATCGCCCATCGGCATGACCTCGATCCACGTCAGGTCAATGCCGCGCTCGGCGCACCATTCGGTGATATGCAGCAGTTCCGGCTCGTTAAAGCCCTTGAGTGCCACCGCGTTGATCTTGATTTTCAGCCCCGCGCGCTGCGCCGCGTCGATCCCGCGCAGCACCTGCGGCAGGCGGCCCCAGCGGGTGATATCCGCGAATTTCTGCTCGTCCAGCGTGTCGAGCGAGACATTCACCCGGCGCACACCGGCGGCGTAGAGATCATCGGCGAAGCGTTCAAGCTGGCTGCCGTTGGTGGTCAGCGTCAACTCCTTCAGCTTGCCGCTTTCGAGATGCCGTTTCATGCCGTCGAAGAAAGTCATGATGCCGCGCCGGACCAGCGGCTCGCCCCCGGTGATGCGCAGCTTCTCGACGCCGAGGTCGATGAAGTTGCTGCACAGGCGGTCCAACTCTTCGAGCGTCAGCAATTCCTTCTTGGGCAGAAAGGTCATGTTCTCCGACATGCAATAGACGCAGCGAAAGTCGCAGCGGTCGGTGACGGAGACGCGCAGATAGGTAATCGCGCGCATGAAGGGGTCGATGAGGGGTGCTGTCATGCTTTATAGGTAATGCCCCGCCCAACCCGGGGCAAGCGCCATTTGGGCGATTGATAAGGGGGCAGGGCGCAGATAGGCTGCGCGGATGACACGTATAATCTTACCGCTTTTCATCGCCGCCGCGACCGCCGGTTGCAGCAATCTGTCGGAACGCCTCGGGATGGATGCCAGCCAGTCCGAACCTGCACCTGCAACGGCATCGGTCGACGCTAAGGCTGAGGTCGCAACCCCGAGCGCAGCAGCCCCTGCAACGCCGCCCGCCGCTTCTCCCATCGCCACTGCGGGCAGCAGTGCCGAGGCGCTGGATACCACCACGGCGGCAGAGCGCGAAGCGGCCACCCGCGCGCCCGCCAGCGCCGGTGCCACCTTGGGGTCGACCGTGGTCAGCCTTGGCAGCGCAACGGAGCCAGGCCTGTGGTTGAAAACACCCCTTGTCGATGCCGAACAGCCGGGCCGAGTGACCAACCCTGCCACGGGCAAATCCGCCGCCGTGACGCTGATCCCGCTGGAGGGGCCCGCAACCGCAGGCAGCCGCATGTCGTTGCCCGCCTTGCGTTTGATCGGGGCATCGCTGACCGACCTCACCACGGTCGAGGTCTCGACCGAAGGCTAAGGGTCAACCTGCGCCTTCTGCCTTTTTCAGCAGGCGCAGGGCTTCTTTCACCGCGAACGGTTTCATCGCCTCCCCATGGGCGGCGATAAAGCCACGGGTCCGCTCGGGGTCGTGTTTCGACAGGTCGCGTAGCCACCAGCCGATTGCTTTTTGAATGAACCAGCGGTGATCCGGCACCATAGTCGCGGCCCAGCCAAGGATGCGGTCCCGCGCGGCCAGTTCCTCCGGCTTGGGACTGTTCTGCTTGGTCCATGGCAGGGTAGAGACGAGCGCCGCGCGCCGTGTCCAAAGGTGATCCGAGGCGACCCAAGCTTCCACCTCGTCCAAGCGGGTGGGATCGGCCACCAGACGTTTCTGCGCCGCCATGCTGGCATGATCGGCAATCGCCCAACTGTCGAAATCAGCGGTCCAGCTTGCGATCAACGCCCAGGCGGCCTGATCATCGGGGCGCAGCCGCGCTTGGGTCAGCAATTTGGCCGCGGCCACACGCGCCTCGAAAATGTCGGACTGCCACAGCCCATCGGCGAGGGCGACACGGCCTTCGACATCCAGCGCCGCCCGCCACGTTTGCGCAAGCGCCGCGATCTCCGGGTTGGTCAGGCCGAGATAGCGCCGATCGGCCTTATGATAGGCGCGCATCTCTTCCGCGCGGGCCGGGTGGGCCTGCGCTTCGAGTTCTACCAATGCAGCCTCAGGGGTCATTCCACCGTCACCGATTTCGCCAGATTGCGCGGCTGGTCCACATCCGTGCCCTTCGCCACGGCGGTGTGATAGGCCAGCAATTGCGCCGGAACCGCATAGAGGATAGGGGCCAGCGCATCCGGCACCGCGGGCATCTCTATGCTGAACCAAACGCCGTCATTGGCCTCGGCCTGACCTTTGGCGTCGGAGATCAAGATCACCTTGCCCTTGCGGGCCATGACCTCTTGCATGTTGCTGACGGTCTTGTCGAAGAGCGCGTCGCGCGGCGCCATGACCACCACCGGCACATGCTCATCCACCAGCGCGATGGGGCCGTGTTTAAGTTCACCCGATGCATAAGCTTCGGCGTGAATGTAGCTGATTTCTTTGAGTTTCAACGCGCCTTCAAGGGCGAGGGGGTACATCTGGCCCCGGCCAAGGAACAGCACGTCGCGGGCGTGGGAGAGCTTGAGCGCGGCCTCCTGCATCGTGTCGTTTTGCTCCAGCGCGGTGCTGATGATTGCGGGCAGCCCCCGTAGGGCTGAGATGTGATCGGCGAAGGTGTCGGTGCTGATCACCTCGCGGTCCCGCGCGGCTTTGAGCACCAGCGCGAAGAGCACGACCAGCTGGCAGGTGAAGGCTTTGGTCGAGGCGACGCCAACCTCAACACCGGCGTAGATCGGCAGTGCCAGATCGCTTTCGCGGGCAATGGAGCTTTCGGGCACGTTGACGACCGACAGGATGCGCGCGGCCTTGCCCTCGCAATAGCGCAGAGCAGCCAGCGTGTCGGCGGTCTCACCCGATTGGCTGACGAAAACCGCCAGTGTGCGGGGCGGGATCGGCGGCTCGCGGTAGCGGAATTCCGAGGCGACATCGATCTCGACCGGCAGGCGGGCGATCTGTTCAAACCAGTATTTCGCGGTGAAACAGGCATAGGAGGCGGTCCCGCAGGCGACCATGAGGATCCGGTCAAACTGCGTAAAATCAATGTCCTGCGCGCTGATGTTGATCTCGCCATCGGGGGTGAGGTAGTGGCCGATGGCCGCGCCGATCACGCCGGGTTGCTCGGCGATTTCCTTGGCCATGAAGTGTTTGTGCCCCGCCTTATCGATGCGGGTATTGTCGATCTGCACGGATTTAATCGCGCGGTTGGCAAGCGCCCCGTTGCGGTCGGTGATCTCCACCGAGGTCCGGGTGATGACGGCGCAATCGCCTTCTTCGAGGTAGGCGATCTGATGGGTGAGCGGGGCAAGCGCGATGGCGTCACTGCCCACATACATCTCGCCCTCGCCATAGCCGATGGCCAGGGGCGAGCCCTTGCGCGCGGCGATCATCAGGTCGTCGTGACCGTCAAAAAGGAAAGCCAGCGCGAAAGCGCCTTCGAGGCGGGCAAGCGTCTGTTTGGCGGCCGCCACCGGGTCTGCGCCCTGTGCCATGTGATGCTGGGTTAAAAGGGCCACGGTCTCGGTATCGGTCTCGGTCACGAATTGCGCGCCATGTTCGGCCAATTCGGCCCGCAACTCGCGGAAGTTTTCGATGATCCCGTTATGCACCACGGCCACCGGCCCGGCCTGATGCGGGTGGGCGTTGGTGACGCTCGGTGCGCCATGGGTGGCCCAGCGGGTGTGTCCGATGCCCGACTTGCCTGCCAGCGGCTCATGCACCAGCGCGTCCGAGAGGTTTACCAGCTTACCCAAGGCGCGACGGCGCTCAAGCTTGCCTTCGTTCAGGGTTGCGATCCCGGCGCTGTCATAGCCGCGATATTCAAGACGCTTGAGGGACTCGACCAAGATCGGCGCGACTTCATGGGTGCCCAGCACCCCCACAATTCCACACATAATTAGCTGCCCCTCTGCAGTTTGGCCTTCTTGGCCTTTAAAATTTCGAACATCTTGCGCGCCATGCCCGGTTTCTCAACCTGCGGGGCGCGTGACAGGGCCAGCGCCTCTGGCTCCACGTCCGAGGTGATGACCGAGCCCGAGCCGGTCATCGCGCCCTCGCCAATGGTCACCGGGGCCACGAGCATGGTGTTCGACCCGATGAACGCCCCCGCGCCGATGGTGGTGTGATGTTTCATCACCCCGTCGTAATTGCAGGTGATCGTGCCCGCGCCGATGTTGCTGCGCGCGCCCACGGTGGCGTCGCCGATGTAGCTCAGGTGGTTGACCTTGGCCCCTTCGGCGATCTGCGCGTTCTTCACCTCGACGAAATTCCCGATGCGCACATCTTCGGCCAGTTCCGCGCCGGGGCGCAACCGGGCATAGGGGCCGACGACCCCGCCGCGTGAGACGTGGCAGCCTTCGAGATGCGAAAAGGCGCGGATGGTGCTGCCGGATTCCACGGTAACATTCGGGCCGAAGACGACGTTGGGCTCCACCACCGTATCACGCCCGATGAAAGTATCGCGCGACAGGAAAACGGTTTCGGGGGCGACCAAGGTCACGCCGTCTTCCATCAACAGCGCGCGGGCGCGGGATTGGAACGCGGCCTCGGCCCTGGCCAGATCGGCGCGGGAGTTCACGCCCATGGTCTCGGCCTCGTCGCAGGTAACGACCGTGGCGCTGCGGCCCTCGGCGCGGGCGATGCCGATGATGTCGGTGAGGTAGTATTCTTCCGAAGCGTTGTCGTTGCCGACCTTGTCGATTAGATCGAAGAGCAGTTCGGATTTGCAGGCCACCACGCCGGAGTTGCACAGGGTGATGGCGCGCTCTTCGGTGGAGGCGTCTTTGAATTCGACGATCCGCTCCAAGGCCTCGCCCTGCATCACCAGGCGGCCATAGCGGGCGGGCTCGGCAGCCTCGAACCCCAGAACCACGACATCATGCGTCGTCAGCGCCTCTTGCATCTTCTCAAGCGTCTCGGGCTGGACAAAGGGTGTGTCCCCGTAAAGCACCAGCGCCATGCCGTCGAACCCGTCCAGCGCCGGGCGGGCCTGTGCCACCGCATGGGCCGTGCCCAGTTGCTCGGTCTGTTCGACGACCTGCGCGTCTTCGTCAAAGAGGGTGGCGGCAGCGCGGACCTGATCGGCCCCGTGGCCTGCCACCACGACCGTATGGCGGGGGCCGAGCATGGCGCCTGCGGCCATGGCGTGCTCCAGCATCGGGGCGGAGGCCACGCGGTGCAGCACCTTTGGCAGGTCCGAGTTCATCCGTGTCCCCTTGCCCGCGGCGAGGATGATCAATGCAGTTTCCATGTAAATCTCTTTGTCCTTCAGCTTGCATTCTCTTTACGCGCTTCGCACAAAGGCGCAAGGTTGCGGCCCATCAAACTAAATTGCGGTCTGCAACACGATGCCATTTTGCAAGGCGGGGTTCCGCCCAAGGAGTACCCAGTGAAGACAGTCGTTTTCGATCTCGACGGCACTTTGGCCGATACCTCGGGTGATTTGATCGCCGCCGCCAATGCCTGTTTCCGTGACATGGGCGAGGGCGACGTGCTGGTCCATGCCGAGGATGCAGGCACCGCGCTGCGCGGCGGGCGGGCGATGCTCAGCTTGGGGATGCAAAAGCTGGGCCGTGCCGATGACGCGGCGACGATCGACCGCTATTACCCGATGCTGCTTGAGGCCTATGGGCGCGACATCGACACCCATACCATCATGTACCCCGGCGCGATGGAGGCTGTGGCCGCCCTCAAAGCCGCAGGCTACCGCGTGGCGATCTGCACCAACAAACCCGAGGCTTTGGCGGAGCTTTTGTTGACCCGTCTCGGCGTGCGCGACGCATTTGGCGCGATGCTGGGGGCCGACAGTCTGGCCGTGCGCAAACCCGACCCCGAACACCTGTTCGAAACCGCCCGCCGCGCCGGGGGCGATCCGGCGCAATGCGTGTTGATCGGCGACAGCGACACCGACCGCAAGACCGCCAAAGCCGCAGGGGTTCCTTGCGTGCTGGTGACCTTTGGCCCCTCGGGCGAAGACATGGCCGCGCTGGAGCCCGAAGCGCTTCTGGACGATTTTGCCGATCTGCCGGAGGTCATCGAACGTCTGCTCGGCAAAGCCGCTTGATGGCCGAGCGGTTCACCGGCAGTTTCACGCAGCAAGAGCCGATCCCCGAAGACGCGATCGAGGCGGCGGTGGCGGTGATGCGTCACGGCCGGTTGCACCGCTATAACACCGCCCCGGGGGAGGTGGCCGAGGTTGCCCTGCTGGAGCAGGAATTCGCCGCGATGACGGGGGCAAAATACTGCCTTGCCGTGGCCTCGGGCGGCTATGCCATGGCCACGGCGCTGCGCGCGGTGGGGGTGAAACCGGGGGACCGGGTGCTGACCAATGCCTTCACGCTCGCCCCGGTGCCGGGGGCGATTGCGTCGCTCGGCGCGGTGCCGGTCTTTGTCGGCGTGACGGAGCAGCTGGTGATCGACCTCGACGATCTCGCCGCCAAGGCGGATCAGGCCGATGTGCTGCTGCTTAGCCATATGCGCGGCCATCTGGTGGACATGGACGCTCTGATGGCGCTTTGCGATGCGCGCGGCATCACGGTGATCGAAGATTGCGCCCATACGATGGGGGCGGCGTGGAACGGCAAGCCATCGGGCACGCAGGGAAAGATCGGGTGTTTTTCCTGCCAGACCTATAAACATGTGAACGCGGGCGAGGGCGGGTTGCTGATCACCGATGACGCCGAGGTCGCCGCGCGGGCGATCATGCTGTCGGGGTCTTACATGCTCTATGACCGCCACGCCGCCGCGCCGGGGCCGGAGGCCTTTGAGACGATCCGCTATGAGACGCCCAATATCTCGGGCCGGATGGACAACCTGCGCGCCGCGGTGCTGCGCCCGCAGTTGCGGCGGCTGCCGGAACAGGTGGCGCGCTGGAATGAGCGCTATCGGAGGATTGAGGCGGGGCTACGCGACACGCCGGGGCTCACGGTCATCGACCGGCCCGAGGCCGAGAGCATCGTCGGCTCGTCGATCCAATTCCTGTTGAAAGACTGGTCGGCGGCGGATGTCGAGGCGGTGCTGGCGCGCTGTGCTGCGCGCGGGGTAGAGTTGAAATGGTTCGGCAGGGCCGAGCCTATGGGTTTCACCAGCCGCTACGACACATGGCGCTATGCGCGGGCCGAAAAAATGCCCGCCAGCGATGTGGTGCTGGCGGGGTTGATCGACATGCGCGTGCCGCTGACCTTTTCGCTGGAGGATTGCGCCTTGATCGCGCGGATCATCCGGGCCGAGGTCAGCGCCGTTTTTCAAAGCAGATAGGCTTAGAAACGGATGGTGCCGTGTTTGCCCATGTCGGGCTTCTGGCCTGTTATCTGTGCTTTGCCGATCTCATAAAGGAACTTGAACCCGCCATCGGTGGCCCAAACCTCGGCTTCGGTGAGGTCAAAGCGGATCAGCTGCACGTCCGGGTCTTGCTTGCCGTCCTCGAACCATGCCCCCGCGATGGCGTTCCAAATCTTGTCCAACTCGGTCGGGTTGGTCACGGCGGAGACATGGCCGTCGATCCGCGCCCAGAGGGATTCGTCCTTGCTGGCGATCAGGTATTCGGCGGCGGCGCGCCCCTCGGCAGACTTTGCCAGATCGGTGCCCTTGGCGGTGATGAACCACAGCACGGCGGCGCGGTCGTCTTCGTCGATGTAATGGGTCATCGGGATCGCGCGGGCGGTCTTGGTCATCAGCATCCCAGCACGGGTGTCGTCCAGACGGTCCCAGAACTCTTTTTTCAGATCATCGCTCATTTGCATCTCGCTTTGTTGTAGTGTTCGCTTGGTCGCAGGGCCAACCCGCCGCGGCGCGGGGCGGTTCCACATCGCGCTGCTTGACCCAAAGCGGGCGGGGCGGTAGGTAATGAACAAGCGTTCAATAAATCGGGGGGAGAAGCCGTGTTCAACGCAAGTATGCAGTTCGATCTGGGCGAAGACGTAGGCGCGCTGCGCGAGATGGTGCACCGCTGGGCGCAGGAGCGCGTCAAGCCGATGGCAGCCGAGATCGACAGCAAGAACGAATTTCCCGCCGAGCTATGGGGCGAGATGGGCGAGTTGGGTCTTCTGGGTATGACCGTCGAGGAGGAGTTCGGCGGCTCGGGTCTTGGCTATGTCGCCCATACCGTCGCGGTCGAGGAAATCGCCCGGGCCTCGGCCTCGGTCTCGCTGTCTTACGGTGCGCATTCCAATCTTTGCGTGAACCAGATCAAGCTGAACGGCACCCCGGAGCAAAAGGCGCAGTTCCTGCCCAAGCTCTGCTCGGGCGAACATGTCGGCGCGCTGGCCATGTCCGAGGCGGGCGCAGGCAGCGACGTGGTCAGCATGAAACTGCACGCCGAGAAGCGGAACGACCACTTCCGCCTGAACGGCAACAAATACTGGATCACCAACGGACCCGACGCCGAGACGCTGGTAGTCTATGCCAAGACCGATCCCGAGGCCGGCTCCAAGGGCATCACCGCCTTCCTGATCGAAAAATCGATGAAGGGTTTTTCGACCTCCAAGCATTTCGACAAGCTCGGCATGCGCGGCTCGAACACCGCCGAGTTGATCTTCGAGGATTGCGAAGTCCCCTTTGAGAACATCCTCGGCGAAGAGGGCAAGGGCGTGCGCGTGCTGATGTCGGGCCTCGATTACGAGCGCGTGGTGCTGGCGGGCATTGGCCTTGGCATCATGGCGGCCTGCCTCGATGAGATCATGCCCTATATGGCCGAGCGCAAGCAGTTCGGCCAGCGCATCGGGGACTTCCAGCTGATGCAGGGCAAAATGGCGGATATGTACACCGCGATGAATTCCGCGCGGGCCTATGTCTACAGCGTGGCGCAGGCCTGTGACCGCGGCGACGTGACCCGTCAGGACGCGGCGGCCTGCTGTCTTTATGCTTCCGAGCAAGCCATGGTGCAGGCGCATCAGGCGGTCCAAGCCATGGGCGGTGCGGGCTATCTGTCGGACAACCCGGTGGGCCGCATCTTCCGCGACGCCAAGCTGATGGAGATCGGCGCGGGCACCTCCGAGATCCGCCGCATGTTGGTGGGCCGTGAGATGATGGGGGCGATGTGATGCGCGCCCTCCTGCTGGGCTGCACGCTTTTGGCGGGGCCGGTGGCTGCGCAGGATATCACCTATTCCGATGCCGCCACGGCGGACTGTCTGGCCGGGGCCGAAGATTTCACCGGCCAGCGCGCCTGCATCGGCCTTTCCGCCAACCTCTGCATGGAAGGGCCGGGCGGCTATTCGACCGTTGGCATGGGTGGCTGTCTCGATGCTGAGTTGACCTTTTGGGACGGCCTGCTGAACGAGAATTACCGCGCACGCATGGTGCAGGCGAAATCCGCCGATGAGGAGAATGCCCTCTACCAGCCGCAACTGCCGTCGCAGGCCGAGGCGCTGCGTGACATGCAGCGCGCTTGGATTACCTTCCGCGATGCCGCCTGCGATTATGAACGCAGCCAATGGGGCGGGGGCACGGGCGGCGGGCCTGCAACCTTGGCCTGTCTGATGCATATGACGGGGGAACAGGCGCTGCGTTTGGGGGCGGCCTATTAACCGCGTCTCGCGGCGGCGGCCAAACAGGACGGAGGGATCGGGATGGAAAACCTGATAGAACTGGAGACGGAAGGCGGTGTGATGCACCATTTTCTGCCCTGGCTGATCGAGGGGTTCGAGATCCTCGCCGCGGTCATCGACATCGCCGCCATCATTCTGCTGCTGATAGGGGCGGCCCGTTTCCTGACCGGGGTGACGATCGCGGAGGTCGCCCAAAAGGGGCCGGAGCGTGTGCGCCGCACCAACCGCGAGCGGATCGAATTGGGGCGCTACATCCTTGCCGGGCTGGAACTGTTCATCGTCTCGGATGTGATCCACACCGCGATCAGCCTGCGCTTTGCGGATCTGCTCTTCCTGCTGATGCTGGTCATCATCCGCTCCATCACCTCCTTCTTTCTCGACCGGGAGTTGGAGCAACTGAAGAAGGAGCTTGGCGATGACTGACTTTGCCGACCTGAAAGCGCTCTACGTCAACTGCTCGCTCAAGAAGACCCGGGGCGAGAGCCACACCCAGCTTTTGATGAACGCCAGTGCGGGCATCATGGAGGCGCAGGGGGTGGGTGTCGAACATCTCTACCTGCTCGACCACCAAGTGCCGCCCGGTGTTTACCCGGACATGACCGAGCATGGCTGGGATCGTGACGATTGGCCCGCGATCTGGGAAAAGGTGCTGGCCGCCGACATTCTCATCATCGGCACGCCGCTGTGGCTGGGCGAGGAGAGTAGTGTCTGCCGGGTCTTGATCGAGCGGCTCTATGCGATGTCGGGCGAGCTCAACGACAAGGGCCAGTCGGTTTTCTACGGAAAGGTCGGCGGCACCGTGGTGACCGGCAACGAGGACGGCATCAAGCACGTCGCCATGACCACCGGCTTCGCGATGAACCACCTTGGCTACACGATCCCGCCGCAGGCCGATTGCGGATGGATCGGCGAGGCCGGGCCGGGGCCGTCTTACGGCGACGAGGTCGACGGCAAGCGCGCGGGTTTCGACAATGAATTCACGCAGCGCAACACCACGATCATGACATGGAACGCCCTGCATCTGGCGCGGATGCTGAAGGACGCGGGCGGCTACCCGCGCCAAGGCAACGACCGCAACGCCTGGGACGCAGGTGCGCGGTTCGATTTCGAAAATCCGGAGTATCGAAGCTGATATGAAGAACGAAGGCGACTGGCCCCTCTGGCAGGGCAATATGGCGGCGCAATGCCTCGCCCAGCCCGATGATGCACTGGCAATCATCGACCTGACCGCTACAGAACGGCGCGACGTGAGCTACGGCGCGCTGCACGAGATGGTCGACGGTCTGGCCCGCGCGCTGAAAGCACAGGTCGCGCCCGGTGACCGCGTCGGCGTGCTGCTCAGCCAATCGCCATGGTGTGCGGCGGCGCATCTGGCGATCTGGAAGATCGGCGCGATCTCGGTGCCGCTGTTCAAGCTGTTCAAACGCGATGCGCTGGCCAGCCGGGTGGGCGACGCGGGCTGCGAAATCGTGCTGACCGACGCCGAGGGCGCGGACCTTCTGGGCGATCTCGCAACCCCGTGGATTGCGGCGGAGGCAGGCGTGGAGGGCGAGGCGGTGGGTTTCGCCGAGGTTGGCCCAGAAGACCCCGCCGTGCTGATCTACACCTCCGGCACCACCGGCACGCCGAAAGGCGCGCTGCACGGGCACCGGGTGCTCTCGGGCCATTTGCCGGGCGTCTCGGTCAGCCATGATCATCTGGGGCAGGCGGGCGATTGCCTCTGGACCCCGGCGGATTGGGCTTGGATCGGCGGTCTTTTCGACGTGGCGATGCCGGCGCTCGCGCTTGGTGTGCCGGTGGTGGCCGCACGGATGCCGAAGTTTACCGTCGAAGGCTGCGCCGAGGTGATTTCCCAAGGCGGCGTGCGCAACGTGTTCTTCCCGCCCACGGCGCTGCGGATGCTGAAGGCCGCTGATGTATCCTTGCCCGGCCTGCGTTCAGTCGCCAGCGGCGGCGAGCCTTTGGGGGCGGAGATGCTGGCCTGGGGGCGGAAAGCCTTCGGGCTCGAGATCAACGAGTTCTACGGCCAGACCGAATGCAACATGGTGGCTTCCAGTTGCGGCGTGGATTTCCCCGCGCAGCCGGGCTGTATCGGCAAGCCAGTACCGGGCTTCGAGATCGCCGTGCTGGACGCGGACGGCAAGCCTACCGATGCCGAGGGCGATGTGGCGGTGCGCCGTGGCGCGCCGTCGATGATGCTGCGCTACTGGAACCGGCCCGAGGAGACGGCGGCCAAGTTCCATGGCGACTGGCTGCTGACCGGCGACCGCGGCATATGGGAGGGCGACTACCTGCGTTTCGTGGGGCGCGAGGACGACGTGATCACCTCCGCCGGCTACCGCATCGGCCCGGCTGAGATCGAGGATTGCCTGCTCACGCACGCGGCCGTGGCCACCTGCGGCGTGGTCGGCAAGCCCGACGCGCTCCGCACCGAGATCGTGAAGGCCTATGTGGTGCTGAAACCGGGTGCCGAGGTCGAGGCAAGGGAACTGCAGGAGTGGGTGAAGGAAAGGCTCGCCAGCTATTCCTACCCGCGCGAGATCGCATTCGTGGAAGACCTGCCGATGACCGTCACCGGCAAGGTAATCCGCAAGGAATTAAAGCGTCTGGCGGCGCGAGAGAATGAGGACGTAACATGAAACTGACATCCCAAGCCCTGCCATCCTCGGATGCCTATAAGGCCAACGAGATGGCGCATCTTAAAGCCCTGAGCGAGGTCCGCGAGGCCGCCGAGGCCGCCGCCCTCGGCGGCGGCGAGAAGTCCCGCGCGCGGCACGAGAGCCGCGGCAAGATGCTGCCCCGCGAGCGGGTGGCGAACCTTCTCGACCCCGGCAGCCCGTTTCTGGAGATCGGCGCCACCGCGGCGCATGGGCTCTACGACGGGGCCGCGCCCTGTGCGGGCGTGATCGCGGGCATCGGACGGGTGCAGGGGCATGAGGTCATGGTGGTCTGCAACGACGCCACCGTGAAGGGCGGCACCTATTACCCGATGACGGTGAAGAAACACCTCCGCGCGCAGGAGATTGCCGAGGCGAACCATCTGCCCTGCATCTATCTGGTGGACTCGGGGGGCGCGAACCTGCCCAATCAGGACGAGGTTTTCCCCGACCGCGACCATTTCGGCGCGATCTTCTATAATCAGGCGCGGATGAGCGCCAAGGGCATCGCCCAGATCGCCGTGGTGATGGGCTCCTGCACCGCGGGCGGCGCCTACGTCCCCGCGATGTCGGACGTGACCATCATCGTGAAGGAACAGGGCACGATCTTCCTCGCCGGCCCGCCGCTGGTGAAGGCCGCGACGGGCGAGGTCGTCTCGGCCGAAGACCTCGGCGGCGGCGACGTGCACACGCGGCTCTCGGGCGTGGCGGATTACCTCGCCGAAGACGACGCGCACGCGCTAGCACTGGCACGCCGCGCGGTGGGGCAGCTTAACAAGAGCAAGCCCAAGACGGTGGATTGGGCCAGCCCCGAGGAGCCGGCCTATGACCCCGCCGAAATGCTGGGCGTGGTGCCCGCCGATCTGCGCACACCCTATGACATCCGCGAGGTCATCATGCGGCTCGTGGACGGCAGCCGCTTCGATGAGTTCAAGTCCCGCTTCGGCGAAACACTGGTCTGCGGCTTCGCCCATGTCAAAGGCTGCCCCATCGGCATCATCGCCAACAACGGGGTGCTGTTCTCTGAAGCCGCTCAGAAGGGCGCGCATTTCGTGGAACTCTGCAGCCAGCGCAACATCCCGCTGGTGTTCCTGCAGAACATCACCGGCTTCATGGTCGGCCGCAAATACGAGAACGAGGGCATCGCCCGCCATGGCGCCAAGATGGTGACGGCGGTGGCCACCACCAATGTGCCCAAGATCACCATGCTGGTGGGTGGCTCCTTTGGCGCTGGCAACTACGGCATGTCGGGCCGCGCCTACCGGCCGCGGTTCCTCTGGACATGGCCGAACAGCCGTATCTCGGTCATGGGCGGCGCGCAGGCGGCAGGCGTTCTCGCCACCGTCAAGCGCGACGCGATGGAACGCGCGGGCGAGACATGGACCGAGGAGGAAGAGACCGCCTTTAAGCAACCCACGATCGACATGTTCGAGGAGCAGAGCCACCCGCTCTATGCCTCGGCACGGCTGTGGGACGACGGTATCATTGATCCGCGCAAGAGCCGCGACGTACTCTACCTGAGCCTCTCGGCCAGCCTGAACGCGCCGATCGAGCCGACGAAATTTGGATTGTTCCGGATGTGATCGGGGTGTGGGACACCGGGGGGACATCCCCCGGAACGCTCGCCATATTTGGAGCCAGAAAGAGATGAAAAGGGTAGGGCATGTTTGACACGATCCTGATTGCGAACCGGGGTGAGATTGCTTGCCGGGTAATGGAAACGGCGCAGGCCATGGGGGTGCGCTGCGTGGCGGTGTACTCGGACGCCGATGCGGGCGCGAAACATGTCGCCATGGCGGATGCCGCGGTGCATATTGGCGGCTCGGCGCCGGCGGAGAGCTATCTGAAGGGCGATGTGATCATCCAAGCCGCGCGCGATACCGGTGCGCAGGCGATCCATCCGGGCTACGGGTTTCTCAGCGAGAACCCCGATTTCGTGGAGGCGGTCGAGGCCGCGGGGCTGACCTTCATCGGACCCTCGGCCAAGGCCATTCGCGCCATGGGCCTGAAGGATGCCGCCAAGGCGCTGATGGTCGAGGCGGGCGTGCCCGTGGTCCCGGGCTATCACGGCGCGGATCAGGACGATGCGCTGCTGGCCCGCGAGGCCGAAAAGATCGGCTACCCGGTGCTGATCAAGGCCGTGGCAGGCGGCGGCGGCAAGGGCATGCGGCTCGTCGAGGAGGCCAAAGGCTTTCAGGCGGCGTTGGAGTCTGCGCGCTCCGAGGCCAAGACCGCCTTCGGCAATCCGGACGTGCTGGTCGAGAAATTCGTCACCAAGCCGCGCCATATCGAGGTGCAGGTCTTTGGCGACGGCACGAATGCGGTGCATCTGTTCGAGCGCGACTGCTCGCTCCAGCGCCGCCACCAGAAGGTGATCGAAGAAGCCCCCGCGCCGGGCATGACGGCGGAGATGCGCGAGGCCATGGGCCAAGCGGCGGTGCGCGCGGCCGAGGCCATCGGCTATGCCGGGGCGGGGACGGTGGAATTCATCGTCGACGGCTCGGACGGGCTGTCGACCGACGGGTTCTTCTTCATGGAGATGAACACGCGGCTTCAGGTGGAGCATCCCGTGACCGAACTGGTCACCGGCGTCGATCTGGTGGAATGGCAGCTGCGCGTGGCGGCGGGCGAGGCCCTGCCTAAGCGCCAGGAGGCGCTGACGATCAACGGCCATGCCTTCGAGGCGCGGCTCTATGCCGAGGACGTGCCGAAGGGCTTCCTGCCTGCCACCGGCACGCTCACGCATCTGTCCTTCACGCCCCAGACCCGCGCCGACAGCGGTGTGCGGGCGGGCGACACGATCAGCCCCTTCTACGACCCGATGATTGCCAAGGTCATCGTGCACGGGGCCACGCGGGACGTGGCGCTGTCGCGGCTGCGCGCGGCGCTCAAGGGCTGCGAAGTCGGCGGCACGGTCACCAACCTCGCCTTTCTTGGCGCGCTGACGGAACACGAGGGGTTTGCCAAGGGCGACGTGGATACCGGTCTGATCGCGCGGGACATCGAGGCGCTGACGGCCCAGCCCGAGGTGCCTGGGCGGCATTTTGCGCTGGCCGGGATGGCGGCGCTTGGGCTCGATGAGCCGCAGGCCGAGGCCGGGTTCAACCTATGGCGGCCGCTGCGGCGGCAGGTGATGCTGGCCCGCGACGGCGAGGAACATTTGCTCAAGGTGCGGGTGCTCTCAGAAGACGTGCAGCTTTGGACCGTGGGCGACCATGAGGTGCGCGCCGAGCGCATTGCGGGCCGCTGGAAGATTGATGGCCATATAGCGCCCCCGGTCTCGGTCGCGGGCGACGTGGTCACTGTTTTTGACGCCTATGGCATCGCCTTTAACGTAATCGACCCACTTGCCCGCGCTGCCGCCGCCCATGGCGACGGCAATATCGTCGAGGCGCCGATGCCGGGACTGGTGCGTGCCATTGACGCCGAGGTCGGCCAGAGCGTCGCCAAGGGCGACCGTCTGGCGGTGCTGGAGGCGATGAAGATGGAGCATTCGCTGCTCGCGGCGCGCGACGGCGTGGTGGCCGAGGTGCTGGCACAGGCCGGTGATCAGGTCGAGGCCGGCGCGGCGCTGGTGCGTCTGGAAGCCGAGGAGAGCGCATGATCACGCTGCACCACTGTCCGCAGACCCGCTCGATGCGCACGCTTTGGCTGCTGCACGAGCTCGACGATGTCGAGTTCCAGGTCAAGATGCATGCCTTCGACCGCAGCCTGCGCGACCCGGAATACCTCGTGCTCTCGCCCGCGGGCCGGGTCCCGGCGCTGGAGATCGACGGCGAGCGCATGTTCGAGACCGGGGCGATCACCCAGTACCTCTGCGAGCGTTACAGCCCGGACCGCATGGGCCGTTCGGTCGGCAGTCCGGACCGCATGGCCTGGCTGGTCTGGGTGCATTTTGCCGAGACCATCAGCCAGCACACCGCGGCACTCACCCAGCAGCATATCGCCCTGCGCGAGGACCATATGCGCAGCCCCATCGTGATGAAGCTCGAGGCGGCGCGGATCGGCAAATGCTACGATGCGCTCGAGGCGCGGCTTTCGACGCCATTGGAGAACCGCGACTACCTGCTGACCTCCGGCTTTTCCGCCGCCGACATTTCGGTCGGGCAGGCGGTCTACATGGCGCGGCATTTCGTGACGCTGGACGACAACCCCTCGGTCGCGGCATGGTACGAGCGGATCACCGAGCGCGAGAGCTTCGCGCAGGCGCTGCCCGAGGGCGCCAAGCTCTACGAAAAGGATTTCTACGCGCCATGGCCGGTCGAGTGACCATGGCCCAGTCAGGGAAGGAAAGCGGCCAATGAGCCTTGGACCATGTGAGATTTTCGAGGTCGGCCCGCGCGACGGGCTACAGAACGAGAAACGCGAGATCCCCGTGGCCGAGAAGGTGGCGCTGGTGGACAAGCTGAGCCAAGCGGGCTTTGCCCGCATCGAATGCGCCAGTTTCGTCAGCCCCAAATGGGTGCCGCAGATGGCCGGTTCGGGCGAGGTGCTTGCGGGCATCCGCCGGGCCGAGGGCCTGCGCTATGCCGCACTAACGCCGAACATGCGGGGCTACGAGGATGCCGTGGCGGCCCGCGCCGACGAGGTGGCGATCTTCGCCTCTGCCTCCGAAGGGTTCAGTCGGAAGAACATCAACGCCAGCATCGACGAGGCTTTCGAGCGGTTTGCCCCGATCCTTGAAGAGGCCCGACACGTGGATATTCCGGTGCGCGGCTATGTCTCCTGCGTGGTGGAATGCCCCTATGACGGCAAGGTCGATCCCGGCGAAGTGGCCCGCGTGGCCGACAAGCTCTTTGCCATGGGCTGTTACGAAATTTCCCTTGGCGACACCATCGGCGCGGGCACGCCCGACAGTATCGCGCGGATGCTGCTGTCGGTGCGCGACGTGGTGCCGGCGGGGCGGCTCGCGGGGCATTACCACGACACCCATGGCCGGGCGATTGCCAATATCGACGCGTCGCTCTCCATGGGGCTGCGGGTCTTCGACGCCGCCGTCGGTGGGTTGGGTGGCTGCCCCTATGCACCCGGCGCGGCGGGCAATGTCGCCACCGAGGCGGTGAACAAACACCTGACGGCACTGGGCTATGACACCGGCGTCGATCAGGCGGTGGTCGAAGAGGCCGCCGAAATGGCACGGGCAATGCGAGGCTGACATGTACGAGACACTAACGATCGAAACCGACGCGCGCGGGGTGGCGACGCTTACCCTGAACCGGCCGGAGAAACACAACGCCATGTCGGCGCAGATGCTGGCCGATCTGACCTCGGCCGCGGGCCGGCTGGCCGAGGATGACGCGGTGCGCGTGGTGGTGCTGACCGGGGCGGGGAAATCCTTCTGCGCGGGCGGCGATCTGGGCTGGATGCGCGACCAGCGCGATATGGACGCCGATACTCGCTCCGCGGAGGCGGGCAAACTGGCGACGATGCTGGGCGCGCTCAACGCGCTGCCAAAGCCGGTGATCGGCAAGCTGCAGGGCAATGCCTTTGGCGGCGGCGTCGGCATGGCCTCGGTCTGCGATGTGGCCGTGGGGGTGGACACGCTGAAGATGGGCTTCACCGAAACCCGGCTGGGGATCATCCCGGCGACCATCGGGCCTTACGTTCTGGCGCGCATGGGCGAGGGGCGCGCGCGGCGGGTCTTCATGTCGGCGCGTCTGTTCGATGCAGCGGAGGCCGTCGATCTGGGGCTGCTGGCCCGTGCCGTTCCGACGGAGGAGTTGGACGCGGCAGTCGAGGCCGAGGTCGTGCCCTATCTCTCCTGCGCGCCGGGGGCCGTGGCCGCGGCCAAGAAACTGGCACAAGACTTGGGTGGAATCGCCACGCCCGAGGCGGTGGAAATGTCCATCGACGCGCTGGCGGCGCGTTGGGAAACCGATGAGGCCGCCGAGGGAATCGGTGCCTTCTTCGACAAGCGCAAAGCCGCTTGGGTGGTCTAGCGCAAGGCTTTGGCGAAATGGCTCTATTGCGGGCCCGTGGGCGGCATTAACCGGGCTTGGCCCGTTGACCCTACCCACGGGCAGAGTTAAACCCGTTCCAAGTTTGTCTGCGCGGGCTTTTGGCCTTTGCCTCATGCCGCGCACCGCGAAAGGAGCATCCCCTTGGACGACATGCTGCGGGAATACCTGCCCATCCTCGTTTTTCTGGCCGTGGCGATTGGCCTTGGCCTTGTGCTGATCCTCGCCGCCGTGGTCGTGGCCGTGCGCAATCCTGACCCGGAGAAGGTTTCGGCCTATGAATGCGGGTTCAACGCATTCGACGATGCGCGGATGAAGTTTGACGTGCGTTTCTATCTGGTCTCGATCCTCTTCATCATCTTCGACCTTGAAATCGCCTTCCTCTTCCCATGGGCCGTGGCCTTCAAAGAGGTGAGCATGGCGGGCTTTTGGTCGATGATGGTGTTCTTGGGCGTGCTGACGGCGGGCTTCGCCTATGAATGGAAGAAGGGAGCGCTGGAATGGCAGTAAAAGATGACGCACTCGTCACCCCGGTGATGGGCGATGGCCACCAAAGCCCGCGGGTGAAATCCGGCGCCTCCGCCCCCGCGGCCTACGGTCAATATGGCGCGGGGCCTGACCCTGAATTTGCCACCCAAAGCCTGAATGCCGAGTTGCAGGACAAGGGTTTCCTGCTGACCTCGACCGAGGACATCATCAACTGGGCGCGCACGGGCAGCTTGCACTGGATGACCTTCGGTCTGGCCTGCTGCGCGGTTGAGATGATGCACAGCTCCATGCCGCGCTATGACCTTGAGCGTTTCGGCACAGCACCACGCGCCTCTCCGCGCCAGTCGGACCTGATGATCGTCGCGGGCACGCTGACCAACAAGATGGCCCCGGCGCTGCGCAAGGTCTACGACCAGATGCCAGAGCCGCGCTATGTGATCTCGATGGGCTCCTGCGCCAATGGCGGCGGTTACTATCACTACAGCTATTCGGTCGTGCGCGGCTGTGACCGCATCGTGCCGGTCGATGTCTATGTGCCCGGCTGCCCGCCGACGGCGGAAGCACTGCTTTATGGTATCCTCCAGTTGCAGCGCAAAATTCGCCGCACCGGGACGATCGTGCGCTAAGGCAACCGCCTGCGCCGCAAGCGGGGCAGGCAGAAGGACAAAGCGCCAAAGGCGCGGGACAGTGAGATGGCGTTGATCGGCGCGTGGAAGGAAGATTTGCGATGAGCGAACAACTGCAGGAACTTGGGGCCTATATCGAAGCCAAACGCCCCGATTGCGTGCTCGGATGGGATGTCACCAAGGGTGAGTTGAACATGGATGTGGCGCTGGCCAATGTCGCCGGGCTTGTCGAGTTCCTCAAAGGTGATCCGACCTGCCGCTTCTCGACTTTGGTGGACATTACGGCGGTGGATTATCCGGGCCGGGCCAAGCGGTTCGACGTGGTTTACCACTTCCTGTCGATGTACCAGAACCACCGCATCCGCCTGCGCGCCGCCGCGCGGGAGAAGGACATGGTGCCCTCGATCACCGGCGTGCATCCCAGTGCCGATTGGTTCGAGCGCGAAGTCTTTGACATGTTCGGCATCATCTTCTCCGGCCACCCGGACCTGCGCCGCATCCTGACGGACTATGGTTTCCGCGGGCACCCGCTGCGCAAGGATTTCCCGACCACGGGCTATACCGAAGTGCGCTATGACGAAGGCGCCAAACGCGTGGTCTATGAGCCCGTCAGCCTCGTTCAGGAATACCGCCAGTTCGATTTCATGTCGCCGTGGGAAGGGGCCGATTACATCCTGCCCGGCGACGACAAGTCGGCACCCGACGGTCATGTGAGCAAGGACGCGAAGTAATGGGCGGGTTCGGCTGGCTGATCCTCTCGGCGCTGACCGCCATTCCGATGGTCAAACTGCTGCCGTTCTTCGGCATCAACAAATACTGGGCGGCGGCCTGTCTGATCCCGCTGGGCACGATTGCCCTGCTGTGGTGGATGGGCATGAAGCTGCAAGAACTGGAGAAACGGTAATGGACGGCGACATTCGCACAAAAGCCTTTGACGACGGGTCGACCGACTTTGAGTCCGGCGAGCAGAAGATTCGCAACTTCAACATCAACTTCGGCCCGCAACACCCTGCCGCACACGGGGTTTTGCGTCTGGTTCTTGAGCTTGACGGCGAAGTGGTAGAGCGGTGCGACCCCCATATCGGCCTGCTGCACCGTGGCACCGAAAAGCTGATGGAAAGCCGCACCTATCTGCAAAACCTGCCGTATTTCGACCGGCTGGATTACGTGGCTCCGATGAACCAAGAACACGCTTGGTGCTTGGCCATCGAAAAGCTGACCGACACGGTGGTGCCGCGCCGCGCCTCGCTGATCCGGGTGCTGTTCTCGGAAATCGGGCGCATTCTGAACCACCTTCTCAACATCACCACGCAGGCGCTGGACGTGGGCGCGCTGACGCCGCCGCTCTGGGGCTTTGAAGAGCGTGAGAGCCTGATGATCTTTTATGAGCGGGCCTGTGGCGCGCGTCTGCACGCGGCGTACTTCCGCCCCGGTGGCGTGCACCAAGACCTACCGCCCGCGCTGCTGGACGATATCGAAGCTTGGTGCGATCAGTTCCTCAAGAAGTTCATGGTCGATATCGACGAGCTGCTGACCGAGAACCGCATCTTCAAGCAGCGTAACGTCGACATCGGCGTCGTCACCGAGGAGGATATCCTCAACTACGGCTTCAGCGGTGTGATGGTGCGCGGGTCGGGCTTTGCTTGGGACCTGCGCCGCGCGCAGCCCTATGAGTGCTACGACGAATTCGACTTTCAGATCCCCGTGGGCAAGAACGGCGACTGCTTTGACCGCTACCTCTGCCGGATGGAAGAGATGCGCCAGTCGACCTACATCATCCAGCAAGCGATCGAGAAGCTGCGCGCCCCCGAAGGGCAGGGCGATGTGCTGGCCCGGGGTAAGATCACCCCGCCGTCGCGCACCGCGATGAAGACTGACATGGAAAGCCTGATTCACCACTTCAAGCTCTATACCGAAGGGTTCCACGTTCCCAAGGGCGAGGTTTACTGCGCCGTCGAAGCGCCCAAGGGCGAGTTTGGCGTCTACCTCGTGGCCGATGGTTCCAACAAACCCTATCGCTCCAAAATCCGCGCGCCGGGCTTCTTGCACTTGCAGGCGATGGACCATGTGGCCAGCGGCCACCAGCTTGCCGATGTGGCCGCGATCATCGGCACCATGGACGTCGTCTTTGGAGAGATTGACCGGTGATGCCGCTCGCGTCACCCCGTTTTGAAGAAATTTACGCCGGGGGCATCATTGGCCTCCGCCTGACCATAGGTTCGAACTAATGCTCCGCCGTCTACACCCTGACCAGCCCGACAGTTTTGCCTTCACGCCCGCCAACCAAGAATGGGCCGAAGCGCAGATCACCAAATACCCCGAAGGCCGTCAGGCCAGCGCGATCATCCCACTGCTGTGGCGCGCGCAGGAGCAAGAAGGCTGGTTGACCCGCCCGGCGATCGAACATGTCTCGGAAATGCTCGGCATGGCCTATATCCGGGGCCTCGAAGTGGCGACCTTCTACTTCATGTTCCAGCTGCAACCCGTTGGTTCCGTGGCACATATCCAAGTTTGCGGCACCACGTCCTGCATGATTTGCGGGGCTGAGGATCTGGTCGCCGTCTGTAAAGAGCGTATCGCCGCCAAGCCGCATCAGTTGTCGGCGGATGGGCTTTTTTCCTGGGAAGAGGTCGAATGCCTCGGTGCCTGTTCCAACGCCCCCATGGCGCAGATCGGCAAGGACTATTACGAAGACCTGACCACCGCGCGGCTGAACGAAATCCTCGATGAGTTGAGCGCCGGGCGCGTGCCCGTGCCCGGGCCGCAGAACGGGCGCTATGCCTCCGAGCCTCTGGGCGGGTTGACCAGCCTTACGGATCACGAAAGCGGGCGCACGCAGTATAACGCCAGCGCGCAGGCGGCGGTCGATATCGGCGATACGGTCAAGCGTATTGATGGCACCGAGGTGCCGCTGCTGACCCCATGGCAGCGCAAGCCGGATGCGCCGCAGCCCGAAACCGTGGAAGAGGTCGAAGCCGAAGAGCCGCGTCCGGCTGAGGGCGAAAGCGCCGATAAGACCGGCGTGACCGAGCAGGAAGCCGAAGCCACGTCAAAGAGCAAACCGCGCTCCAAACGTGACCCCGAGGGCGAGAGTGCCGATGCGGCAAAGGCCGAAACCAGCGCCCCTGCAACGCCCGGTCAAAAGCCTGCGCAGTTGGACGGCCCGCGCGAGGGCGGGGCGGATGATCTCAAAAAGATCAAAGGCGTCGGTCCGAAGCTTGAGCAGATGCTTAACGGCATGGGCTTCTATCATTTTGACCAGATCGCCCAATGGGGCCCCGAAGAGGTCGCTTGGGTCGACCAGAATCTCGAAGGGTTTAAAGGCCGCGTCAGCCGCGACAATTGGGTAGAGCAGGCTGCGCGCCTCGCAGAAGAATAAGACGGAGAATAACCACGGGCCAAGAACGGCACCCACACCACCCCGCAGAGCCATAAGCCGCATCGCCCGCATCAAGGGAGAGAAGGACAGTCATGACGGATATTTCGGAACGAGAAGCCTGCACCAAGCGCTGCTGGTGGCTGGGTGCCGGTGTCGGTTTGCTGGTGGCATTCCTGTTGCTGGCCTTTGGCATCTGGGGTCTTTTGATGTCCATTCTGGCCGGTGTGCTGGTGGCGGTGATCGTGGGCTATCTCGCGATGACCTTGCTGTGCAAAGACGTGCCAGCCGCCGCCCCGCAAGACAACACGCGCAGCGCGGCGGCAGCATCGGTTGCAGCGGCGCCGACGGCATCGGGGAGCGTTTCCTCGGCTGTCGGCACGGTCCCCGCCGGTGACGCAGGCATCGGGGCCGCCCGAAAGGCCAGCGCGCCGGTTGAGCCTGTGGAAGAGACAGCGCCAGCGGCGCCCGTGGCCGATACGGCTGCCGTTGAGACCGGGCCGGAGCAGGGTGCCAAGGCTGAGGTGGCGGGCGAGGAAGTCCCCGCCGGAGCCCCCGAGGGAACAACGCCAACAGCGCCCGTGGCCGATACGGCTGCCGTCGAAGCCGCGCCGGAACAGGTTGTCGAAGCCGAAGAAGCGCCCGCGGTGGTGACCCCCCCCAAAGAGACCGTTGAGACCGCGCCCAAGGGGGCGACAGGTGGCGCATCGACCGATGGCAAACCCGCGCTGCTCGACGCGCCGCGTGCGGGCGGGGCGGATGACCTCAAGCGCATTGGTGGCATCGGGCCGAAGCTGGAACAGACGCTGAATGAACTGGGCATCTTCCATTTCGACCAGATCGCAGCCCTTGAGGGGGAGGAGATCGACTGGGTCGATTCCCGCCTGCGTTTCAAGGGCCGTATTCGGCGCGACGATTGGATCGGTCAGGCCAAGGCGCTTGCCAGTGACGGCAAAGCCGAGGGCTGATCGGGGTAAGAGAGAGACATGAGCGAAGCCGAAGACAGAGCGCTTGCCCGTAAGGGCCGCACCGCAGGGCTGGTCATTGCCGTGACCATGTGCTTGTGGCTGGCCATGCAATGGGCCGGCCCGGCGCTTGGCCTGCCGGGGCGGTATGCGCTGCTCTTCGACTTTGCTGCACTGGCCGCGCTTTTCTGGGCGATGGTCGTGATATATCAAATGTGGCAGGCCCGCCGGGCCAGCCGTGAGAACCAAAGGTAGGCATCATGCTTCAGGACAAAGACCGCATTTTTACCAACATCTACGGCATGCATGACCGCACCCTGAAAGGCGCGCAGGCGCGCGGCCATTGGGATGGCACCGCCGGGATCATTCAAAAGGGCCGCGATTGGATCGTCGACCAGATGAAAGCCTCTGGCCTGCGGGGCCGGGGTGGCGCGGGCTTCCCCACCGGGCTCAAGTGGTCCTTCATGCCGAAAGAGAGTGATGGTCGCCCTGCCTATCTTGTGGTCAATGCCGACGAATCCGAGCCGGGCACCTGCAAAGACCGCGAGATCATGCGCCACGATCCGCATACGCTGATCGAAGGCTGCCTGATCGCCTCTTTCGCGATGAACGCGCATACCTGCTACATCTACCTGCGCGGCGAATATATCCGCGAGCGCGAAGCGCTTCAGACGGCGATCGACGAGGCCTATGAGGCCGGTCTGGTGGGCAAGAACGCCAGCAAATCGGGCTGGGATTTCGATATCTTCCTGCACCACGGGGCAGGGGCTTACATCTGCGGCGAAGAGACCGCGCTGCTGGAAAGCCTTGAGGGCAAGAAGGGCATGCCCCGGATGAAACCGCCGTTCCCGGCTGGCGCGGGCCTCTATGGCTGCCCGACCACGGTGAACAACGTCGAATCCATCGCCGTGGTGCCGACCATTCTGCGCCGTGGGCCTGAGTGGTTCGCAGGCTTTGGCCGCGCCAACAATGCGGGCACCAAGCTCTTTGCGGTCTCGGGTCACGTGAACAACCCCTGCGTCGTCGAAGAGGCGATGTCGATCTCCTTTGAAGAGCTGATCGAGAAACATTGCGGTGGCATCCGCGGCGGCTGGGACAATCTCAAGGCGGTGATCCCCGGCGGCTCCTCGGTGCCGCTGATACCCGGCAAAGACATGCGCGACGCGATCATGGATTTCGACTACCTGCGCGAACAACGCTCGGGACTCGGCACGGCGGCGGTGATCGTGATGGACAACTCGACCGATGTCATCAAGGCGATCTGGCGGCTGTCGAAGTTCTACAAGCACGAAAGCTGCGGCCAGTGCACGCCCTGCCGCGAGGGCACCGGCTGGATGATGCGGGTGATGGACCGTCTGGTTTCGGGCGATGCGGAGCCTGAAGAGATCGACATGCTGCTCGACGTGACCAAACAGGTCGAGGGCCACACGATCTGCGCGCTTGGCGATGCGGCGGCTTGGCCGATCCAGGGTCTGATCCGCCACTTCCGCGATGAGATCGAGGATCGGATCAAACACAAGCGCACGGGCCGCGTCAGCGCGGTCGCGGCAGAGTGAAACCCTGCGCGGCGGCGGGCCTCACCGGCTTGACGCTTGGCGCAGGAGCGGCAATAGCGGGCGCGCGTCAGGCGCGTCCGTCCACAACAGGCGCGGGGCGAGTGGCAAGGCCGGGCCCAAGGCGCAGCGGAGTAGGTCTATGAAATATGCTTTGACGGTTCTGACGCTCAGCGCCCTGCTGGCGGGCTGCGCCAATGATGGTGAGCGGATTGCCTTTGACGGACAGTATTTCAACACCAAGCTGCGCAAGATCGACGGTCAGCGGGATGTCTTTCAGGTGACGGTCAAGGATGCCGGCAAATCCATCGACGGCGCCCGCGCGGCAGCGCGCTATGAGGCAGTGAAATACTGTGTCGGCAACTACGGCAACTCCAAGATCGACTGGACCTTTGGCCCCGATGCCCCGGCAAGCGCGCTGCGGTTCGATGGCGGGGCGCTGACCTTTCAGGGGCGCTGCCCCCAGTGATCGCGTCGGCGACATATCGCGGGCCTGCGGGCCTTGGGGGCGGTGATATTGAATATCACGGCCTGCAATCTCCATCTGTCAGACGGGCCCTTCCGGCCCGCTGCATGAAGGAGAATTGATATGCGCACCCTGATGATCGCCGTGATGGGCCTGAGCCTGACCGCCGCCACCGTGACACCGGTCGCCGCAAAACCGCCGCTGCGCGAGGTGGCCGCCATTGACGACGCGCTTTTGGACATGGGCGTGGCCGACATCATCCGCAAGAACTGCCCCGACATCAGCGCGCGGATGCTGCGCGCGGTCAAAATGGCTTGGGACTTGAAAGGCAAGGCAACCGATCTGGGCTACTCCGACGCCGAGATCGACGCCTATATTGATAGTGACGCTGAAAAAGCGCGCATGAGAGCGCGGGGCGCCGCGTTTTTCAAGGCGAAGGGGGTCGATACTTCGGACCCGCAAAGCTATTGTGCGCTCGGACGCGAAGAGATTCAAAAATCGAGCCGGATCGGTTCGTTACTGAAGGCAAAGTGAGCTTATGAGCGATATCCGCAAGATCATCATCGACGGTAAGGAAGTCGAAGTCGAAGGGGCGATGACGCTCATTCAGGCCTGCGAGCAGGTCGGCATCGAAGTGCCGCGCTTCTGTTACCACGAGCGTCTGTCGATCGCCGGTAACTGCCGGATGTGTCTTGTGGAAGTCGTCGGCGGGCCGCCCAAGCCCGCCGCCTCCTGCGCCATGCAGGTGCGCGACCTGCGCCCCGGCCCCGAGGGCCAGCCGCCGGTCGTGAAAACCAACTCGCCCATGGTCAAGAAGGCCCGCGAGGGCGTGATGGAATTCCTGCTCATCAACCACCCGCTGGATTGCCCGATCTGCGACCAGGGCGGTGAGTGCGATCTTCAGGACCAGGCGATGGCTTACGGCGTCGACTTCTCGCGCTACCGCGAGCCCAAGCGCGCGACCGAGGATCTCGATCTCGGCCCGCTGGTCGAGACGCATATGACCCGCTGCATTTCCTGCACCCGCTGCGTGCGCTTCACGACCGAGGTCGCAGGCCAGCACGTCATGGGCCAGACCGGTCGCGGCGAGGATGCGGAAATCACCACCTATCTCGGCGCGCTGATCGACAGCAACCTGTCGGGCAATATCATCGACCTCTGCCCGGTAGGCGCGCTGGTTTCCAAGCCCTATGCCTTCACCGCGCGTCCCTGGGAACTGAGCAAGACCGAGAGCATCGACGTGATGGATGCGCTCGGCTCCAACATCCGCGTCGACACCAAGGGCCGCGAAGTCATGCGCTTTTTGCCGCGCAACCATGACGGCGTGAACGAGGAGTGGATTTCGGACAAGACCCGCTTCGTCTGGGACGGTCTGCGCCGCCAGCGTCTCGACACGCCTTACATCCGCGAGAACGGCAAGCTGCGCAAAGCCAGCTGGCCCGAGGCGCTCAATGCCGCCGCCGCCGCGATGAAGGGCAAGAAATTGGCCGGTTTGATCGGCGATCTGGCCCCGATCGAGGCCGCCTTTGCACTGAAAGAGTTGATCGAAGGGCAGGGCGGTGTTGTCGAATGCCGCACCGATGGCGCGAAACTGCCCGCAGGCAACCGTTTCGGCTATGTCGGCAACGCGCGGATCGAGGATCTGGACGATGCCAAGATGATCCAGATCATCGGCACCAACCCCGCCGTCGAGGCGCCGGTGCTCAACGCGCGTATCCGCAAGGCTTGGACCAATGGCGCCGAGATCGGCCTGATCGGCGAAGCCGCCGATCTGACCTATCCGCATCACCATCTGGGCAATGACCGCGCCACGCTCGACAAACTGATGAACAGCGACTTCGACGAAGTGCTGGAGCAGCCTTCGGTGATCGTTGTGGGCCAAGGCGCGCTGCGCGAGGCTGATGGTTCGGCGGTGCTGGCCAAGGCGATGGAACTGGCCGAGAAGACCAAGAGCAAGCTGATGGTCCTGCACACCGCCGCCTCGCGCGTGGGTGCGATGGACATCGGTGCCGTGGCCGAAAACGGCATGGATGACGTGAACGCGGCCGAGGTGATCTACAACCTCGGCGCCGATGAGATCGAGATCGGTGAAGGCCCCTTCGTGATCTACCAAGGCAGCCACGGCGACCGCGGCGCGCATCGTGCCGACATCATCCTGCCGGGTGCCGCCTATACCGAGGAGCCGGGGCTTTTCGTCAACACCGAAGGCCGTCCCCAGCTCGCATTGCGCGCCGGTTTCGCGCCGGGGCAGGCGAAAGAAAACTGGGCGATTCTCCGGGCGCTTTCGGCTGAGATGGGCGCACAACTGAGCTATGATTCCATCGCCGCGCTGCGCCGCAAGCTGACCGAGGCTGTGCCCCATCTGGCGAATGTCGATGAGGTGCCGGAAAACGAATGGAACGCGCTGCCTGCGGACAAGCTGGGCGATGCGTCTTTCGCGCCTGCGGTGCGTGACTTCTATCTCTCCAACCCGATCGCGCGGGCCAGCCAGTTGATGGCGGAACTGTCGGCACTGGCCGCCGCGCGCCGGGCCGAGCCGATGGCGGCGGAGTGAGAACAATGGCGCTGGCCCCCTTGATGCTACTGGCCGCCTGCGAACCGCAGGTGCCGGTGGCCGAGGACTTTATCCCCGATTACAAGGGGGTCGAAACCCAGCTTTTGGACGGTGATTTGGTGCAATTCAACGTGGCGATGACCAAGGCGCTTTCGGCGCAGGACGTGTCGGACTACGCCGAATGCGCCGCCGCGCAATACACGCTGATCCGGGGCTACGGTTTTGCGCGTCATGTGCGGACAAATGTGAGCGAAGAGGGTGGCATATGGCGGGCAGATGCTGTTTACACAATCTCGCCGAGCCTGCCCAAAGGCTTGAAGACAATTGATGCCGAAGTGACCGCGTTTCAATGCGCGGAACGCGGCATTCCGACGGTGTGAGGACTTATGGCTGATTTCTTTTACAACACCTATCTGGGCATCGGCCTGCTGACGGTCGGGCAGGTGTTGCTGCTGGTGGTGCCGCTGCTGCTGGCGCTGGCCTTCCTCATGTATGCCGACCGCAAGATCTGGGCCGCCGTGATGATGCGCCGCGGCCCCAACGTCGTGGGTGTCTTCGGCCTGCTTCAGAGTTTTGCCGACTTTCTCAAATATATCGTTAAGGAAGTGGTGGTTCCGGCAGGGGCTGACAAGGGGGTCTTCTTCCTCGCGCCGATGATTTCCTTCGTCATGGCGATGATCGCCTGGGCGGTGATCCCGTTTAACGAGGGGTGGATCCTGTCGGACATCAACGTGGCGATCCTCTATGTCTTCGCCGTCTCCTCGCTCGAAGTCTACGGCGTGATCATGGGGGGCTGGGCCTCGAACTCGAAATATCCGTTCCTTGGCTCCCTGCGCTCCGCCGCGCAGATGATCTCTTACGAGGTCTCGATCGGTCTGATCATCATCGGCGTGATCCTCTCGACCGGGTCGATGAACTTCTCGTCCATCGTGGCGGCGCAGGACGGCGACTGGGGGCTGCTGAACTGGTACTTCCTGCCGCATTTCCCGATGCTGGTCCTGTTCTTCATCTCGGCGCTGGCGGAGACCAACCGCCCGCCCTTCGACCTGCCGGAAGCGGAATCGGAACTCGTCGCGGGGTATCAGGTGGAATATTCCTCGACGCCCTTCCTGCTCTTCATGATTGGCGAGCTGGTGGCCGTGGTGCTGATGTGCGCGCTGGTGTCGCTGATGTTCTTCGGTGGCTGGCTGTCGCCGGTGCCGTTCCTGCCGGATGGCTTCTTCTGGATGTTCATCAAGATGCTGATGGTCTTCTTCATGTTCGCCATGGTGAAGGCAATCACGCCGCGCTACCGCTATGACCAGCTGATGCGGCTGGGGTGGAAAGTCTTCCTTCCCTTCTCGCTCTTCTGGGTGGTCTTCGTGGCATTCGCTGCAAAATTCGATTGGTTCTGGGGCATCTACGCCCGCTGGACCGTAGGGGGCTGACATGGCTGCGACTGATTACACCCGCGCCGCGAAATATTTCCTGCTGGCGGATTACGCCAAGGCGTTCATGCTGGGGATGCGCTATTTCTTTGCGCCGAAAACCACGCTGAACTACCCGCATGAAAAGGGGCCGCTCAGCCCCCGTTTCCGCGGGGAGCATGCGCTGCGCCGGTATCCCAATGGCGAGGAACGCTGCATTGCCTGTAAGCTCTGCGAAGCGATCTGCCCCGCGCAGGCGATCACCATCGACGCCGAAGCGCGCGAAGACGGCAGCCGCCGCACCACGCGCTATGACATCGACATGACGAAATGCATCTATTGTGGTTTCTGTCAGGAAGCCTGCCCGGTTGATGCGATTGTCGAAGGCCCGAACTTCGAGTTCTCGACCGAGACCCGCGAAGAGCTTTACTACGACAAGGCCAAGCTTTTGGACAACGGCGAACGTTGGGAAGCCGAGATTGCCCGCAACCTCGAAATGGACGCGCCTTACAGATGAACGACCCCAAGAACCCTTTTGATGCGATGATGAAGCAGGCGCAGGAAATGGCGAAAGCCTTTCCAGCGATGGATGCTTTTTCGCCAAAAGGGTTCGAGGCGATGATGGGCACCATGCCGAAGGAAATGATGGATTTCTGGTTCGGCGACACGGTCAACAAGGGCGGGCTGGACGCGCGAACGCGGCTGCTTTTGACCCTTGCCGGGCTGACCATGCAGGGCGCGCAGAATGACATGGCCCTTCGTCAAACCGTGCGCCACGCGCGCGAGGCGGGGGCCACGAAACAACATATCGTCGAGACGATCAGCCAGATGTCGGTCTTTGCCGGGCTTCCCGCCATGACCCGGGCCTTGGAGCTGGCGCAATCGGTTCTCGACGAAGACAAAGATACCAAGAAGGAAGACGGCGCATGACGGTCTTTTCATTTTACCTCTTCGCGATCAGCGTCATCACCGGCGGGCTGTTCACGGTGATCAGCCGCAACCCGGTGCATTCGGTGCTCTGGCTGATCCTGTCCTTCCTTTCGGCGGCGGGGCTCTTCGTTCTGCTTGGCGCGGAGTTCGTGGCGATGCTGCTGGTCATCGTATATGTCGGCGCGGTGGCGGTGCTGTTCCTCTTCGTCGTCATGATGCTCGACGTGGACTTCGCCGAACTCAAGGCCGAGATGGCGCGCTACATGCCCTTGGCCCTGCTGATCGGGTTGGTGATCTTGATGCAATTCGTCATGGCCTTTGGCGCATGGGAGCAGAGTGCGGCGGCGGAAAGCCTGCGGGCCAATGCGATTGATCCCGCGCGGTTCAACACGGAAGCCCTCGGCCTGCTGCTCTATGATCGTTACTTCCTGCTGTTCCAACTGGCGGGTCTGATCCTGCTGGTGGCGATGATCGGGGCGATCGTGCTGACACTGCGTCACCGTAAGGATGTGAAGCGCCAAGACGTGGTGGCCCAGATGATGCGCGACCCGGCCAAGGCGATGGAGCTGCGCGACGTGAAGTCGGGGCAGGGCCTTTAACTAACGGAATTTTCAAAAATTCCGGGGCCGTTTTCTTTGAAAGAAAACGGCCAAACCAAGAGGAAAAGGGACGTCGAAATGTCGAGAACAACAATCGTGGTACTGGTCGTGGTGTTGATCGTCGTGTTTTTCGGCGGCTACAGCTTTATCGGCTAAAGCTTCGGCAATCCCGGTGGCAGCCGGGGCAAAGTGATACTAAAAGCCCCATCAAATGGGGCGCGACCAAAGCCCATCAAAGGGCGGGAACGTAAGGGACGACATGATCGGACTTGAGCATTACCTGACAGTGGCGGCGACGCTGTTTGTCATCGGCATCTTCGGGCTATTCCTGAACCGCAAGAACGTGATCATTCTGCTGATGAGCATCGAATTGATGCTGCTCGCGGTGAATATCAACCTCGTCGCCTTTTCCAGCTTCCTTGGTGATCTGACGGGGCAGGTCTTTACCCTTTTCGTGCTCACCGTCGCCGCGGCTGAGGCTGCCATCGGCCTCGCCATTTTGGTCTGTTTCTTCCGCAACCGTGGCTCGATCGCGGTGGAAGATGTCAACGTGATGAAGGGCTGAGGCAATGGAAACCACGATCCTATTCGCCCCGCTGGTGGGTGCCATCCTCTGCGGTTTCGGCTGGAAGATCATCGGTGAGAAGGCCGCCCAGTGGGTCGCCACCGGGCTGCTGTTCCTTGCCGCCTTCCTGTCTTGGGTGGTCTTCCTGACGCTGGACGGCCCGGCCGAGCAAATCCAGATTTTGCGCTTTATCGAAAGCGGCACGCTGAGCACCGACTGGGCGATCCGTCTCGACCGTCTGACCGCGATCATGTTGATCGTCATCACCACGGTGTCGAGCCTCGTGCACCTTTATTCCTTCGGCTACATGGCCCATGACGAGAACTTCCGCGATAACGAAAGCTATCGGCCTCGGTTCTTCGCCTATCTGTCTTTCTTCACCTTCGCGATGTTGATGCTGGTGACCGCCGATAACCTCGTGCAGATGTTCTTTGGCTGGGAGGGCGTGGGCGTGGCCTCCTACCTGCTGATCGGCTTCTACTTCCGCAAGCCGTCGGCCAATGCCGCGGCGATGAAAGCCTTTGTGGTCAACCGGGTGGGGGACTTTGCCTTCCTGCTTGGCATCTTTGGCCTTTACATGCTGACGGACTCGATCCGCTTTGACGATATCTTTGCCGCCGCACCCGATCTGGCCGAACAGTCCGTCACCTTCCTGTGGAACGACTGGAACGCGGCGAACCTGATCGCCTTCCTGCTGTTCCTCGGCGCGATGGGTAAATCGGCACAGCTCTTCCTGCACACATGGCTGCCCGACGCTATGGAAGGTCCGACGCCCGTATCGGCGCTGATCCACGCCGCGACCATGGTGACCGCGGGTGTCTTTCTTGTCTGCCGCATGTCGCCCGTGATGGAATTCGCGCCCGAGGCGATGGCTTTCGTGACCGTGATCGGCGCCACCACCGCCTTTGTCGCGGCGACCATCGGCCTTGTGCAGACCGATATCAAACGCGTCATCGCCTATTCGACCATGTCGCAGCTTGGCTATATGTTCGTGGCCGCAGGCGTGGGCATGTATTCGGCGGCAATGTTCCACCTCTTCACGCACGCCTTCTTCAAGGCGATGCTCTTTTTGGGCGCGGGCTCGGTCATCCATGCGATGCACCATGAGCAGGACATGACCAACTACGGCGGTCTGCGCAAAAAAATCCCCTATACCTTCTGGGCGATGATGATCGGCACGCTGGCGATCACCGGCGTCGGCATTCCTCTCACGCATATCGGTTTCGCAGGCTTCCTGTCGAAGGACGCGATTATCGAGAGCGCTTGGGGCGGTGGGTCGATGTATGGCTTCTGGCTTCTTGTGATCGCTGCGGCGATGACGAGCTTCTACAGCTGGCGCCTGATCTTCCTGACCTTCTTTGGCGCGCCGCGTGGCAACAAGCACACGCATGAACATGCGCATGAAAGCCCGATGGTCATGCTGATACCGCTTGGCGTTCTGGCGCTCGGTTCGGTCTTTGCCGGGATGATCTGGTACGGCAGCTTCTTTGGTCACGCGGATCAAGTTGGCAAATTCTACGGCATCCCGATGGCGGAAATGGCCGAAGGCGGCGACGCGCATGTCGAAGGGGCCGAGGAGGATCACGGTGCGACCGGGCCGGTCGATGGCGACCATGGCGCCGATGCGCTGGTCGAAGGCCATCAAGACGCGGGCGCGCATCACGAAGTCTTCGGCGGTGCGCCGGGCGAGGGGGCGCTTTACTTCGCACCCGACAACCATGTGCTGGAAGATGCCCATGCCGCGCCGAAATGGGTCAAGGTCTCGCCCTTCATCGCGATGCTGGCCGGTCTGATCATGGCGCTGTGGTTCTATATCTGGAGCCCGACCGTCCCGGGACGGCTGGCGGCAAACCAACGCCCGCTTTACCTGTTCCTGAAAAACAAATGGTACTTTGATGAGGTTTACGACGTGATTTTCGTGCGTCCTGCCAAAACGATCGGCCGGTTCCTGTGGAAACGCGGCGATGGCACTGTGATCGACGGCACGCTCAATGGCGTCGCCATGGGGATCATCCCCTTCTTCACCCGCCTCGCGGGTAAGGCGCAGACGGGCTATATCTTCACCTATGCCTTCGCCATGGTAATCGGCATCGCCGTTCTGGTGACATGGATGACGATGAGCGGAGGAGCGAACTGATGGACACGCATCTGCTTTCAATCATCACATTCATTCCGGCATTCGCAGCGCTGATCCTTGCGGTCTTCCTGCGGGGCGATGATGCTGCCGCCGGGCGCAATGCGAAATGGCTGGCCTTCATCACCACGACGGTCACCTTCCTGATCTCGCTTTTCGTGCTGTTCGACTTCGACCCGTCGAACACCGATTTCCAATTCGTGGATGAGGCCGACTGGCTTTTGGGCCTGAAGTATCGCCTCGGCGTCGACGGCATTTCGATCCTTTTCGTGATGCTCACGACCTTCATGATGCCGCTGGTCATCGCGGCCAGCTGGAACGTGGAGCATCGCGTCAAAGAGTATATGATCGCTTTCCTGCTCTTGGAGACCCTGATGCTGGGCGTCTTCATGGCGCTGGATCTGGTGCTCTTCTACCTCTTCTTTGAGGCCGGCCTGATCCCGATGTTCCTGATCATCGGTATCTGGGGCGGGAAAGAGCGTATCTACGCGAGCTTCAAATTCTTCCTCTACACCTTCCTCGGCTCGGTGCTGATGCTTGTGGCAATGGTGGCGATGTTTACCGAAGCGGGCACAACCTGCATCGGCGGCTGTGAGATCAGCCTGCTCACGCATAACTTCGGCTCCGAAAGCTTCGAGCTTCTGGGCATCCAGATCGTCGGCGGCATGCAGACGCTGATGTTCCTCGCCTTCTTTGCCAGCTTCGCGGTCAAGATGCCGATGTGGCCGGTGCACACCTGGCTGCCCGACGCCCACGTTCAGGCGCCGACAGCAGGCTCCGTGGTGCTGGCGGCGATCCTGCTCAAGATGGGAGGTTACGGCTTCCTGCGTTTCTCTTTGCCGATGTTCCCGGTAGGGGCCGAGGTGATGACGCCGCTGATCCTGTGGATGTCGGCCATCGCCATCGTCTATACCTCACTGGTGGCGCTGGTGCAGCAGGACATGAAAAAGCTGATCGCCTATTCCTCGGTCGCGCATATGGGTTTCGTGACCATGGGGATCTTTGCCGCCAATCAGCAGGGTGTCGATGGGGCGATCTTCCAGATGATCAGCCACGGTTTCATCTCCGGCGCGCTCTTTCTCAGCGTCGGCGTGATCTATGACCGGATGCACACCCGTGAGATCGACGCCTATGGCGGTCTGGTGAACCGGATGCCCGCCTATGCGCTGGTCTTCATGTTCTTCACCATGGCCAACGTGGGCCTGCCGGGCACATCGGGCTTCGTGGGGGAATTCCTGACGCTGATGGCGACCTTCCAAGTGAACACTTGGGTTGCGGCTGTGGCGACCACCGGGGTGATCTTCTCCGCCGCCTATGCGCTGTGGCTCTACCGCCGCGTGGTGATGGGCGACCTAATCAAGGAAAGCCTCAAGGCGATCACCGACATGACCCCGCGTGAGAAATGGATCATTGCCCCGCTGGTGGCGATGACCCTGATCCTCGGCGTCTATCCGGCGCTGGTGCTGGACATGATCGGGCCCTCCGTGGCTGCCCTGATTGAAAATTACGACATGGCGCTGGAGGCGGCTGATACAGCCGTGCAGACCGCCGATGCCTCGCATTAAGAAGGACTTGGCGCATGATATCCGCTGATCTGAACATCATTCTGCCTGAGATCGTCCTCGCGGGCTTTGCCCTGCTTGGCCTTCTGGGCGCGGTCTATACGTCGAAAGACAAGGCCGCCGGGGTGCTCGTCTGGGTGACCGCGGTGGTGATGGTGCTGCTGGCCGGTTGGGTGGCCATGTCCGGGGACGGCACCACCAATATCGCCTTCCACGGCATGTTTATCGACGACACTTTCGCGCGTTTCGCCAAGGTGACGATCCTGCTTTCGGCTGCTGCCGTCTTGGTCATGTCGGAAAACTATATGAAACTGCGTGGATTGCTGCGGTTCGAGTATCCGATGCTTTTTGCCTTGGCGGTCGTCGGCATGATGATGATGGTCAGCGCGGGCGACCTGATGGCGCTCTACATGGGGTTGGAACTGCAGTCTCTGGCGCTTTACGTCGTAGCCTCCCTACGCCGCGACTCGGTCAAATCCACTGAAGCGGGCTTGAAGTATTTCGTGCTTGGCGCGCTCAGCTCGGGCCTGCTGCTCTATGGCGCATCGCTGGTCTACGGCTACGCCGGGACCACGCTGTTTGCGGGCATCATCACCACGGCGCAGACGGGCGGCACTTCGCTTGGCCTGCTCTTTGGTCTGGTGTTCCTGATTTCGGGCCTTGCCTTCAAGGTCTCCGCCGTGCCCTTCCACATGTGGACACCGGACGTTTACGAAGGCGCGCCCACGCCGATCGCGGCCTTCTTTGCCACGGCGCCCAAGGTCGCGGCGATGGGTCTGTTTGCCCGCGTGATGCATGACGCCTTCGGGCAGATCGTCAGCGATTGGAGCCAGATCGTCGCGCTGCTTTCGGTGCTGTCGATGTTCTTTGGCTCGGTCGCGGCGATCGGTCAGACCAATATCAAACGTCTGATGGCCTTCTCCTCCATCGCGCATATTGGCTATGCACTGATGGGTCTGGCCGCAGGCACCGCTTTTGGCGTGCAGGCGATGCTGGTCTATATGGCGATCTATGTGACCATGAACCTCGGCACCTTCGCCTTTATCCTGCTGATGCAGAAAGACGGCGCGCCGGTGACCGATATCACCCTGCTCAACATGTATGCCAAGACCAACCCGGGCCGTGCGCTGGCGATGCTGGTGCTGCTGTTCAGCCTTGCGGGCGTCCCGCCGATGCTGGGCTTTTTCGGCAAGTTCTATGTGCTGCGCGCGGCCTATGACGCCAATATGACATGGCTGGCCATCGCGGGCGTGATCGCCAGTGTGATCGGTGCCTATTACTACCTGCGCATCGTCTTTTACATGTACTTTGGTGAAGAGCGTTCGGACACGCTCGACCAGCAGAACGGTGGCGTGCTGACCGTGGTGCTGATGGCCTCTGCCCTGATCATGATCGTCGGTATCGCCAATATGTTCGGGGTCGAGGGCGTGGCTGCATCGGCAGCGGCATCGCTGGTGAACTGAGCGGTGCGGCACGAGATCGGCCAGTCCCGCGCATGACCCCTTGGCCGGAAGGCTATGGCCGGCGCGTCTATGACACGCTCGATTCCACCCTCTCAGAGGCAGCGCGGTTACAGCAAGAGCTGACCGCGCCGACTTGGATCTTGGCGCTGGAGCAGACGGCGGCGCGCGGGCGTCGGGCCCGGAGCTGGGCCACACCCCGCGGCAATTTCGCAGCCACCCTGATGATGCCGCGCAAAGAGCCTCCGGGCGTTGCCGCGCTGCGTTCCTTCGTGGCCTCGCTTGCGCTCTACCGCGCGTTCGTCGCAGTGACGGGGCGAGAGGATGCTTTTGCCCTCAAGTGGCCGAATGACGTTTTGCTGCGCGGCGGCAAGGTCGCTGGCATCCTGCTGGAGAGCGTGGGCGAGCATCTCGCGATCGGCATCGGCGTGAACCTCGCCCATGGACCGGAGGCAAGCAGCCTTGAGCCCCGCGCGTTGCCTGCGGTGACCCTGCGCGAAGCGGGGGCGAACGTGAGCGCGGAAGAGTTCCTTGACGTGCTTGCGCGGGAATACGCCGGTCTGGAAGAGCAGTTCACGACCTATGGGTTCAGCACGATCCGCAGCGCGTGGCTGGCCAATGCCGCGCGGCTCGGAGAGGTCATCACCGCGCGCACCATGCGCGATGAGATGACCGGCGTTTTCGAAGATGTAGACAGCGCGGGCAATCTGATCCTGCGCACCCGCGACGGCGCGGTGCCCATCACCGCGGCGGACGTGTTTTTCTAAAATCGGGGGAGGGGAGGCACCATGCTTCTGGCAATCGACTGTGGCAACACCAACACCGTGTTCTCTATCTGGGACGGGGATGCGTTCATCGCCACATGGCGCACGTCAACCGAATGGAAACGCACCGCCGACCAATATTACGTTTGGCTCAACACCTTGATGCGGCTTCAGAATATCGACGCCGACATCACCGATATGATCATCAGCTCGACGGTGCCGCGGGTGGTGTTCAACCTGCGCGTTCTCGCGGACCGCTACTTTAACACGCGGCCTTTTGTTGTCGGGAAACCGGGCTGCGCGCTGCCGATCGACGTGCGGGTCGACGAAGGAACGCAGGTTGGTCCGGACCGGTTGGTGAACACCGTGGCAGGCTTTGACCTCTATGGCGGTGATCTGATCGTGGTGGATTTCGGCACGGCCACGACCTTTGACGTGGTGGCCGATGATGGGGCCTATATCGGCGGCGTGATCGCGCCGGGGGTGAACCTCAGCCTAGAGGCGCTGCACAATGCCGCCGCCGCCCTGCCGCATGTCGATATCTCGAAACCGCAGTCGGTGATCGGCACCAATACGGTGGCCTGTATGCAGTCCGGTGTCTTTTGGGGTTATGTCGGGCTGGTTCGTGAGATATGTGAGCGGATAAGGGCGGAACGTGCAAGACCCATGCGGGTTATCGCCACGGGGGGTCTGGCACCGCTGTTTCAGCAGGCAGTCGACCTGTTCGATGATTATCAAGATGAACTCACGATGCACGGGCTGACCGTGATCCACGATTATAATAAGGACAAAGCTGAATAATATGAGCAGCGAACGATTTATCTATCTGCCCCTCGGTGGGGCGGGTGAAATTGGCATGAACGCCTATGTCTATGGCTACGGCAAGCCCGGGAAAGAACGGCTGATCGTCGTCGACATCGGTGTCGCCTTCCCGGACATGGACAGCACCCCGGGCGTCGACCTGATCCTGCCCGACATCACTTGGCTGAAAGAGCGCCGCGACCAGATCGAGGCGATCTTTATCACCCATGCCCACGAAGACCACATCGGCGCCATCGCGCATTCCTATGAGGTGCTGAAGGCGCCGATCTATGCGCGCGCCTTTACCGCCAATATCGCCCGCCGGAAGATGTCCGAACACGGCCACCCCGAGGATGCGGTCACCACCGTCAGCGCATGGCCCGAGCAGATCACCGCAGGTCCGTTCAAAGTGGGCTTCCTGCCGATCTCGCATTCGATCCCCGAATCCTCGGCCATGGTGATCGACACGCCCGAAGGGCGCACGATCCACTCCGGCGACTTCAAGATCGACCGGACGCCGGGCGTCGGCGAAGCCTTTGACGACGCGCTTTGGGCCGATGTTTGCAAAGATGGCGTCAAGGCGCTGATCTGCGACAGCACCAATGTCTTCTCGGCCCATCCCGGTCGCTCCGAAGCCACTGTAGGCCCGGAGATCGAGAAGCTCGTCAGCAGCGCCGAGGGCATGGTCGTCGCCACCACCTTTGCCTCCAACGTGGCGCGGGTCAAAACGCTGGCCGAAGCCGGTGCGCGGGCAGGGCGGTCGATCGTACTCTTGGGCCGTGCGATGAACCGGATGGTCGAAGCCTCGATCCAGACCGGTGTGATGAAAGATTTCCCGCCCGTCATCTCGCCCGAAAACGCCCGCGCGATCCCGCGCGAGAACCTGATGTTGCTGGTCACCGGCAGTCAAGGGGAGCGCCGCGCGGCCTCTGCGCAACTGGCGCGGGGCAAGTATCAGGGGATCGAGTTGAAAGAGGGCGATCTCTTCCTCTTTTCGTCGAAAACCATTCCAGGCAATGAGCGTGGCGTGATCTCGATCATCAACCAGTTCTCGGAAAAGGGCGTCGATGTTGTCGACGACTCCTCGGGCCTCTACCATGTGTCGGGCCATGCCAACCGCCCCGATCTGGAAACGCTCCATGCCATCGTGAAACCGCAGGTTCTGATCCCCATGCACGGGGAGCACCGCCACCTGCGCGAACACGTCAAGATCGCCGATGCCAAGGGCATCACCGGCGTTCTGGCGGTGAACGGCATGATGGTGGACCTGTCGGGCAACCAGCCCAAGGTGGTTGAGCATGTCGACACAGGCCGCATGTATCTGGACGGTTCGGTTCAGGTCGGCGCGCTCGATGGTGTGATCCGCGACCGTATCCGCATGGCGCTGAACGGCCATGCCACTGTGACGCTGATCCTAGATACCGATGACGAGCCTTTGGGCGAGCCTTGGGTCGATCTGATGGGCCTGCCGGAAACGGGCCGCTCCAACGCGCCGCTCGTGGACGTGCTGGAACAAGACCTCAGCCAATGGCTGAACCGTCAGAAAGCCGCCACCCTGCGGGATGACGACAAGCTGAATGACGGTCTGAAAAAGGTCGCGCGCCAGTCGTCCTATGACGAAATCGGCAAGAAGCCCGAAGTCACCGTGGTGGTCAGCCGTCTGAGCTGACCTCCGCGTCACCGCTGCACATATAGACCGCGCCGCCCACCGCGACCACGCTCACCCCCGTGGCCGCAAGGGCGGCGGGGGTCGACAGTGCAGTGGCCAGCGTGCTGCCTGTTGTCGCCAGATTGGCGCTGAGGGCAGATGCCCCTCCCGTCAAAATGAACGCCCCCGATTTATGCGCCACGGCGCGGAGGTTGTCTGGCTGGCTCAGCGTGTCCACAGCGGAGCGTGCGATGTTCTTGCTGATCTCGACGGTCTCTTCCTTGGTGGTGTTCACCCGCTCGCAGAAGGTCTTCTTGCAATAGCCGCGATAGTTCCGCGCGCCGGGGATCAGGAAATGCCCGTCTTCGGGGGTGGCGGTCAGGCAATAGCCGTCGATCTGATCCAGCGGCACGGTGGTGGCGAGGTAGTCGAACAGCACCCCGCTATCGCAGGCGGGCGGCGTGCCCCAAAGCTTGCTCCACTTCCGCGCCGGCCAATTCATGAGCCGCTCGCGGGTGCCGACCTCTTCGGCGAAATTGGCGAAATTTTCCGCCTCCACCACAACTTCGGCGCCATTGACCTCGGCCCGGCAGCGTTCGGCGCTGGCGGGAGCGGCGGTAAGGGCGGTCAGGGTAAGGGCGAGGGCGAAGAGGGCGGGGCGCAGCATGATGGTCCTATCTGGTGGGTTTCCCTTCACATAGCACAGACGAAAAAGCCGCCAATCCCGGCAGGGATCGGCGGCGAATTCATGCCCGCGGTGGCGGGGATTAGATGCGTTCGCGGAAACTCAGACCAATGAAGTCGGGCGTGTGATCGCCCAGACCGACAACGCGGTTGTCGCTACCGCCGCGTTTGTCGCCCCGGCCCCGTCCGCCGCGCGATTTCTTCTCGTCCTTGTTGCCGCGGACCGATTTGCGCTCGTCCTGCGTGGCCTCTGCCTTTTCGGGCTGCGCTTTGTCATCGGTTTTGGCGTCAGCCTTGACCTCGGCCTTTTCGGCCTGCGGTTGCTTGTCCTCGACGGGTGCCTCGGCAGGTTTGTCGGCCTTGCGGCTGCGCGAGCGGGTCCGCTTGGGCTTGTCATCGGACTTGGCCGGGGTGTCGGATGCCTCCTCGGCGGGTTTCGCTTGGCCAAGCGGGTTTTCGATGCGCGGAATTTCCTTTTGCACCAGACGCTCGACATCTTCGAAGTTCTTCTCGTCGCGCGGCTGGCAGATCATGATCGCCTTGCCATCGCGGCCCGCGCGGCCGGTGCGGCCAATGCGGTGAACGTAATCCTCGGCATGGCTGGGCACGTCGAAGTTGAAGACATGGCTCACGCTCGGCACATCGAGGCCACGCGCGGCCACGTCCGATGCCACGAGGAAACGCAACTCGCCAGCGCGGAACCCTTCCAGCGTTTTGGTCCGCTGGCTTTGGTCCAGATCGCCATGGATCGGGGCCGCGTCATAGCCGTATTTCTTCAGCGATTTTGCGACGATATCCACGTCCATCTTGCGGTTGCAGAAGATGATCGCATTGGTGCATTTCTCGCCTTCGGCGTCGATCAGCAGGCGCAGCAGCTTGCGCTTCTCGCTCGCCTCGCGGTCCTTGCGCGAGCCTTTGAACATGACGACGCCCTGTTCGATATTCTCGCTCGTGGTCGCCTGACGCGCCACTTCGATCCGCTCAGGGTTGCTGAGGAAGGTGTTGGTGATCCGCTCGATCTCGGGCGCCATGGTGGCCGAGAAGAAGAGCGTCTGCCGGGTGAAGGGCGTAAGGCCGAAGATCCGCTCGATGTCCGGAATGAAGCCCATGTCGAGCATCCGGTCGGCCTCGTCCACGACCATGACCTTGACGTCTGACAGGATCAGCTTGCCACGCTCGAAATGGTCCAAAAGACGGCCCGGCGTGGCGATCAGCACGTCGACACCCTTGTCGATCAGCTTGTCCTGTTCCTTGAAGGACACGCCGCCGATGAGCAGCGCCTTGGTCAGCTTCAGATGCTTGGAATAGGTGTCAAAGTTCTCAGCCACCTGCGCGGCCAGCTCCCGCGTGGGGCAGAGCACAAGGCTCCGCGGCATCCGCGCGCGTGCCCGGCCACGGGCGAGAAGTGACAGCATCGGCAGCGTGAAGCTGGCTGTCTTGCCGGTGCCGGTCTGGGCGATGCCCAAGACGTCACGGCCTTCGAGAGCGGGGGGAATGGCGCCCGCCTGAATAGGTGTGGGCGATTCGTAGCCAGCCTCTTCAATAGCTTTGAGGACCTTGGCATTCAGGTTCAGATCGGTAAATTTTGTCATGTGCGTCCGAGTTGAGCGGACACTGACTTGGCCCGCGGCAGCAATACAAGCCGGCCCGAATGGCCCAAGGGGCGGCATTTGCCGCGGCATGTTGCGAAAGCGCATAGCAAGTTGCGGCCCAGCCGTCAAACACTTGCCCTCTCAGGCGCTTATCTGGGGAGGTGGCGCGACACCTTTGCATCAAGGCCGAGTTCGGCGAGGCGCAGCAGCCCATGGGATTTCAACGCTGCGCGCAGCTCGGGCGTATCGGCGCAGACCTCATCGAAAAAGGCGCGCAATCCCGGCTCACCCCCTTCGGATTCGATCATGGAAAAAAGTTCGTGCATCGACAATCCGCCGCGGTCGCGGGGGCGGTTCGGGGCCAGATCGGCGCGGTAAGAGCCTTTTTCAAGCCGGTAGCGATAGGCGGCGAGCCACTCCGGCCAGCTTTTCGCGTGAAGATGCGCCAGATCGATGCCGGGCTGCTGCTCTGGCCCGTCGATCAACGTCTCTTTCTGAAAGGCGTTGTGGATTTGAAGACGCACTTCCGCCATCCCGGTGCGAACGAAAACTTTCCCGGCCAGATGGCTCAGAAAGCCACCTTTGACGTAGTCGCCATAGGTCGGATAAAGCGCCGAGACGATCCGGGCGCGCTCGGGGCCGTTCGGAACGAAGGCTTTGAAGGCAGTGGCATCTCCCGCCAAAGCCTCCATCGGGCGGATGCGGGCGATTTTCTGCGCCGGGGGCAGGGTGGCAAGCACCTCTTCTACGGGGCGCTCAGAGACGAGGAATTCGTCCACATCCATATGGATCAGCCAATCCACATCATCCGCCCGGTTATAGGCGCGGGTCGCGTTCTGGCTTTGACGGACTTGGTGCTTTTGCGGACGTTTACCGCAGAGCTTTTGCCAATAGGCTTCATCACAGGTGGTGACACGGATTTTCGGATGGGCCTTCAGGCTTTCGAAAGCCTCTGGGTTCTCAGCATCGAGGTATAGGTAGAGGCGATGCGCGCCCGCCTCCAGATGGTAGGCGGCAAAGCGTCGTATCTCCTCTGCGGGGGCCAAGATCGTGGCAACCAGCCCCCATTTCGTCGGCGTTGTCATTGCGTCTCCCCAGTTGGGGTTAGAATGCCATGATTGGCCACGAAATCAAGGCTTTCCGGCCCCGGGGGCGCGGGCCGTTTTACACCATCATTTCCTTGGTCGCGGTCAGCTTCACATCCGGGTAATCGCGCTCGACCCGGTCGATGTCCCATTGCAGGCGGGTCAGGTAAACGATGTCGCCATCATGGTCATGCGCGATGTGCTGTTTGTTGCTTTCGGTAAACTTATCAACGGCTTGCTTCGTTCCGTTCACCCAACGGGCCGAGGTGAACTGAGACGGTTCAAACCGAACCGGCAGGCCATATTCCAACTCGATCCGGCTGGAGAGCACTTCGAATTGCAACTGGCCGACAACGCCCACGACAAACCCTGACCCGATCGAGGGTTTGAACACTTTTGCAGCACCTTCTTCGGCGAATTGCATCAGCGCTTTTTCAAGGTGTTTCGCCTTCAGCGGATCTCCCGCGCGGACCGATTGCAGCAATTCGGGCGCGAAGGAGGGGATGCCGCTTACGCGGAGCGCTTCGCCTTGGGTCAGCGTGTCGCCGATGCGCAGCTGCCCGTGGTTGGGGATGCCGATGATGTCACCGGCCCAAGCCTCCTCGGCCAACTCGCGGTCGGAGGCGAGGAACATCACCGGGTTGGAGACGGTCATCGGCTTTTTCGTGCGCACATGGGTCATTTTCATGCCGCGCTCGAAATGCCCGGAAGCGAGGCGGACAAAGGCCACACGGTCGCGGTGCTTGGGGTCCATATTGGCCTGCACCTTAAAGACAAAGCCCGCGACCTTGTTCTCTTCGGGCAGGATTTGGCGCGGGGTGGCGGCTTGGATTTGCGGCTCCGGCCCGTATTTGGCGATGCCTTCCATCAATTCGCGCACCCCGAAGGAGTTGATCGCCGAGCCGAACCAGATCGGCGTCAGCGTGCCTTCGTGCATCGCCTTGAGGTCCAGCGGCGGCAGCAGTTCGCGCGCCATTTCAAGGTCTTCGCGCAGTTTCTCCAGCAGCGCGGCGGGGACATGTTCGGCAAGTTTGGGGTCGTCCAACCCTTCGATCTTGATGCTGTCGGCGACGCGGTTCCGGTCGGCGCGGTCCATCAGTTCCAGCCGGTCGCGCAGCATGTCATAGCAGCCCACGAAATCGCGGCCCACGCCGATGGGCCAGCTTGCGGGTGTCACGTCGATGGCGAGGTTCTCCTGAATCTCGTCGATGATTTCAAAGGTATCGCGGCTTTCCCGGTCCATCTTGTTACAGAAGGTCAGGATCGGCAGGTCGCGCATCCGGCAGACTTCGAAAAGTTTCTGCGTCTGGCTTTCCACGCCTTTCGCGCCGTCGATCACCATCACGGCGGCATCCACCGCCGTCAGGGTGCGGTAGGTATCTTCGGAAAAGTCAGAGTGGCCGGGCGTGTCAACGAGGTTGAACCGGTAGTTGGTGTCACCGCTATGGAAATCGAACGACATCGCCGAGGCCGAGACGGAAATGCCCCGGTCCTTTTCCATCGCCATGAAGTCCGAGCGCGTGCGCCGGGCCTCGCCCTTGGCGCGCACCTGGCCGGCCATCTGAATGGCCCCGCCGAACAGCAGGAACTTTTCAGTCAGCGTGGTTTTGCCCGCGTCAGGGTGGCTGATGATCGCAAAGGTGCGACGGCGCGCGATCTCGGGCGGCAGGGCGGGGCGGTTTTGCGGCGTGTCCAACATCCGACCCATATAGGACGGGCCGCGACCGGGCGCAATCTGGCCATTGATGCGAATCGCAGGCTGGCATAGGGTGAGAACATAAGGGGTACATGGAGGGGATGCGATGGAACTGAAAGAGATCGCCCGCGAATTGGTGGCGGGCTGCCGTGCGGGGAATGCTGCAGTGCGTGCGAACCTTGATCGGCTCTATGCCGACGATGCCGTCTCGGTCGAGGCCGCTGATATGGGCGGGCAGGGGCGAGAGACCCAGGGCGTCAAGGCGATCCACGGTAAACATGACTGGTGGGAAAACGCGATGGAGGAACATAGCACCGAGGTGATCGGCCCGTTTTACTTTGGCAACAGTCAGTTCAGCGCGATGTTCAAGGTCGATGCCACCGATAAGCAAAGCGGTGAGCGGTTCCAGATGGAAGAGATCGGCGTGTACCACGTCAAAGACGGCAAGATCGTCCGGGAGGAGTTTCACTACGCCGTCGAGGCGCCTTAACGGGTTGAGGCTTTGCGCAACAGGGCCGCCGCGTCGGGGCGGTCAAGCAGTGCCTCTGCCAGATCGAGCCCGGCATGGGGCAGATCGGAATGGCCGGGGATCACCTCGCCCAAGGCTTCGGCCATATCCGGCGGCAGGACCGATCGGGTGCGGCTATCCACCAGCATGGATTCGGCGGCGATGCCCTCGGCGTAGATGATCTGATGCCCGTCAAAGAGTAATTGGAAGTAATCGACAAAGCCGCCGTCCTGCACCGTGACGCTGTCGCCGTTGACCAGATGCCGCGCTTTGACCAGCAGTTCGGACCGACCCGCGCCCATCTCGTCACTGCGTTGATAAATGAAAAGCCGGTGATCGGGGCTGACGATCAGGTCGTGCTCGTTGTTGAGCGTGCCTGCGCGGATGCGGATCGGGGCAAACTCGCCCACCGCGCGCAGGGTGCTTTGCCCGATCCAGCGCAGGGTTTGCACGCCATCATCGCGGGTCAGGATACGGTCTCCAACGCGCAGATCTTCGATGGGCCGCAACTCACCCGTGCTGAGCGAGATATGGGTGCCGCGCGTGAAAGAGACGCAGGCGAGTTGGCCGAACTTTTGCCGCGCGGTCTGGGTGTCGATGCCCACGATCCGGTAGCCGGTCTGCGGTGTCAACGGGCCCAGCGGGAGAAGGTAAACCTCTGCCGCGTGGCCGTGTTGATCGACCTCCACCAGCAACAGCGCCTCTTGGGTCTGCCCGTCGGGTGACATCAGCGTGAGCAGGCTGTCGAGATGCAGATCACCCCCGGGGCGGCCCACGCCGGTCTCTTCAACGAGGCGGAATTGATCGCCGGGCAGGGTTAGCAGCGACAGGCGCTGCGGCTCTGCCGCGCGGTCCAACTCATAGACATCATCCAGCACCAATTCGGCGGCAAAAGACAGCGCATCGCCCATGTTTGCCCCATCGCTCGCGCGGAATTGCCCGGCGCGGTAGACGGCGATGTTCTGTGCGGGGGCGGTGCGGCTGCGGGACATGACGGGCCTTTGGTTCTGGGGCTTTCGCCAGTGAGCTAAGCTAGAATTATGGCCCCGATGGGTCAAGGCTCGGGTGATTTGCTGGCATTGGCGGCGCGGCGTGGTAGGCATATGCAAATGCATAGGAGGAATCGAAATGGATTTGGGAATCAAAGGGAAGAAGGCGCTGGTCTGTGCCTCGTCCAAGGGGTTGGGCCTTGGCTGCGCCGAGGCGCTGGCGGCGGCAGGGGTGAACCTTGTGATGAACGCCCGCGGCGCAGAGGCGCTTGAGGCGTCTGCCGAGCGCATCCGTCAGGAACACGGCGTCGAAGTCACCACCGTCGCGGCGGATGTGGCCACGGAAGAGGGGCAGGCGCTGGTCATCAAGGCGGCCGAGGACTGTGACATTCTGGTCAACAACGCGGGCGGCCCGCCTCCCGGCATGTGGCAGGATTGGGACCGCGAGGATTTCATTAAGGCGCTCGACGCCAATATGCTGGCCCCCATCGCGCTGATCAAAGCGCTGGTGCCCGCCATGATGGAGCGCGGCTGGGGCCGGGTCGTCAACATCACCAGCCAGTCGGTGCGCGCGCCGATCCCCGTTCTGGGGCTGAGCAACTCCGCCCGCACCGGGCTTACCGGCTATGTCGCGGGCACCGCGCGGCAGGTGGCGGGCAAGGGGGTCACGATTAACAACCTTCTTCCGGGCATCCATGCGACCGACCGGGCAGATTCGCTCGACGCCAATGTGGTCAAGCAAAAGGGCATCACGCTGGACGAGGCCCGCGCCGAGCGGCAGGCGGGCATCCCTGCGGGGCGTTATGGCACGCGTGAGGAATTCGGCGCGACCTGTGCCTTCCTTTGTTCGCAGCACGCGGGCTTCATCGTGGGGCAGAACCTGTTGCTGGATGGCGGCGGCACCAATCTGACCATGTAAACCCTCCATGGCCGGGGCGCGCGTCCCGGCCATGACCCGTCGCGGCGGATCACATTCCTGACAGCAGCGGTTTCAGTGCTGGCCCGGATTGCAAGCGGCGGCTAACCCTTGTGGATCAGCTTCTCGCAAAAGGTCCGCCGCCCATGCAAACCACATGGTGTGATTGCGGCGGTCGCTCTCCAGTGGCGAACGAGGTCCGGTATGTTGGCCTCATGGATATAAGCCGTGA